>JAKLKY010000035.1 GCA_023150415.1 Alphaproteobacteria bacterium | reverse complement strand
GGAATTGGCATGCTTTCCATGAAGGCAAAATACGGCTTACGGGCGGCGCTGTACATGGCTGGCCAGGCTTTGGCGGGGGAAGGGGAAACTTTTCTTCAGGCTCGTACGATTGCCGAGAAGGCCGACGTGCCGCTGCGCTTTCTTGAAGCCATTTTGCTAGAGCTGCGCCGCAAGGGTCTGATCGTAACCCGGCGCGGCGCCTGGGGCGGCTATCGTTTGGCACGCCCTCCGCAGGAGATAACGACAGGGCAAATCATTCGTACGCTCGATGGCATGGTCGCGCCGCTGCCCTGCGCCAGCGTCTATAAATATCAACCCTGTGAAGATTGTATTGATCCGGCCACATGCCAGATCCGCCATCTGATGCTCGAAGTCCGTAACGAAATCGCCAATGTTCTCGACCATCGCACTTTACATGACATTCTTACCCAGCCCCCAAAATTCGAAGGAGATAAAGCCCATGCCAATACACCCTGATTCTTTGACAAGACCGCATAATTCAGCTGCAAAAATTTTCTATGAAATTTTCCTTGAGCATCCGCATGAGGCCGGAGAAACCTATGGCGGTCATCTGTGGTTTACGCTGAAAACATCCGTGTATCTCATTCTCACGGCGTTCTATCTCACCATTCACGGGCTGATCCCGTGCTTTCACACCACCATCGCCAGTGGCCGTGTTAAGGCCTTGAATAACTATATGCAAGAGCGCATCAAATGCGTCATGCAAAGCCGCCAACAAAAATCACAAGGATAAAAACTATGATGCAGCAACAGTTTGATGTTGCGATTATCGGCGGCGGATTCTCCGGCCTGATGACGGCCTATCATCTCGCATCCGAGGGACCGCCAGGTCTGCGCGTTGCAATATTTGAACCATCAGAAATCCTGGGCCTTGGTGAAGCTTACAGAACATCCAATCTACATCATTTGCTGAACGTCGTAGCAGGACGGATGAGTGCCTTGCCGGACGATTCCGATCATTTTCTAGGTTGGCTGAACAGCGCGGATGGCATTTCAGCAGCCTATCAACGCGGGTTGAAAACGGGGTGGCAGGCCAATGATTTCGCGCCGCGCATCCTCTATGGTGATTACCTGCAATGGTTAACTGTGCAGATGTATGTGTTTGCCAAGAAGCGCGGCATCAGCGTACAGCATGTGCGAGAAATCGTTTCTCATCTGAATCCTCAAGAAGGCGGATACTTAGTGCGCAGTAAATGCGAAAGAAAATACATCGCATCACATCTTGTTTTAGCGTTAGGAAATCCAACAGTGGCGCCAGTGGATACTGGCCTAATAACAGATGTATGGAATTATAATTATGCAGCGTTAGCGGGTACGATAGGACCCGTGGCGATTATCGGCACCGGCCTGACGATGGTAGATACACTAATGTCCTTGCGGGACGGCGGTTATAAGGGCCTGGTCTGGGCAACTTCCCGCCGCGGTTTGTTGCCTCAGCCCCATGATTTACATCCCGCCATTTTTGCCTCCCGCGCGGTAAATCTGGCGCAGCAAAAAAACACGCTTTTAGGATTGATGCGGGAGCTCCGTGCTGAGATCCGTGCCGCCGCTGCACAAGGGGTCCACTGGCAGCGCGTGTTGGATCAATGGCGGCTGCATCTGCCTGTCTTATGGGCCAGCCTTTCGGTGTCGGATCAAAAGAAATTTTTTTCGCGGCTGTTTTCCATGTGGGGTGTGCATCGCCACCGCATGGCGCCAGAGATCACTGCGATGATGCAGAGTGAAATGCACCGGGGGTCATTGAAAATTATGAAAGGCGCGGCGCATGTGCGCAGAAATAACCGGATCGACATAAGCGGCAAAACTTATGATGTTCAGGCGATTTTTGATTGCAGGGGGTTAACCTATCATCCTGCGCGCAATGCCAATCCCTTGATCCAGGATTTGCTGGCGCAGGGATTGCTGCGACCCCATCCCACAGGGTGGGGCATTCAGGCAGATACGGATTTTAATGTTGCGGGGAATCAGACCACACGACCGCTTTACCTTTTGGGGTCCTTGCTGACGGGGGCCAGGCTTGAAACCATTGCCGTCCCGGAACTGCGCGGCCAGGCGCAGTTTGTCGCCCGTCGCTGCCTGACCGATCAAAAATCCTTATCAAACTCGGGAATTTGCGCTATGGCTTAAGAACCGGAGTGGTTCGCGCATGCGCATGGTTTTGTTGATCAGCATCGTATTGGCATTTCTGCCGTGTTTCGCATGGGCGCAAGAGCCAGAAAACAAAGAAACGCTGCAATACGATCTTACCACAGCGCCGCAGGCGCTCTATGATGATCTGGTTAACAAGCCACAAGCCCTTCAGGAGGTGATTGGCCGTGAAAGCTTTACTTTGCTGACGGCTTTACGTTACGGGTTACAGCATAATACCGACATTTTACAATCGCGGCTGGGTTTGGAAATCACGGAATCGGGTGAACAGTCGGCCGAAGGCGAATTCAATCCGACCATAAGCGCTTCTGTGGATACCAGCCGCAATCGTTCCCCCTTTCAGACCACAGCAGCCGAGCTCACCGGCCGCGACAGCACGGACAGTATTTCCGATTCTGCAACACTCTCCCTATCCAAAAAGTTCAGCCCCGGCACAACGCTTAGCGCCAATGCCAGTGTTTCGCGCTATTCCGATTTACAAACGGATGATCCGGATTCCAACACCTCAACCCTGACCCTTTCATTGACGCAACCCCTGCTGCGCGGCTATGGCATGGATATAAACGACGCTGGGCAAAAGATCGCGGCGCTGTCATCGCAGGCCGAACGCGCACGCCTCTCGCAGAATATAGCGTATACCGCAAATTCGATTGTGCAAAATTTCTGGTACTATGCAGATGCCGCTGAAAGCCTGGCGATTGTACAAACATCAATGGCGCGTTTGAATGGGCTGATGCAGGAATTTGATACCCTAACGGCGCGTGGTTTGTATGATGCCGGTGATCGGGGCGTCATTGAGGCACGGCTTGCGGAACGGCAATCGACGTTGTTGGCGTCGGAGGATTTGTTACGCTCATACAGGAATTCGCTGGGCTTGAGCATGGGTGTTGGGGATGCAGAGCGCGACCAGATTCCGTTGCCGGAATATACGCTCTACCGTGCGCAGGAAATCGGCAAGCAGACCTATGAACGTTATTTAGCCCACGCAAAGGAAACGCGCGGTGATTTGATTGGCGAGCGTCTTTCGTCGGATCAGCAGGAGATCCGCTTGCAATTGTCGGAGAACAATCTGTTACCGGATCTTAGCGTTGTGGGCTCGGTGGGTAAGGAACGGGTCAATACCGGCACTGGAATCTCCGACACAATCCGCACAATTCATGACGGTAACAGCGCTGACAGCTGGTCCATGGGGATGAGCCTATCCTATCCCATCGGCAATGATTCGGCGCAAGCAGATTTGCGGGCGCAGCGCGCCACGCAGCTGAGCCAGAAGCTGCGTGTGCGGGATCTGGAGCGCTCCATCACCTTTAGTATTGCCGAAGCGTATGAAAGCCTGGAATCAACCCGCGCGCAGATGACCCAAAGCGAAACCACATTTAATAACTTCCTGCAGGTCTACAAAAAACAGTTGGCCGATTTCCGTTTAGGCAAAGCGTCTTTATTCGACTTGCTGCAAACAGAAGATGCCCTAACCAATGCCGAATCCTCACTGGCTTCGATGATGGTGAGTTATTATCGGCAGCTTGCCAATTTCCGTTATGAGACCGATACACTTCTGAGCACCAAACAACAGGATGCTCTCGTGTTCGAAGAAAAGCGCTTTTTGTCGGCGGCGTTTCTCGAATAGATGCTAATTGGCCAAAGGCGAAGTTAAGGGATTAGGCAGGCGACCCGAAGGCAGGGCTGTTGGCGGCGTCTGTTGGCTATGCGCTGGGACGGGGCTTAATGGGCTGCTGCATAAGGCATCGCGCGCTTGTTGCTCCAATGTTGCATCGTCGGGGATATCAATCGAGGTGCGGCGGCATTTCTTGGCGCTCACGCTCTTGCCCCCATCCATTGCTCGGCATTCGTAACAATGCAGCAAGGGGTTGGTAGTTTGCGGTGCGCATGTGGCCGTCGTCGCAGACGGACAGGCGGCAGAAGCAGGTTCCACCATCAAAACCATCAACAGAAGTGATAAAAATAATCGCTCTTTCATAATCGTACGTCAGAAAAAATGGAGTGCCCTATTAAGGGGCGCTCCGGTATCAGAACCAAAAAATTATCTTTGTGATTTTGTTGTATTCGATTGAGAAGTTCCCATATCGGAGCTTCCGTAAGTGAAAGCATTTTTATTACAGTTTGCGAGAGAGTTGTCAGATGCTGTGGTCTGCAATTGTTCATCAGTTGGCGTGGTTGCAGAAGATAGTCTACATCCCTTTCCGGAGTACTCTTTGTTTGTGGACGTGTCTTTTGAGTAGCAAGTCCAGCATTTAAAATTTCCTACTGTCGAACTTACACAAGCCTTCGTGGTATTTTTTTCACAGCTTTTTGCATAGGCCGGTGTGTAAAAAACGAAAGCGCAAGCTACAAAGCCAAAAAACAACCCCATTCTTAGAAGTGATTTTTTCATGACCATATTCTCCTGAGTTTATAATTTTGTACAACAAACTAGAATCCCATGTATAGCAATGTTACTACAGGATCAAGAATATTTTTCATTCATTATATTTTATATCAAAAATGGAATATTTTATTATTTAGACAAAATTTTAAGAAATTATTTTTTTAAATAATAAAATTATATTTCTTGATTATTGTGGCTGTATAGCGATACTATCTTTAGGATTTGCACAACATAAGGGATGTAAATATGCGCCTCAGTAGAGGATTTGTGATTGCGGTTTCAACACTTAGCAATGTGGCGGGCCCTGTTCCTGAGCTAGGGAGCGCTGACTTTCCTGGGGAGCCTCAGAACTTTTCCATTACTTCTGTAGCAGGAAACGAAGCGACATTATCCCTCAAGGCCACACCTTCTGTATTCGATCTTAACAATTCCTTGATTGCCAATTCTAACTTTAAGCCTGAATTTAATATTATGACGCCTCTTAATCCCGAACGGCCACCAGATGTTTATTTGCCATTTATGCGTTTTGCAGAAATTACTGCGGCGGAAGGGAATGTTTTTTACACTTTTACGCCTAGCCAGGACCCTCTTTCTCCTAATTATGGACAATACAAACAGGCCTATGTCACATCAGATGTGCAAATTACCTCGCGCGTTCTTGAAAATGGCACTTTATCGGGGGATGTTTTTGTTACAGCGCGACTGACCCCTATTTCCGATGATCAAATTAACATCATAGCAGCTGTTGGAAGGCGTGCATCAAGAGATCTGCTTGAGGGTTTAGATCGGGTGGCCATTACTCAGGAATATTTAACAAAAATATTCTATAGAGAGAGTTCATACGCCGGTCCCCGGCCTTCACGCACAGAAATTGGGGAAGGGAAATTTGATTTATTCTTTATACCCATACAAAGTAGCAACAAATCCAAAAGATGAATTTCCGTCGGCTATTGCCCCAACCATAGCCTTAAATGAGAAACTTCTCCCGTTGGCCCGGCAACGCATTATTCTCTTGGAGATGACGAATGATAGCATTACGGATGATCCGGAGCATCCAGGGATTAAGATCATTCGTGCCCATGGGCATGTTACTGATGATCCTGCTTGTATTCTTTTTGGCACAGCTCAAACAGCCTTTGCTGCAGGATTGTATTTAGATGGGAAGCTGAATATTCCATTTGTACCGATTAAGCTAGAGAACGTAGTCGAAAGCACACCAGGAGGAGAATATGCTTGCAGTGGTGAGACGTTTGTAATGGTAAACATTGTTGCACCGGATCTGTAGTTAACCTTCAGGCTCTAACCCTATATCTGTTGGCGATGATATGATTGTGATGGGGATCAAACTTATTGTGGCTCAGCCCCATTAGAACCGCCAAGAAAAGATTTGTTCATGTGTCGTTTCTGTACCTTGTCCTAAGACTTAGAACTAATATGAAAAAAACAATTCTGCATCCGGCCCTGATATCTGCCTTTACCGCTTTTTCGGGTATTAGCGCAGCACTGACTGCGACATCGAGATTTCCTGAAGATACTAAAATAGTAGGTGAAAAGGCGGTTGATCTTAATAACATTGATGCAAAATCTCCTCATGCGTCCCGACATTCAATTGCTAACAATGATGCGTTTTGGAATCGGCCTTTAAATCCAGGAACGACAGCGTTTCCATTTCGTTCGCATTTGCTTTTAGTGCCAAAAACTCTGGCGGCGTCCGGGGGGCTGACAGAGAATTTTAATCATGGTGCCAACTGTTACACGCAAGGTGCTTTTGTTTCCTATTTATCACAAGAAGGGTCCAATATTATTTTTACGCACAAACCCTCAGAATATGCTAATGCGCCCCATATGGTGGATCTTGAGGGGGCCTACATCCCATCCAATATTGTCTTTTGGTCCTCTTCCGACCCGGACTCTATTCAAAATCAGGATTTTATCATCACAGCCAGCATTGTTCCTGCAACACAGGAGCAGGTGCAAGAATATGCAGTTGAGAATTCAAAGGCCTATACCGATATTCTAAATTCAATCGCATGGACTGAAAAAAATGTTTTGGATGAATTTAAAGCCAAAAATGCAAAGAGGCTGCATATGGATGAAGCGCGCAAGCGTTTTCTTGGAATAGATTCTGAAATGTTATATTCTGATCTTCGAAGAGAATATGGTCATTTTGTGCCGGCGTTTGTTAATGAAGATACGGATGACCAAGGAAATAGCGTTCCAGTAAGCTATGAGATTTTTCCTTCAGGCCAGCACAATCTTAATGAAATCTTGCGCGAGACGGGCATTGGCGTTAAGCGCGTTATTTTACTATGGGATATCACCAAATCCCCAGATGGAAAATCTATAATCGCGCGCGCTCGGATGACAGATCATAAAGCTGATATTGCGCTAGCTTTAGGTCAAGCTGCCGCCGGAGGTGCTGGATGGGTTTTTGGGAATAATCCTGAGCTAGCAGAAAAAATCCCATCTCTGCAGGTCGACATGTTAAGTCGGGAAGAAACAGGCGACCCTGATAAACCATTTTCTGCACCAGGCTATGGTGTAACAATCTTAAAGCCTTAAACATGAAGATACGCCCTTCATTTTATCTGGTTACAACAGTATTAGTAACCGGTTCGGCCGGTTACTTATCCGGATGTGTCTCTAAAGAAGAAAAAGATAATCGTAGCGTTCTAAAAGATATATTCGATACTAACAGTCCTCTGGCGGAATCTGATTACACGCCGGACTACAGCATTATCAGACCATCGAATTTCTTTGTATTCTCAGAAATGTATGTGCCAGGAGCAAATCTGGCAGTGATTACGGGTACTAAGGGCGATATAGTCTATACATTCGTTCCCAGCGATGACCCGCGATTTCCAAATTTTGGAAATTTATCACAAGCCTATATAACCGAAAGCGTAGAATTAAGGCCGTCCGAAGATGGTTCTTATGCAGACCCGATTGTTATCGCCAAAATGACGCCGATTGGGGCAGAAAATTTGCAGGTTATTGAGTTAACAGGCCGAAACGCTTCGCGCAATTTTCTTAATGGGCTTGAGGCAGTAGCAGTGACAGATCTGACGCTGACCAAGGAATTCTACAGGCAGTATCCTGAGGAAACGCCAACAACTGAGCCTTCCTTTGAGCAAACATTAGAATTTGAACGTAGACGAGAATCTGGAGACCTCAGCCCATCAGAAGCATGGCAATGGAAAAAAAGAATCACTGGCGCCTCTGATTTGCAGCCACAAGATCTGGGTTTAATAAGTGCCTATGGGGTCTGCGCCAATGCTGTTGTGACTCGCGATGAGAATGGTCATAGCCACTATACCCTTTATTCTTATATAAATGGCAAAACATTCATAAATCCAACACAGGCGGGGGAAGAAACCCGGATTGAAGTTCCAGGCGCAAGTCTGCCTTTAGACGTGGCCAAACTACCTCCATCCAAACAAAGAATAATATTTACCGAGATTACTGAAATCCTGGAGGATCCTGACAAGCCAGGTGGCAAAATCATGACCGGGCGTGGCCATGTCACCAGCCGCCCGGAAGTAATATTATTTGGTCAGGCTGCAACGGCTTTTGCAGCTGCTGACTATGTCACAGCAAGAAAGACAGTTGAGGGGGATCAGACTTTCAACAATATCACCTTGCTATGCTTGAAACGCAGAACTGGAACCACCAATCCGCCTTATGAGGCAGCAACAATATACTGCACAATACTTAATCCCAAACTTGAAAAATAACGGGCTCGGAGCTTTGAGCAAAAAACTGGCATTTTTGCCTGTAATCCGTTAATATTAAAGAAAAAGAAAATTTATCTCAAATTTTAAGTATTTGAGAAGCAACGGTAATTTTGTATTCTTAAAGGTAAAGAGAGTGGTGGGTAGAGCCCTGTGAAGACCATCCGTGCCGGTCAAATACTGTCTTATGCGGCCCTGCCGGGAATTATCCCGCGCATGCGCATTCTCTTTGCATCGGGCTTTGGCACGATTGCCTTTCTGATGGCGCAGGTTTATGGCCTGGTCCGTTTGTTGCCCCCGGCGCATCCCTATCTCAGGCTTGAAAATCGTGGCCGTTTTGGTCTCCGCCATGTGATTGCCGAGGCGGCCAATCACCTTGTGCTCTCGCGCAAGAACCTTGACCAGATTCTAATCTTCTTCGCGCTTTTGGCGGGCGTAGTGTTGCTCTTTGCGCAATTTGCGCTGTTGATTTACGGCTTTGTGCTTCGGCCCGCTCTGGCGCAAGGAATGGGCGGGGCTGGCGCAAATGAGTCAATTTTTATCACGCAGAATCCCGAATTTGATATCGCCTTGATGATGATGGATGAAGTGTTTGGGATTCCTGAGATGTTTGGTTCTTGCGTCTCCACCGATGCAGTATGCACTCATGAAGGCGGCGGCGCAGGGCAGCCGGAATTCCCCTATCCCTTTCATCATGCGCTGCATGATTTGCTGCAGTTTTATTCTACGGTCATGCTGTTGGTAGGGGTCTTGATCTTTTTGTATTTTATCGTCGTGGTTGTGGCGGAAACGGCAAAGACGGGTTCACCTTTCGGCCAGCGCTTCCAGAACATATGGGTGCCCGTGCGATTGGTGATTGCTCTGGGGTTGCTCTTACCTCTGGGTTACGGATTAAACGGTGCGCAGTATACGGTACTTTATGCGGCAAAGTATGGTTCTGCCTTTGCCACGAATGGCTGGATCCGTTTCAACCAGACCATCGCAAATCATGACACATTCGCTGATGGCGGTGCCAATCCCACTGGTGAGAAAACGTCTTTGCTGGCCTTGCCCAATGAGCCGGATATTTCCCCCGTGGTGCATTTCATGAGCCTCGCCAAGGCCTGTGCCTATGGGTATTGGCGAACCGACGGAATGAGTAAAACCGCAGGATATGACATTCCACCCGGCGATCAATTTTATATCCGTCCATATTTCGTGAAGAACATCTATCCGTGGATGAATTTGGATGATGATCCGAAAGACGATAAAGACAGCGCACAATTCGCAATTAAGCCTGAAACTACTTATGCTCAAGCTCTAAATTTCTACGATAATAACGACATTGTTATTCGTTTTGGCCGCGAAGACTATCGAAAGACAGCAAAATTTAGTGGGGGCGTCGTTCCGTTGTGTGGCGAGATCCGCATTCCCATCAACTCGCTTAAGAACAAGGGCGAGGAAGATCAAAAAGGCGGCGCAGGCTATATGCAGAAGGCCTATTTTGAGATGGTGCGCGATATGTGGTTCTCCACGGGCGAGCCCAACCGCAAGCTTTGGGCGCTGTCGCATCGCTATATGGAGAAAGGAATTGTCAGCTCAGCTGCGGTTAACCGTTGCGTGACCGAAGCTGGTGCCGATGATATGGGCTGTGGCTACAATATGCCGAGTTGCACAGCCGCGGATGGAAATGCCTTTAATACGCCTTGCGCAAAAGAAGATCCCGGCGCGGATTTCAAGCTCGAGATCATCAAGGACTATCAAGTGCAATTGAATCAGAAAATTGCCGATGCCTGGAATTTATTCCGCAACAACAGCATTGATGCCGAAATGCAGGAAGAGATCCTACGCCGGGGCTGGGGCGGGGCGGGAATTTGGTACAATGCAATTGCTGATATCAACGGCACATTCGTCACTGCAGTGCTGGCGATGCCGGAAGGGGCAGCTATGCCTCTGGTGATGGAAAAAGTACAGGAAAAGAAGCAGCAGCAGGATAATGAAATCAAGCCCGAAGATCGCTTCATGCCCAATATGGCTGATGGAAGGCCGGTGGAGCTGAATGACGCGGATATTGATCTCGAACAACAGGCTGCCTTTAATCTGGCTGCGCGCCTGAATGATCTGCATTCAAAGTTTTGGGGGCAGGAAGAAAATGCCGTGAATGGACCCGAAAAATCACAAACCGGAAATGTCATGCAAAACATTGTGAATATGATCTTCGGCACGGACGGATTGTTTGAAATGCGCGGCAAGAATGCGGGCATTCATCCCCTGGCGCAACTTGCTGCGCTGGGCAAGGGATTGGTGGATCATACACTGCGCAATCTGGCTTTGACGACAGGTCTGGCTTTCATGGGCGGTGTCATGAAAACGATGCCCATTTTGCCGACACTTGCATCTGCTCTATCCAGTTTTCTAAGCACCACAACCTTTATCGGCATTATAGCCGGCGTGACTCTGTATTACATTCTGCCGTTCTTGCCTTTTATCTATTTCTTTTTTGCTGTCATGGAATGGGTAAAAACCGTGTTCGAGGCTATGGTCGGCGCCCCGCTATGGGCGCTGGCGCATCTTCGTATTGACGGGGAAGGTATGTCTGGCGATGCAGCTTCGCAAGGTTATTTCCTTATCTTCGATATTTTCCTGCGCCCGATTGTTTCGATCTTCGGCCTCATTGCTGGGATCATTATTTTCACCGCGCAGGTGCGCGTGCTGAATTTCATCTGGGATATGGTCACGGATAACGTCTCAGGATTTGGTGATTCCCCGGTAACGACATTCCAGCAGCCAGCGGATACTATCGATCAGTTCTTCTTCACAATCTTTTACGCCATCATTGTCTATCTGTTGGCGACGTCTTCATTCAAACTGATTAATATGATCCCGGATGGGATTATGCGCTGGGGCGGCTCTGGCGTAAGCAGCTTCGGCAAGATCAACCCGGATGAGTTGCAAAATCAACTGACCGGTTATGTTGCTACGGCAGGGATTGTTCATGGCACGACTTTGACAAATTCTATACGGAATGTGGCGGGACAGGCTGGCGGAATGCTGGGTGATATGTTGCCCAAGCCGAATTCAAATCAGACAAGCTTTGGCCCACCGAGCAGTTAAAGGAATGATGGGATAAACCGATGATTACTTCACGAACCATCACCGCCGGAAAAGTCGCGAAGTATATTTTGCTGCCGCAATTTTTGCCGCGGCTGCGGGATTTGCTCGCCGGCGGCTTTGGTCATGTGCCCTATTTTATAGCGCTGGTGTATCAGGCGGTGGGATTGTTACCAGCACATCACGCCTATCTAAACCCGGCGTATATCGGGCGCTATGGCATCAGGCACGTTGTAGCAGAGGCAGCAAACCATCTGACATTCTCACTCCGCAATGTTGATCAGATTCTCCTGTTCGGAACAATTCTGGTGGGGTTGGTGCTTGTGTTCCTGCAGCTCGCGCTGGTGGCGTTCTCCTTGTTTGTGCATCCGGTGATGGCGGCTATGCCTACAAGCTTTGCCGGGTTTTTCCTGACGCCCGAAGATACCGCGCCGCAGGACTTAGCTTACATTCTCCTTGATATGGTGTTTGGAATTCCTGATGTTTTCAACTCCTGTGTTTCACGCGCCAATGGGGAAGTCTGTCTGGATATCGATGGCACAAATGGTGAGCCTATCCGTGACACTGCGGGGGCCTGGATTTTGCAGGATCTCGGCTGGCCGTTTCCCATTCACGGCGCCTTGCATCAGCTTTTCCAGTTCTACAGCATTGGCTTGCTGGTTGTGGCGACGTTGATCACCCTTTATTTTATCGTCACCATTGTGGCAGAAACCGCACAAACTGGCACGGCCTTTGGCAAGCGCTTTAATAAAGTTTGGGCGCCGGTGCGGCTGGTGGTTGCATTCGGTCTTCTAATCCCGGTTGGATACGGACTGAACAGCGCGCAGTATATTGTGCTGTATGCCGCGAAATTTGGATCCGGCTTTGCCACCAATGGCTGGAATTTATTCAATGAGGAATTGCAAAGCCAGTATCTGGGCCAGACAGAAAATCTGATCTCGCGCCCCAACGTGCCCGAAGTGGGACAGCTGTTGCAATTCATGTTTACGGCTGCTGTTTGTCGCGATCTGGAGACCTTGTTTGCTCAAGAGCAAACAGCATCTTCGGGATCCATGGGCAATACCAATGCTCCAAAGGATGTTAGAATGTATGCGGTTAAAAATCCTTTGGCGCCGATCAATCATTTGCTGATTGATGATAACACATCTTATGAGTCTCTGGTTCGATTTGCAGACGGGTCACAAGAAATCATTATTCGCTTTGGCATTCATGATGAACGCGCCAACGCGCTGGATAAAGGGAATGTCGCGCCCACCTGTGGCCAGTTGAATTTCCGCCTGAAAGATCCGCGCGTGCCGGGTTCGGATAATCCGCCTGAGCCTGGATCATTGATCATGCAGAAATATTACTGGTTCGTGATTAAAGAGCTGTGGTTCTGGCGTTTTCCGCCCATGGGTTACGACACTGCAATCGGCGGAAATTGTTACTATGCGTATGAATATACTCAGTTTTCCAATGCGTCATACAGAGATTGCTTGGATCCTCCGCCATCAGACATGCCGGCAAACCAGCAGGAATTTTACCGCAAGGATCTTGAAGGTGCGATGTTAGATCCGGGAGCGCATGATTTAGCTGAAGAAATCGGCAACACCGGTGCGTTGCAGGCACAGGTAGAATCCGGACGCTGGGCGGTGGGGCCGGCCTTGCGGCAAAAGGGCTGGGCCGGGGCGGCGATCTGGTATAACCGCGTGGCGGAACTTAATGGTGGGCTGACAGGGGCGGTGCTGAGCATTCCCAGCATTTCGCGCTATCCCGAGATCATGGAATATGTGGCCAGCCGCAAGGCGCAGAATAACCGGAATCAGGATCTCAGCACCCGGTTCGATCCTGTCATGGCGGATGGAAAACCGGTTGAGCCGCTGGATCCCACCATGCCGCAAAAAGCTGTGGCGTTGTGGATGGCCTATGATTACTGGCAGAAGGACGGCGGCGTGACGACGACCCGCAGCGAACCTACAGGCAATGTGGTGGTCGATATTGTCAATCTGGTTTTCGGGACCGAAGGCTTGATGAACATGCAAAAAAATCGCCATGTTCATCCCTTGGCGCAGTTGGTTGGTGTGGGGCGATCCTTGATTGAAGCCACAGGTAGAAATCTTATTGGCCATGCCGCCGAAGAATTATTTGCAAAGAAAATCCCTCTCATCGGTCCGATTGCTGATGTGGCGGGAGATTTTCTGTACGCGATTGCTATGATTACCATGACCATCGGTTTTATCTTGTTTTATGTGCTGCCATTCCTGCCCTTTGTGTATTTCTTTTTTGCTGTTGGCAACTGGATCAAGGCGATTTTCGAGGCGATGGTTGGCACACCGCTGTGGGCGTTGGCGCATATCAGGATTGACGGCAATGGCCTGCCTGGTCAGGCGGCGAAGGATGGATATTGGATGATTGTTGAAATTTTTCTACGCCCCATTTTAATCATTATTGGATTTGTCGGTTGCATTACCCTGTTTGCTGCTTCTGTTTCAGTGCTCAACAGCATCTGGGATCTGGTGACGGATAACCTGACGGGTTTTGACGCGCGCGCCGAAGCCCTGGCACAGGCGGGCAAGGCGGATCCGGCCACGGGCGAGAATTTGGTTTCAAAAATCCGCAGCATGCGCAATTCGATTGACAGTTTTGTCTTTACAATCATTTACACGATTGTTGTGTATATGATGGCGCTTTCGTCCTTTAAGCTGATTGATCTGATTCCGCAGCAGATCTTGCGCTGGCTGGGCGTTTCTATTAAGCCCTTTGGTGAAGGGGCAGAAGGCGCGATGCAAAGTTTCCTGGGCCCGACTTATGCGGGATTTAATGAAGCCGCGAGAAACTTAGGCGGTGGTCTAAGCCAGGCGCTGAAAACCGCGGGTAAAACGTGGGGATGATGATGCGGCAAGGGCAGATTCTCCGATATGCGCTGTTGCCGGGCTTGCTGCCACGTCTGCATTACTTTATCACGCATGGCTTTGCCTATACGGCGTTCTTGACCGCATTGATCTATCAGGCGCTGGGATTGTTACCGGCGCATCATCCTTATTTGCGCACAGCGAACTATGGGCGTTATGGCGTGCGTCATGTGATCGCAGAAGCAGCCAATCACCTTACCTTCTCATGGCGGCATCTGGATCAGATTGTGATTTTTGTAGTGTTGTTGATTGCCATCGCGATTTTTATTGGCATGGTTGGAATGTTCATTCTGAGCCTATTCATTTATCATCCCGCCCTGGCGCAGGAGCATGGCGGACCGTGGAGTATCTTTAGCGTCAATTACGAGCATAATCCGGGCCCAACGCAAGATATCGCCTTTATGATATTGGACAGGGTATTTGGTGTGAGAGGAATTTTTGAATCTTGCGTCTCTGATCCCGGCAATCCTTGTCGTGACCTCAGCGGCAATATCCTGCCTGATGCTTTCGCAGAATTTCCGGCGCCAATGCATCTGGCGATGCACACATTGATGCAATTTTTTTCAAACGGAATCTTTATCGTTTCGATTATTATCATTCTATACTACGTAATCACTCTAACAGCAGAAACCGCAGTCACCGGCACGCCTTTTGGACAGCGGTTTAATAAGCTCTGGGGGCCTCTACGCCTGATCCTTTTTTTGGGCATGCTGGTGCCCTTGAATGTGGGCGGCGTGAATGGCGGTTTGAACGGGGCGCAGTTGACCGTTCTGTGGACAGCGAAATTCGGCTCGAATCTCGCCACCAATGCGTGGGGTCGGTTCAATGATGTACTAACCACAAGCTATCTGGGGCAGGTTGACACGCTTATCGCCCGGCCCAACATTCCCGAGTTGGGTGATGTTGTGAAATTCATGTTTGTCGCCAAGACATGCCGCATCGCAGAAGAAGTGGCCTATGGTTATCCTGATGGCGGAATTCAACCTTATATCGTGCGCGAAAGTTTTCTTAAGGATGTGCTTGATGGCGGAACGGATCCGCGAACATCTTTGCCGTTGATGGAAACATCTTATGCCGAGGCCGCGCAATTTGCGAATTACGGCACAATTGTTGTGCGCTTTGGACACTATGATGAAAAAGAAAACGGACTTTACCGTGGTGCTGTGCGTCCGATCTGCGGGCAGATCCGCCTGCCGGTAACGGCTACGGATATGAAGGGGGACAGCACATCCGCAGTCAAAAAGATCCATGAATATTACTACGATTTGCTGCGCATGATGTGGACGGATGCAGCGATGACGCGACGTGCGGAATGCATTGTAAAAAATAAAATGCAGGATGTTTATGATCCGTCTTGCAAGGATTTGCCCGATCTTAAATTCGGCGAAGAACAGATGAACCAAAGCCATGAATTTATCGAAGCGCATGTTGTGGCCGCGCTTAACGAACAAGCGGATAACGGAAAATGGGCTGTGCCAGCTGATTTGATGGTTCGCGGGTGGGGTGGGGCTGGATTGTGGTATAACCGAATTGCGCAGATAAATGGCGCGGTGTCGGGCGCGATCATGAATTTGCCACAGCCTGATCTTTATCCCGATGTGATGGAACAAATTGCAGATTACCGCCGCAGTAGCTTCACACACGTTTCATCCGATAAAATTTTTGAACCACCGGATAACGTGGATGAGAAAATCGACTATGACCGGCCGCGCGACGGCGATATCGCGATTCCGCTCTATCAAGCGTACAGCTTCTGGCAAGCCGATAGTAGCGCCAATCCGCGGACTTCCCGCACGGGAAACATGTTTCTGGACGCGATTAATGCTGTGTTCGGCACCAGCGGCATTTTCTCAATGCGCGATAACGCGAACATTCATCCCCTTGCGCAACTGACCGCGTTGGGGCGCGGAATGATGGATGCGACACTGCGCAATTTTGCACTGGGCGCTACGGGTTCGGGTCTTAATCTGATGTTTAAATCCAGCGAAAGCCGGATGATCAAAACCTTCACGTCATTCTTATGGGCGATGGCTAACATGACATTGGTGATCAGCATTATTCTTTATTACATCCTTCCCTTCATTCCATTTATCTATTTCTTTTTATCGATTGGCGAGTGGATTAAGGCCGTATTTGAGGCCTTGATAGCCATGCCGCTATGGGCGTTGGCGCATATTACGCGCATGGATGGTGATGGTTTGCCTGGTCCTGCAGCGGCGAATGGATATTTCTTGCTCTTTGAAATTCTGATCCGCCCTATTCTGATCGTTATTGCTTTGCTCACAAGCATGTCGATTTTTGGCGCGACCGTGAAAATTCTCAATGGTGTGTTTGATTTGGCTCTCAGCAATCTCACGGGTTCTGGTGTGGAAGAAGCCGCATCAATGACGGAGGGAATTGTGTCACTGGTACGCGGACCAGTGGATGAGCTGTTTTATACAGCGCTCTACGCGGTAATTTGTTACATGCTGGCACTATCGTCTTTTAAGCTGATTGATCAAATTCCCAATCAAATTTTGCGCTGGATGGGCACTGGCGTATCGCCGCTCCATGAGGGCGTTGATAGTCAAGTCAGCGGTATGACAAAACGCACTGTGCAAGGAATTACCCTTGCAACCCAAAAATTGCAGGGTGGGGCACTGGCTAGCGTGTTGGGTTTAAGATAAAGCGTTTAGGATTGCTTTTCGCGCAACGAAGCAAGCAAGAATTCAATATCTCCGCCGCCGGTCTGAATAACCGACGCATAATCAGAACGCTGTGTCATGCTCATGCTCACGCCCTCGACGACGACATCTACGATTTTGTAACCATTCTTGCTACGTACACGCCAATCAATTTGAATAGGTTTGCTATCGTCAGAAACGATGAATGTTGTCACCAACGTATCGTCGCCTTCAGGACGTGATCCGCGTACTTCAATTTTCTGACCGTTATATTCTTTAAAGCGGTTAGAGTAGATATTCACCACGCGGTCTTCAAAGAGTTTCATATATTCCTTTTGTTGCGAGGGTGTTGCCTGATTCCAGTACCGGCCGAGAACAAAGCGTCCGATCGTGCGCAAATCAAAATCCTGGCGCAGCAGCGAACGGAATTTTGCTTTTCTCTGCTCAAACGATAAATCCGGGTTGGCTAAAAAGTCGATCGCATGGCTTGTCATTTTGCCAATGAAAGCTTCTGGTCCGGATTTCTGCGCCATGGCAGGCATCGCTGTCACTAAAAACAAAACAGGCAATAGCAAAAGAACAAAGCGCATAGGACTCCTTTTAGATGTGCTTACGAAATTCATATAGGGCAGGCTAAGAAATATTTCTACTCATCATAAACCGGAATATCTGCACTCTCAGCATCCTCCAGGCTGGATAGGCTATCTTGAACCAGAGCCTCCCGCCGTTGGTAATAGGTGCTGCGTACGGACGCATAATAGTCGATCGAGGCATTCTCAAGATCCGCCAAAACATCATACAGAGACTCGCGCAGCTCGAGATATTGAGCACCCGCCAGCGCGTAATATACATCCTCGCGGTCAGTGTTAAACAAATACATCCTTACGGGGTTCATAAACGCATCGGCAAAATAACCGATATAATCGCGGGTCGAAGAGGGCCCCAATACGGGTACAACAACATAAGGACCATGGCCGACGCCCCAGCTAGCGAGTGTTTGCCCGAAATCTTCCTGCTCATAAGGCAAGCCCTGATCCTCGGCAACATCCATAAGGCCAGCAATGCCAACGGTTGTATTGATGACAGTACGTGCTACGACAGTGCCTGCACCTTCAAAATCACCCTGCAATGTCTGGTTTATAAAATCGATTGGGCTGCGAAGGTTGCGGAATACGTTACTAACCCCTGTGCGTACAGGTTGAGGCAGCGCCTCGCGGTAGCCCAAAACAACGGGGTTGATGTAAGCATCATCCACGGCCTTGTTGAAGGCGAAGATCTTGCGGTTCATAGGCTCAAAGGGATCATTCACCGGAACATCGTCTGCAGATCCTTCCTCAAATTTGGC
>JAKLKY010000034.1 GCA_023150415.1 Alphaproteobacteria bacterium | reverse complement strand
AATGGCGCATATTACGGACCTGGAGATAGTAAATGGGTTTCTTATCCACCGGGTTCGGATGGACAGAGAACGGAACGATTGGCAAGTTTAGAAATGTGATTAGAAGCAAATAAAAGATGATGATGAAAATAGGAGAAAACATGACCAAAACAACAAAACAAACATCCGGCGCAGTCGGTAAAATTCTGCAGGTATTGGGCGCTGTCGTCGACGTGCAGTTCGAAGACGGCAACGTTCCTGCTATTTTGAACGCGCTGGAGACCGACAATAACGGCCAGCGTCTGGTTCTGGAGGTCGCGCAGCATCTGGGCGAAAACACCGTGCGCTGCATCGCCATGGACATGACCGATGGTCTGGTGCGTGGGCAAGAAGTTACGGATACCGGCAACGCCATTCGCGTTCCTGTTGGTCCGGAAGTTCTGGGCCGCATTCTGGACGTCATCGGCAACCCGATTGACGAAGGCGCGCCCGTGGCCGCCAAGCAAAGCTGGCCGATCCATCGTGATCCTCCGCCGTTTGTCGACCAATCAACGGAAGCAGAGCAGCTCATCACCGGCATCAAGGTTATCGATCTTCTGTGTCCTTACGCCAAGGGCGGTAAAATCGGCCTGTTCGGCGGCGCGGGTGTGGGCAAGACCGTGACGATTCAGGAACTGATCAACAATATCGCCATGCAGCATGGCGGCGTGTCCGTCTTCGGCGGCGTTGGCGAGCGCACCCGCGAAGGCAACGATCTGTATCACGAAATGATCACCGCCGGTGTTATTAAGGAAGGTGACTATAAGAATTCAAAAGTTGCGCTGGTATTCGGCCAGATGAACGAGCCACCTGGCGCCCGCGCGCGCGTGGCGCTCACAGCCCTGACCATGGCGGAATATTTCCGCGATGAGGAAGGCCAGGACGTTCTGTTCTTCGTCGACAATATCTTCCGCTTCACGCAGGCGGGTTCGGAAGTGTCCGCGTTGCTGGGCCGCATTCCCTCGGCCGTGGGTTATCAGCCGACGCTGGCCACCGACATGGGCGCGATGCAGGAGCGTATTACCTCCACCAACAAGGGCTCGATTACTTCGGTGCAGGCGGTTTACGTCCCTGCCGATGACTTGACTGACCCGGCCCCGGCCACAACCTTCTCGCACCTGGACGCCACAACGGTTCTTTCGCGCGCGATTGCCGAGCAGGGGATTTACCCAGCCGTGGATCCGCTGGATTCAACCTCGCGTCTGCTTGATCCCCGCGTGATCGGCCAGGAGCATTACGAAGTCGCCACGGCCGTGCAGAAAACCCTGCAATCTTATAAGTCTTTGCAGGACATCATCGCCATTCTCGGCATGGACGAACTCTCCGAAGACGACAAACTCACGGTCGCACGCGCCCGGAAAATTCAGCGCTTCCTGTCTCAGCCCTTCCACGTTGCCGAAGTTTTCACTGGCTCGCCCGGCGTATTCGTGCAGAAGGAAGACACGATCAAGGGCTTTAAAGGCATCGTGCGCGGTGATTACGATCACCTGCCCGAAGCTGCGTTCTACATGGTCGGCACCATTGAACAGGCTGAAGAAAAGGGCGCGAAACTGATGAAGGAAGCGGCGTAATATGAGCAGCGAAAACACCATCGCTTTCGAACTTATTTCTCCCGAGCAAACCCTGGTTTCGCGCCCTGTGCGTATGGCGACGCTACCAGGGGTCGCGGGTGAGATGGGCGTCGGCGCGGGCCATGCTTCATTTCTGGTGGCGCTGCAGAGTGGCGTTGTCAAACTCTATAGCGATGCAAGCACTATCCCGGATCAGCAGATCACCATCACCGGCGGCTTTGCCGATATCACCGGCGAGCGTGTTGTTGTTCTGGCGGATGCGGCGCAAACGGCCTAGGTCACAGACTTTCCCCATTTGTCCAGATGCAGGTTAATCAGGATGTCCTGCTGCGCGCGCAGCTTTTTGCCTAAAAATTCTCTACTCTCCGCCACTTCAAACAGGGATAGACATTTCGGCGTAATGAAAGCCTCGTGCCGCGCCTTTTCAAACCATTTCAACAACAGGTCGAACTGACCGCGGTCATTCAAAAATCCGACAGGCCGTTGATGGCGGTTTAATTGCCGCAGTCCCAAGGCACAGGCCGCATAATAAATATTGCGTGTTGTTATCTCTGTAAAAATAAGAGGCTCCTGCGTCTGACGCGTGATCTCATCTTCAAAATGCGGCAGCACCGCAGCAGGAGTTGCTGAATCCGGAATAAGTTGATCCAGCATCGAAACCGCGTCTTCTACGCTGTTGGCGATTTGCAGCGATGCCGGATCAAAATCGGGCAGAGCCGGCAACAGGGCGATGATGTCATCCCAATACCCATCAATATTGACAAGGATGCTGGGCTTCTGATGGAGCCTCAGCCCGGCCCAGTAAAGCACTTCCATCATCTCATCCAGGGTACCAAAACCACCAGGCAGGGTGACCAGCACATCGCCGCGCAGAAAGAGTTGCCTTTTGCGTTCCCACAAATCATTCACAAAAATTGTCTCACTGAGCGATTTTTGCACCCGCTCGCTGTCTTGCAGGCTTTTGGGGATCACACCCGTCACATGCGTGCCGGCGTTCAGAGCCGCGCGCGCCAGTACACCCATCAGCCCCGCATCCATACCGCCATAGATAAGTGATTTTTTCTGTTGCGCAATCAATGTGCCCAGACTTTGCGCCGCTTCAAAAAACACAGGCCGTGCATGACCGGAAGAGCCGAGATAAACGGTAATGTTCTTCATTTTTCTGATTTATCTCCAATGAAAATTATTTAAGGATTCAAGATGCTTTGGCATTAAATCTTTCCCATCCAAGCTGACCACCGCCTGCAATCCACGCAGACTGTTGGATAGGGTGATATGCATTGCCTGCGCCAGCATTTCAAGAGAAATCCGCGCCTCAACCGCATGACCCGCCGCGATCAGCTTCTGGCGGATGATGCCCGCCAGCGCGCCATCGGCGAGCGGTGGGGTCAGGAGCCTATCCCCCTGCTGTATATAAATATTCGCCGTCGTCATCCCCGCCACATATCCGGCATTATTGAGCATCACGGCATCGTTACAGCCCTGGGCTTCGGCCTCGCGCAGTGCCAAAATATTATCGCCGTAATTGCAGGACTTTATGCGCGACAGGGGCGATCCCTCATTGCGCCGTACCGTGCGCGCGATAACGGCGTGAATCGGTGGAAAGGAATCGGGCAGGGGCGAGACGCTCATGACGATCTGCGTTTGTGGATTCTCCGGGCTTGCCAGACCACGCGCCGATGGCCCGCGCGTCACCAGTGTGTTGATCGCAATGCGGCCTTTGGTGAGGGCGTTCTTCTGCAGAAGATCATGAACAAGACTGGACGATAGAGCGGGAATTTTAATCCCGAGGATCTCCCCATGCCGCCCCAGCCGTTCAAAATGCTCCGCCGCAAACACCGGCTTCCCATCCACCGCCAGCATCGTGTCGAACACGCCGTCGCCCAGACGAAGACGATCGGCGGCGCTGAACACCGCGCCTTCATCTTTAAAAACGCCGTTATGCCAGAGGATCATGTCTTCACCGTCTTCAGAAAATTTTGAACAATGTGCACGCCGTGCGGCGTCAGGATGGATTCAGGATGAAACTGCACGCCGAAAACCGAATGCGCCTTGTGCCGCAGCGCCATGATCACACCCGCATCATCAACCGCATCCACACATAAATCCGATTCCTGCGGCAATTCCACGCGCAGGGAATGATACCGCCCCGCGCTGAAATCCTGCGGCAGCCCGGCAAACAAACCCTGCCCCTCATGACGGATCGCGCTGGCCTTGCCGTGCATCGGCACCGGCGCGCGCGTCACGGTGCCGCCATAGACTTCGCCGATACATTGATGGCCCAGACACACACCCAAAATCGGCACGCGCCCGGCGCTCAGGCGGATGACAGCGTTGCTGATCCCGGCTTGCGCTGGCGCGCACGGACCAGGGGAGAGAACAACCGCCGCCGGATTGATCTGGAGAATATCCTGCGCCGTCATGGCGTCATTGCGCACTACGCGCACGGCGTGCCCCGCCACGGCAAAATACCGCGCCAGATTGTGCACAAAGGAATCGTAATTATCGATCAGGAGGATCATAACCCAGTGTTAAACGATTGAATTACAATGTGAAATATTTTTTTTTGACAAAAATTACATTAACTATTATGATAATAAAAATAACCAAAAGGAGCAATAAAAATGGCAAAAATGAAACTTGTTTTTTCAGCAAAAGCACGTCAGTTCAAAACAGGCGCTCATTTAGCCTTGGATGATGCTGGTAATATCATTGAGTATACAGAAGTAATAAGGGAAGGCATTTCTTTATCTTCATGGCCAGACGCTAAGGTTGTCGCAGAAGTTAGCGAATTAAGGGATGTTGTTCATAATGATGTGCTAGTCAACCGAAAATTTTGGAAAAGATGGGGCTATAAACCTGAAGCTAAGCCCGCTCTTTAGAAGCTCCCCAAAATCGCGCGCGCTTTATCGTGCGTTTCCTGTGTCTCTTCGGCCGGGATTGAATCCGCTGTGATGCCGGCGCCGGTTTGCAGGCGCACGTGGCCTGATTCATAGACGAGTGTGCGGATCAGAATATTGCTGTCCATATTGCCCTGCGGATCGATGAAGGCGAGGGCGCCGCAATAGGCGCCGCGCCGCGCGGGCTCCAGTTCTTCGATAATCTCCATCGCGCGGATTTTCGGCGCGCCGGTGATCGACCCGCCGGGAAAACAGGCGCGCAGCGCGTCCAGCGCCGTCTGTCCATCAGCCAGCCTGCCGCGCACCGTCGACACCAGATGATGCACGGATGAAAAACTCTCCACGTCGCACAATTTCTCAACATCGACGCTGTCCGGCGTGCAGATTTTAGACAGGTCATTGCGCATCAAATCCACGATCATGATATTCTCGGCGCGGTCTTTGGCGCTGTTCTCCAGTTCAGCGCGATTGTATTTATCCTTTGCGCTGTCTTTTCCGCGCGGACGTGTGCCCTTGATAGGGCAGGTGGTGATCATGCCGTCTTGCACCTGCAGGAAACGCTCGGGCGAGGCTGAGGCTATCACGCGCCCGCCACCCAGATTCATGTAGGCAGAAAACGGCGCCGGGCACACGCGGCGCAGATGGAAATAATGCGCCAGAGGATCGAAATCGTCAGGCAGGACAGCATCGAATGCGCGGGTCATATTGGCCTGAAAAAGATCGCCCGCGCGGATGTAATCGATCAGGCGCTGCACCCGCGCCGCGAATTCTGCATCGTCTAAATTTTCCTGCCATGACGGCGCGCAAGATTTGTAATCCGGAATCGCCGTGCATGCGATGGCCTCAATAATTTTTTTCTTTTTCTCCTGAGCCTGCGCGTCATCCTCCGCGCGCAGATGCAAACAGGTTTCCCCCGTTTGATGATCAGCGCTGATGAACGTCATGTAAAACCCGATGGCCAGCGCGGGCAGGGTGCTGTCTTTCTGGGCGGCTACTGGCAACGTTTCCAGACTGCGCCCCAGATCGTACGAAAATAATCCGGCCATCCACATATTTTCTGATGGCGGCGCTTGCCATTGATCATCCTCCATCACCGCAACAGGATCGAAGAACAACAGGCTGCGCCGTGCTTCAGGATGTGCGCGGTCGGCACTATCAAAGTAGATCGTATACGGCTCATGCCCATACGCCGCCAGCGCTTGCAGGATATTGTTATCTTTCGATACAAATTTAAACGCCTTCATGCGGACGGCCTCAGAAATTCCTTGATCGCCGCCACCGCTTCGCCCAAACCACATTTCACGATTGGCGCGCCGGGCGGGAAGGCGCGCTGCAGGCGGCTGGGCAGGCTGGGGTCGAGCATCACGAACACGCCGCGATCATCGGCCTTGCGGATCAGGCGGCCAAAAGCCTGACGCAGTTTAAACCGCGTGATCATTTCATCATACAGGCGTTTGTCCTCCGTGCTGGCGAAAAAATTCCGCCGGGCCTTGTGCAAGATTGTTGGTCGTGGCCAAGGCACACGGTCAAAAACGACAAGGCGCAGGGCATCACCCGGCACGTCGACGCCGTCGCGCACGGCGTCAGTGCCCAGCAAACACGCATGCGCATCATCGCGGAACATATCCACCAGCGTCCCGGCGTCAATCGCATCGACATGCTGGGCGAAGAGGTTTAAACCGGATTCTTCCAGCTTCGCACCGATCCGCTCATGCACCGCGCGCAGGCGGTGGATCGCCGTGAACAGCCCTAACGCGCCACCGCCGCTGGCTTGAAACAATGCGTTATAAGCGCCGGCCACTTGCGCCAGATCATCCTTACGCACGTCGTTGATAATAAAAATGCGCGATTGTGCCGCGAAATCAAATGGCGATTCATAGGCAGCTTTACTTGCCTCAGGGTTGATATAGTTCGCGCCGGTGCGTTGCATCACGCTCTCCCAACCTTTTAAATCTTCGATTCCGGGATCGCGTAAGCTGGCCGACGTCACCGCCAGGCCCTGCACATGCGGGCGCAGCGTTGCGCCAAAGGGCTGCATCGGATCGATGTAATGGCGGTATAGGCCGATATCGACCGCATGGCCATCCACGCGCTCGATCTCCATCCAATCGACGAAACGCGGATCGGCAAGCCCTTTTTGCAACTGAGCCAGCATCTCCATCCACGGCTGCACCATCATGCGCGATCGGCGCTCCAGCGCACGCGAGACCGAATCCAGGCGCTTTCGCGTTTCGGCATCTATTTCGCCAGTATCATCGGCCAGGCGGCGCTGGAATTCTACAATCAGTTGGTTCATCGGTTTGGCGATTTTGCTGAGCGCCTGACGCAGCGCCGTTGCGCGCTCGGTCAGCGATTCATCCACCGGATGCGTCTCAGCCTCGAGCGAGTAACCGCTTTCCCGTCCCTGGGCGCGGGCCCAGACATGTTTATGCACATCGACGAAAAATTGCTCTGCCTCGCGCAAAGGCACTTTTTGTTTTAAGCGCTGTGTCCAGCCATCGGCAGGCAGGCAATGCGCTGCCAGTAATATTTCCTGCAATAGCTTTTCGCACGCATCATGCCCGCGGCAGAGATCTTCCGCCCGCCGCGACAGGCCGCGTGCACGGGTTTTGCGACCACCTTCCGCGCCCAAAATCCAACGTCTTAAATCGCGGGCTTCGCGTCCACTCAGATGCGCGGCAAAGGCGCTATCGGCTGCATCGAACAGATGATGCCCTTCATCGAACACATAACGTGCAGGTAAGTCGTCGCCGGGGATCGACAACGCGGCCTGAGTCATCACCACCGCATGATTGGCTACTACAATGCGCGCGCGGCGAGACTTGCGCACAGCATGTTCGGTAAAGCAACGCGTATAATGATCGCAAGCGGCATAGATGCACTCGCCGCGCCGGTCACCCAGTCCTGCCGTATCCGCCGCACCGAGCAAACCAGGCAGCCAGCCCGGAAAGCCCGATCCGGATAAATCGCCATCTTTCGTCGCCGCCGCCCATCGCGTCATGATCCCGGCGGCAATCGCCTGCCGCCCGTGATGCGCGAGCGCGGCCTGATTGTTCAGATCTTCAAGATTGAGCAAACACGCGTAGTTCTCGCGCCCCTTGCGGATTGCAACATGGGCTTCGCGCACGCGCGGCTCGGGATAAAGGCGGTTCAATTCCTGATCGATCTGCCGCTGCAGATTTTTTGTGTAGGTGGAAATCCAGACAGATCCTTCATTTTTCTCCGCCCACACGCTGGCGGGGGACAGATAGCCCCGTGTCTTGCCGATGCCTGTGCCGGCCTCAGCCAGCACCATATGCGGTGTTTCTGCGGGCGTTTCGAAGGCGTGCGCAACCGCCAAAGCATAATCCTTTTGTGCTTGCCGCTCTTCGGCGTCGGGGCCCAGCAACCGGTTCAGCCGCTCCAATGTTTCGCCTGCGCTGACGCTGTGTTGTGCTGGCGGCGGGGCCGGGGCTTCTTCGGCCCATTGTGGCAAATGTTTCCACACTGCCAGCGCCTCGCGGCCGTCGGCTTTGTCGGCGGGGTCATAAACCTGGCCCAGCGCGGCAAAGATAAACGGCGTCCAGTTCCAGCCCTTGCCTTGCACACCCATCACGGCGGCGATTTTCAGTGGGTCTGCGCGGTCCTTGTAGAGGTCATGGCGCAGATCGCGCAGCAAGGCCTTGGCAATCATATTCAGCGCCAGCGGATGATCTTCATCGCTTTCAGGCAGGGCGAGATCCAGAATTTTACAAAGACCGGGAATCGTCGGCGTGGCGAATCGCGCAGGATGGACAAATGCGAACAGCTCCAGCACGTCATACGCGGGTAGGTTTTCAAGATCCAGCCGCGCCCGCACGAAAGGCGCATGGCAGACCAGAACGGCTCGCTTATGCAGCGCCAGCGCGGCCTGGGTGCGCGGTAGGCTGCGGATTTCCCCATCGGGGCTGAGCATATGGGCCTGTCCACCCGCCAGAGCCAATGCCGGAACAGATGGCAGGTCGAGCCGGGCAGGGGCATCAGAAATCCTTTGTTTAGCGTGCATGCTCATTTCCTTTGCATAGCACGTTTTAATGAATGTAAAAATAAATGCGGGAGGAATCAATTCCTATGGGTTTTTGCCTTTTTCGTCATGCCAGTCAAACCGGGAGCTTTTTTGCCGTAAATCCGGCCAGCGTCGATTTGGTCGAGGAAGTCAGTAATCCAAAAACAAATCAGGTTCATTGCCTGTTTCATATTGATCACAAGGCATTGGAAGGTGATAAAGCCTTCCGTCCCGTGGTGGCCGGGCGCGTGGCTGATATCAACGCGGTTTTGAAACAGGGCGCACATCTGGGTGTTAAGCCTTTAAAAACAGTGATGATCGCCAAGATGAAAAGCAAGCGCGCCATGCCCTTGCTGCTGGCACAGCCGGACCGGATTATGCTCATCTACGATATTGATCCCGAGCATTATACCGAAGACACGCCCTTCGCCGCGGGCAGCATCGCTTTATTTGATGACGGCAGCACACGGATCTTAGGTCTACGCCCCGGGGTGCTGGCTCATCAAATTAACGCCCGGCACACTGTGCCGATGTTGATTTAAGCGCGTCTTGTGCGTAAGAAAAAGGAATGAGCAATCTTATTGCTGCTAAACCCAGCGCTGAAATTTTGGATTACCTTCTGCGCCGCCGCAGCGTGAAACTCGATTTAATGACAGCGCCGGGGCCAGAGCCCGCGCAAATAGAAAACATCCTGCGCGCGGCTTCTCGTGTGCCCGATCATGGCCGCATGTGCCCATGGTATTTCTTAATCTTTGAAGGGGATGCGCGGGCGAAAGCCGGAGAGATATTTCAAGCCATTTATCTTCAGAAAAACCCGGAGGCCGATCCTGCGCAGCTTGATAAAGAAGCAAAGCGCTTTCTGCGAGCCCCCTTGGTGATTGCCATGATCTCACGCACGCGCAAAGGAAAAAATCCGCTATGGGAGCAGATTTTATCTGCTGGCGCAGCTGGGATGAATCTCTCGCTGGCGGCGCATGCGCAGGGATTCGGCGTGAATTGGCTGACGGAATGGATTGCCTATGATGCGGATGTCAAAGCAGCACTCGGGCTCGATGCGCGGGATCACGTCGCGGGGTTCTTTTACATCGGCAGTATACAAGGACAGCCCGAAGAGCGAGACCGACCAGATCTATCTTCCATCGTGACACACTGGCATCCGGATGTGAAAATCAACAAAGGGGACCTGCACGATCAGGAGAAAATGGGTTTTCCCCCCGTAGGCTTTAAGAGCGCGTTTTTAGATGAACCCTAAAGAACGGGCAAAAAACGTAAGCAATCCAGTGCGTTGCAGGGTTTTGTTGAGGTACATTTTCAGCGCCGCATTGCGCAGCGCCATGCGGTAATTGGGGCCGTAGCCGACACTGCCATCGTTCATGCGCACCAAGGTAGCCTGGCGGCGGCTGCCGGTGACGGGTACCAGCCGTGTCTCCATCACAGTATTATTGCCGAGCGCCAGAGAGCGTGTCGGATGAAACCCGGGATAATCGCGCATGATATTCATCGTCTCGATACTGCCTAGATCATGCGTCTGACGATCTGGCGAAGTCCAAAGCAGGTGACGCTGTGGCCCCACCTTCTTGATGCGACGAGTTCCAATGACCATCACAGCGCTCATACTCAACTCTTCATTTAAAGAAACAAATTCAGCAGGGGTCAGTCTGCGGTCGCCGAGGCAAAACCCTTCGCAATCCTGCAGCAACGCCAGCAAGCGTTCCGGTGTAATCTTGAGACTCCATGCGTGCATCATGCTTGATTTTCCATACGATATTATATTCTTCTAATTTGAGAATGCCGACAATTTGTTAAAAATTTGTTTAAAATTTTAGGAATTTAAGCTGCACGGCAAATTTTTTTAGCTCTTGCGCGTCCCGCCCATCAACCAGACCAACCCGTCCAAACGCATGGAAAGAGATGGTTTACGCTAATTTTTTCGGCTTCAGAGTGGGGAAGGCAATGACTTCGCGGATGTTTTTTGAATCCGTCAGGATCATCGTCAAACGATCAATACCCATTCCCCATCCGGCTGTTGGGGGCAGGCCGAATTCCAGCGCCGTGACAAAATCATCGTCCAGCATCTGTGCCTCTTCATCGCCGGCTTCACGCGCGGAGACTTGCTCCTCAAAGCGCGCCAGCTGGATTTTAGGATCGTTCAACTCGGTAAAAGCATTCGCGATTTCCCAGCCATTGATATAAGTCTCGAATCTTTCCACCAGGCGGTCGTTATTCCGATGGGTTTTCGCCAGGGGGGAGATTTCCAGCGGCAGGTCTATAACATGAATGGGCTGTATAAGGGTGTGTTCCACCTTCTCCGCGAACATAGCCTCGACAACCTTGCCCCAGCCCGCCTTAGGATCGACAGGAATTTGTAGTTTTCGCGCGGCTGCGTGGGCATCATTGGCATCGGCAATGGCCATGAAATCTACGCCTGTCGCATCCTTGACGAGATCAACCATGCTACGGCGCGGCCATGCTTTGCCAAAATCGATTTCCTTACCGTCGTATATCACTTTATCCGTGCCGTGGATTTTCAAGACAATACTGCGGACCAGGTCTTCGACCAGATCCATGATGTCATTGTAATCCTTATACGCATGATAGGACTCGATCGTCGTGAATTCCGGATTGTGCTTGATCGACAAGCCTTCATTGCGGAAACAGCGGCCAATCTCATACACCACGTCGGCAAGGCCGCCCACGATCAGACGCTTGAGATGCAACTCCGGCGCGACGCGCAGGAAGAAATCGGCATCCAGCGCATTGTGTCGGGTGATGAACGGCTTGGCCGAGGCACCGCCCATAATGCCGTGGAGCATCGGTGTTTCGACCTCAATCGCGCCCAGGGCGTTCATGTATTCGCGGATGGATTGCACGATCTTGGAGCGGATGCGCAGAACGTTGCGACTATCCTCGTTCATGATCAGATCGACATAGCGCTGGCGGTAGCGCTGCTCCACATCCGACAAGCCGTGATATTTTTCTGGCAGGGGTTGCAGGGATTTTGTCAGGATCTCGATTTCCACGGCGCGGACCGACAATTCGCCGCGTGGGGTGCGGCGGATCGTGCCGCGCGCGCCGACGATGTCGCCGATATCAATGAAGTCCAGCCGCGCCAGCTGGTCCGCTGGCATCGAGTCTTTGTGACAAAACACCTGGATCTTGCCGCTCGCATCCTGCAGGTCGAGGAACAGGCCATTATTGCGCGACGACATGACGCGTCCGGCGACGGCAACCTTGTCTTCGGTTTCGGCACCCGGTGCGAGTTCGGCGTATTTGTTCTGTAGTTCCTGCGCCTGATGCGAACGCTTGAAAACATGCGGATAGGCCGTATGCCCGGCGCTGAGAAGGGCTTTGAGCTTTTCTTCCTTGGCCAGACGGGGATTGGTGACGGGCGGGTTCGCTTTTGCCGTGTTGTCGCTCATGTTTTTAGCCTGTTATATTTGAATTATAGATAATAAATTAAGAGGTCATAGATCAAGGAGAGGATATTATATGACATATATTTTTACGATATTCAACGCTTTTCATGCCCAGCTTTGAGTAGTGCAGAGTATTCGTCATTGCGAGGAGCTTGCTCCGAAGCAATCCAGCCTATCTAAAGTCGTTCAAGCAAGGACCACAAAGCCCTCCGCAATCTTATGCCTCTTGTTTTATAAGGCGCACGAACAAACATCAAAAGCGAGGCCAAATGCAATTCTTCCCCGCGACGATCCCGGAAGCTATCCGCATCCAGCAGGAACTGCGCGACCGGGTGATGATCGTGGATGTTGGCGGCGCGGTGTGCACTGTCGCCGGTATCGATGTCGGCTACGACCCGGCACGGAACATCAGCAAAGCCGCGCTTGTATTGTTCGAGAATCATGTGCTGGTGGAATCGGTGATCGCGTTCGAGCGCACGCCTTTTCCCTATGTGTCAGGCTTGCTCTCATTCCGCGAGGTGCCGGTGATACTGCGAGCGCTGTCTTGTTTGAAAAGGCCCCCGGATTTGTTGATGGTCGATGGGCATGGCATCGCGCATCCGCGCCGTTTGGGAATTGCGGCGCATGTTGGCGTTCTGACGGATCTGCCCAGCATCGGCGTGGCCAAGAAAAAACTTTGCGGTCATTTTATGATGCCGGGTTTAGAGAAGGGCGCGCGCAGCGATCTGATCCATCGCGGTGAAAAAATCGGCACCGTGTTGCGAAGCAAAACCAATGTCGCGCCGTTATTTATTTCACCGGGCCATCGCATGACTCACACGCGCGCAGTGGCGCTTGTTGAATCATACTTAACGCGCACGCGCTTGCCGGATCCAACTCATTGGGCCGATCGTCTGAGCAAATTTTGATTCAAAAAATGAAAAACGCGAGTGTTGCACAAATGCATCGCTCTAGAAAAAAATGACATGAAAGAAAAAAACAGTATGAAGTTTAGCAAAAGCAAGTTATGATTTTTGCTATGTGTATTGCACACATACTTCTACGCCCGCCCGGGCAATGTTTGTCAGTAACTCCTTAAATCTATCAACCTCACATGTGGAGAAAAACTATGGCTACGAAGAAAAAATCCTCGAAGAAGAAGACAGTTAGAGCAGCAAGCAAGTCGACCGTCAAAAAGGCGCCGAAGAGAAAAGCGGCTGCTAAGAAGTCGGTGACGAAAAAAGCTCCGAAGAAAAAGACAGCGAAAAAGAAGAAGTAGTTCTTCAGTTTCACAAAACGCCGCCCTTATCCGGGGCGGCGTTTTTTTATGTTCAAGTTTTACTAGATCATCCCCGGGATTGGTCCCGTGTCTTTTTGTTTTTCTTTCCTTAAGCTTTTTCCCAAAGCGCTTTCCGGGTTTAGCGAATTTCCGATATCGTTGGTGCTCCTGATCAGGACTCCTTTTGTGTCAGAAAAATTAAGATTCGTATAAGCTTTGCCACCTCTTGTTTTAAAATGTGCGGGATTAATCTCAGTAACTTGCCCGCCAAATGTAAAAATAAACCGGGCGTTTAAATTTTCAGCTGCGATTCCCCAAACGCCTTCGTAAATTATACCGTCAGTCTGCGGTGTGTATTCAAATTGAAAGGGGCTTGTTTCCAGGTCAGTGCCTAAACGTGTCTTATCGTGTATGCCTGCAAAAATATAACAGCAAACAACCAGATCAATATGTTCTGGTGTGCCGGGCGTAATGGGCCTCTCTTTCCGCGCAGCGTTCAAAAAATCGCTCTCTATGGGCGGCAAAAGATTATAAACAAAGATTGCAGGATTGCTGTGAAGGGGGATGCCCGCTTCTGATAGCAGTTGCAGAGTGTACAAAAGCCTATACCAATCGGTCGGATCGACATATCCTGCGTGATCTAACACCGCACCAACGAGGGCGATGTTGCGCACGGCCTCCGGGCAGTCTTCCACTCTTAAGCTCTCTTGGGCCGCGTCACGCAAAAGACGCTGGTCCAGTAGCGGGTGATGGTAAGGTGCTCTGATCGACATATTAGCCTCACTGTAATCGTCATCAGGATATATATTATATGAAAATAAATTACAAGTTTATAGTGAGGGGTAGAAAACAAAGGGGAATACGCTAAATTCCTGCAATGAAAGGCGCATTTGAAATGAACGAAAGCGTTGCGGTGTCGATGGGTAACCAACCCTTCCGCATCGACTCCGACTTCCTGCCCGCGGGGGATCAACCCACGGCCATCAAACAGCTGGTCTCTGGGCTACAACAGGGGCTGAGTGATCAGGTGCTTCTGGGCGTGACGGGATCGGGCAAGACCTTCACCATGGCGCATGTGATTGCCGAAACGCAGCGTCCGGCGCTGATTCTCGCACCAAACAAAACCCTGGCCGCGCAGCTCTACGGCGAGTTCAAAAGCTTCTTTCCCAACAATGCCGTCGAGTATTTCGTGAGCTATTACGATTACTATCAGCCCGAAGCCTACGTGCCGCGCACTGATACCTTCATCGAAAAGGATTCGGCGATCAACGAGCAAATCGATCGCATGCGCCACGCCGCCACGCGCGCACTGTTCGAGCGCCGCGATGTGATTATTGTCGCCTCCGTATCCTGTATCTACGGCATCGGGTCGAAGGAAGATTATATGGCCATGGCGTTTCCGCTGCAGAAGGGGGAGCGGATGGACCGGCAGGAACTTATTGCGCGGCTGATTACGCTGCAATACACGCGCAACGACATCGCCTTCGAGCGCGGCACATTCCGCGTACGTGGCGATACGGTTGAGCTGTTTCCCGCGCACTTCGAAGATCGCGCCTGGCGGATCTCGCTATTTGGCGACGAGATCGACGCGGTGACGGAGTTCGACCCGCTCACCGGCGCGAAATACGCTGATCTGGACGGTATTCGAATCTTTGCCAATTCGCATTACATCACGCCGGGCCCGACGATGCGCCAAGCCATCGCCCGCATCAAAACCGATCTCAAAGGCCGATTGGAATTCTTCGAATCACAGAACAAGTTGCTGGAGGCGCAACGCCTGGCGCAGCGTACGCAGTTTGATCTGGAGATGCTGGAGGCCACCGGCGTCTGCAAGGGGATCGAGAATTATTCGCGCTATCTCACCGGCCGCGCGCCTGGGGAGCCGCCGCCGACTCTCATCGAATATCTGCCCAAGGACGCGCTCATCTTCCTCGATGAAAGCCATGTGATGATCCCGCAGCTTCGCGGCATGTATAACGGCGACTTCGCACGCAAATCGACACTTGTGGAATACGGGTTCCGCTTGCCGGCGGCCATCGACAACCGGCCTCTGAAATTTGAGGAATGGCAAAAACTGCGCGGGCAGACCGTTTATGTCTCCGCCACGCCCGGCGCGTGGGAGCTGGAGCAGACCGGCGGAATCTTCGCCGAGCAGATCGTGCGCCCCACCGGCCTGATCGACCCCGAAGTCGAAATCCGCCCTACCAAAAATCAGGTCGATGACCTGATGGAGGAATGCCGCCTGGCCATCGGCAAAGGGGGCAGGGTGTTGGTGACGACGCTGACCAAAAAAATGGCCGAGGCCCTGAGCGAATATCTGGCCGAGAACGGAATCAAAGTGCGCTACATCCATTCCGATGTCGACACGCTGGAGCGCATTGAAATCATGCAGGATCTGCGCAAGGGCGCGTTCGACGTGCTGGTGGGAATCAACCTGCTGCGTGAGGGGCTCGACATCCCCGAATGCCTGCGCGTGTGCATCCTCGACGCCGACAAGGCCGGGTATCTGCGCTCGAAAACGTCCTTGATACAAACCATCGGCCGCGCCGCGCGCAACGTGGACGGCAAGGCCATTCTCTACGCCGACCACATGACCGAGAGCATGAAAGGCGCGCTCGATGAAACCAACCGCCGTCGTGAAAAACAACTGGCTTATAATGCTGCCCACGGCATCACGCCCGAAAGCGTGAAGAAAAATATCGCCAGCATTCTCGATACCGTATTCGAGCGCGCGGATTACGGTTCCATAGGGGACGGATCGCGATTCGTCCCCGCTTATGGGTTTTCCGATCAAGACCAGGAAGACTTCCTCCATGATCCCGCCACCCTCAAAAAACGCATCGACAAGCTCCGCACCCAAATGCGCAAGGCCGCCGAAAACATGGAATTTGAAGAAGCCGCCAAGCTCAGGGATCAAATTAAAAAGCTGGAGCAGGTGGATTTGGGAATTCTTTAACGGCCATCACGTCATCCCCGCGGCGCGGCAAAGCCGCGCTTGAACGGCGGGGATCCAGGAATGTGCGAAATGCCAAAAGAATTTTTTTTCAACGCAAAGGACGCGGAGTGCGAAGTACGCGAAGTTTTTCCCCCTCTCCCCACCGGGGAGAGGGGAGGTTATAAATTTAAGATATTAAAAAGTGATACTACGTTTTAGGTTGGCGAATTAGTGGAAGGCAAATTTGAAAGATCATATTCTTTACCAAGAACGCCTATATTTTCATCGCCCCAGATTTTTTCTTCAATCCAAACCGTTTTTCCACGCATTAATGTATAGCGTTCATTCTCATATGTGCGGTAATGACCGCGACGTTTATGAAGACGCCGAGGAGGGGCTTCTTGTCCAGGTAATGGCTCTGCCGCTTCTGTTTTAGGTTCTGGAACCAATATGTGATAATCGTAATAACAGGATGGGCCTTGTAATTTTTTTTGAAGCCCTTTTGAAGGGTGTGTTTTCTCTATCTTAGTTTTCAGGCTGTTTAATTTTACGATGGCAGTAGAGATTGATTTGAAAAAATTTGCACCCATTCGAATCGTTGTGTGAGGGTCTGGATCAAATAGATTGCCGTAACGAACTACGCCGACTTTTACTGTTTCTCCTGAAATATCCCAAGTGATGTAATGGTCGTTAAGGCCAATTCTTCCTAGATTGTTTGGGCTTATATCAACACTTTCTAAGCTTATTGCTATTGTGGCGCGGAAAAAGCTGTCGCTTAGCTCTTCAATCAAAGCAAAAGCCTTCTGATGGGTTATATCGGATGTTTCGGTACGTTTAATTGAAATATCAAATTCAAACAGGCATTTCTTGAAAGGTGGTCTAAAAAGCCAAGGTTTTTTGGGATCGCAATTTCTATGGTAATCATTCAGGGGTACGTAACCAAGTTGGAATTTTGTAGAGGTGGGAATAGAATCAATAAAGCGATCTACGCTTTCCCTAGATTCTTTGAAGGCATCTATAGCTCCTTGATTAACCGAAGGGTTGTTTTCTTGCTCAAGCGCATGAGAAAGACTTATTCTGAGTCGTTGTTCTTTATATAGGTCTTGTATGAGTTTTTGAGCATTTCCGATCACTAAGTTTTTGGCAATGCTCTCTGGCGTAGTAAGTGCATGTAGTTCTGCACTCACTAAATGATCAGCTCGGGTGATGCCAATGGCAGCGCAAGCCTGAACATAGATTTCTTTATTAGGACAGATAAAAAGTATGTCATGTCTTGTGCTTAATCTATCCTGCAGAACGTCCTGAATATAAGTGTTAGGTTCAAAAATGACTTGTTCAGGTATGGTAAAATTTCGTCGAGCAATTTTTGAGAGTTTAATTATGTCGGGATCTTCTTCGTCAGCTTGATACATTTCTGCAATTTGTACATTAACGCGCGCAATTGCTTCCTCGCGTTTTTCATCCGGCATGCTTTCAAAAAGCAATACGCCAAAATATTTATCGCCGGTTGGCAAACGGTATCTGCCAATCAGACCATTTTTTGAATGGGTAGGTTTTAATTCTACAAGCATGAAGTCATTATAAATTTTTACATATAAAAAATAAAGAGCTTTTTTCGAGAATGATTGAATGAGGCTTTTCGCTATTTTAGGTCCAGACAAGATCCTTCGGCTTCGCCTCAGGATGACACACAAAGCACAGGCTGCACTGTGATTTCGCTGTGATCGCTGTGGTTTAAGAATCTTCGTTTCCTCGCAAAACTCCCTTTTGGCAGCATTTGACCAATCCCATTGATTTTCGTGCCCACTGGCATTATGTTCATCGGCGCGTTAAACAGGAGAAAACCGCCCATGACCTTCGTGGTCACCGACGTCTGCATCAAATGCAAATACACCGATTGCGTGGAGGTGTGCCCCGTGGATTGTTTTTACGAGGGGGAGAATATGCTCGTCATCAACCCGGACGAGTGCATCGATTGCGGCGTGTGCGAACCCGAATGCCCCATTGAGGCCATCTTGCCTGATTCCGACGCGCGCGCCGATAAATGGCTGGCCCTCAACCGAGAATATTCAACCGGCCCATGGCCCAACATCACCAAGACAAAACCCGGCCTGCCCGATGCCGACGCCCACAAAACCGAAGAAGGTAAATTCGAGAAATATTTTAGCCCTAACCCTGGGCAGGGGGATTAACCTCCGCAGCGGCTTTTGCTACTTTCGCCGCTACCTGTTTTTGCGCAGCAATCTCAAGCATTTTCTTTCGTGCTGCGCTGAGAGCCTCTTGATGCGCCCACTCTGTTGCATATAAGCGCTCAACAGAAGGAGGAAGATCGGCTTTGAGGCGGTACCATCCATTCTTGTTCTTTCTTGCTTCACGGACGTCGGCAGCAATCTGTTCGCAGGCTTCGCGCGATTTTTTAGCAATAAAATCCAATAGCCTGTCACGTCCGGTAGAGAGCTTGAATTTATTGCTCAAGGCTTTCGCGCTCGGGTCGGCAATGCTCACAACCGATGTTTCTTCAAAACGCGCCAGACATGTGCTGAGCACATCAAGGTCAACGCTACCGTCGGGTCTGCGAATATTCACAACCTTATCATCATTGACTTCGATAGGAGGTTTGCGGCTATCAGAACGGCTTATGAGAGAGCCCTTGCCATCTTTAAAAAGGGGTTCCCCTAAAGCAAGATTTCCCCCTGCGTTAACATGGCTGCTGCCAAAAAGCAGGCTAGCCGGCATAGTACCAATAATGCGCGCCGCCTGGTCTATAAACTGGCCTTGGGACCAAAATAATATATCATCGTAAGACATATGCATGCAAACCTCCTTGTAATTATATTTCTATTTATGGATTATATTAAAACATAAAAACATTATATATTTCAATATAATTGTTTTATTGCAATTTGTAGTGAAAAAGCGATATAATCACGCGCGTGCGTGCGATGTATGAAGAGGGGGTAAGGCTAAACCCCCAGCTTCGTCTGCAAAGACGTGCTGGACGTGGTGTATTCGAACCGCAGCTTCTTATCCGGGTGGATGATGCGGTGCGCGGCGCGGGACATCAGGGCGGATTCGTGAAAGCCTGAGAGAATAAGCTTCAGTTTGCCCGGATACCAGT
>JAKLKY010000033.1 GCA_023150415.1 Alphaproteobacteria bacterium | reverse complement strand
CCATAATCGGAACACCACTTGCCGTAGTAGCGCATGGCCTCGAGGAGGGAAGCGAAGCAATAACAGGGCATACTTCAAATCTTGATGTCGGCTCACGGTTTTTATCCATGGAAGCAACAGTCGCAATGGCACCTGTGAATGTTTTTCGCTTGGCGACTGGTGGTGAAACAAACTGGGTTCCGGATTGGGCATCCGAGCCAGAAAGAGTCTTTGGTGGCGACAGGAATAAACATCAAAGCAGAACAGGATCACCCACCTCCACCGGCGGGGATGCGGCCAAGGAAAAAATAGAAAAAATGACGCCGGAAGAGTTGGATAAAAAAGCCGACGAAATCCTGGACAAAATGCGAAAAGCAATCGGTAAAGACGGCACATCTTCTCCTGCCCCAGAGGGCAAAAAAATGACGCAGGAGGAGTTGGATAAAAAAGCCGACGAAATCCTGGACAAAATGCGAAAACGTACAAGCAATCCGTCCTTTAATAATAGCGCCACGCCAGACGCTAAAGGAGGGGTTGAACGTGGGGGTGTAACCAATCCAAATGTACCAGTTACGCCAGACTTGCAGCCACATTAAACAAAGAACAGATTAGTGGGACATTGATCAAATTTGACATACTTATATTTTATGTGATAAAACCCGTTCACTTGTGTTACTGATGTGGGGGAAAAAATGATTTACATCGAAAGGCCTTATCTCGTCATGGGCCTGGGCAGCCGTTTCTGGCGCACCTATCAGGTGGATCATAAAGGTCATCTCCAGATCAAGGATCTCTTTGGGCAAGCCGCCGATATCCCACTTAGAGATTCCAGCATTACAACGTCTTATGGAACAGGCGTGACTGGCTTGCTGCGCAAGGCCTTCAAGCTCGGCACTGTCAGCATCGCAGGGTCGGCGGGGCATTTCACGTGTGAGCACATCAGAAATCCAGCGGGCTTTGCCGAAATCCTGAAAGCACGAGCGCTACAGAACCTAGACTCTCAAGCCGTGCATCCTCTGGATAATCAGGGAAAACTGGTGGTACGGCGTCATAAGCCTCTATGGGAATATGCCGTAAACTTTATTGTCTTTGGCACAACATTGATGGTGCCTGCCTATTTGACGGAAAAAATCATCAAGACAGCAAGCATAAGCGGCGGGGAGGCAACACCTGCACAAGCAGAAAAAATCAAAAAAATGACGCCGGAAGAGTTGGAAGAATATAAAAAGAAAATCTTTAAGGATATGCCGCCTGTTGAAAACGGAGATAATCCTAAAGCCACAAGTGCCTTTAATGAACAGGCCGAAAAAGCAGAAGCGCCGAATGTTGAAAACACCTCGCCTTCAACAACAGGTGAGACCGAAGAAGAAAAATTAGAACGCGAGCTGCAAAAGATGTTTGAACCTCATGGCCCTTAAAATTAAATATGTAAATAAATAAATATCTTGCAGGCGGCGCTAAAATACGGTAAAGTTTAACTAAATAGAAAACTTAAAAATAAAAAATAATATTTCGCGGTACTAAAAAAGAGGTGTTGTATGTCTGACGTGTATAATGGCTTCGTGGACATTCTTAAGGGTTATTCTAATCCTGCTATTCCACTTGATGCAATTCAACAACAAGAAGATGTCGTTGTGGCAGGTGGTTCTCTGGCTGAAATAAAGGCGACGGATGCAACAAACCCTAGCTTTGTTACCGACGACGAGATGGCCAAAATGCAGGCGGCGTACGACGCCTACGCTTTAAGCATTTTCAGACAGCGTTTTGATGCCGTGGTGCGCATGAACCCGGCGGACCGGATTGAAACCGTGGGCGGCAAACCGGCCCCCCTGGATCAGCTTAAAACCGATGCTAAGGCCATTGAAGGTTTCCTGTCGACAAACGCGCTGCAAGCACTGCGCGATGGTGTTACAGCCGTCGACGCGCAGCAAGCCGCCGATCTCGACAAAGCCAACGTCATCCTGCGCCAGCAATCCCAAACCCGCTGGAAGCGCTTCCGCGAAGGCGCAGAAGGTTTGGGCGTTCGGGAAGGCTGGCATCAATTGGGCGATAGCATGGTTGATAGCGCCCTGGGCACTGACAATAACGATGCGACAACTGCTGTTACGCGTCATGCCATTCATGGCGGCGTTGGCCTTGTTGCCGATAGCGTTAATTGGGTTAAGGACAAATTTAATAAAGCCTCTCCGGGCGTCAAAGGCGCTTTGGGCATGGCCGGTGCCGCACTTGGTACGATTTTCCTCGGTATGCCTATCTTGAACTGGATGTTCAAGAAGATGGGATTTGAGAAGGGTGCTCCGGGATTGGTTGCCCTACCCTTGGTTTTGGTCACCACTTTATTTGCCTTTGGCTTTATCAAAGGCGGCACGGCCAAGGCAGATCAGCTGTCAACACTGCGCAATGCTTATAATCTTAATTCCGGTGCCGCAGTTCAAAATCTGCAAACCAACCCTGCCGGGGCTGGTCAGGGATTGAGTTTCACGCCTGACGATTTGAAGCCTTTTGCGCAAAGCCTCGATCACGTCACAGGCAAAAGATTGGATACGGTTGCACCGAACACACAAACGCCCTTTTTCCCAAGCCTTGCGCCTGCGCATTAAGGGCATCTGCAGTAAACAATTTACCACCGCCCCCGGGCGGTGGTATTGTTTTAGGGACGATAAGATGATTGCACTGCCCTCTTAAACCCCTGCATCCGTGATGAAAGATATCTGGTCCAAGGCCAACCCGAAAAAAAGTGATGCGGCGCCGCCGTTTTTCACGCCCGATGAATTCGACATCTACGTGAAAAAGGCGACGAAGGAAGCCTTCATCTTTCATGGCAAGCCGATTGATTATGATTCGATTGATCATCTGGAATACGATCCGAAAAAATTCCGAATTACGGTGGTTCATACATCCGGCCTACGGCAGGATCTGGGCGTAAAGATTCAGTGGCTGGTGCGCGCGCATCTGCAATTTGCGCAGGAAATCCGCATCGTCCGCACGGAAAAAGGCGAGAGCAAAGAGGGCCGCACTTATCCGCTCAAAACTAAAGAAAAGGTTAAAAAGCCTTGAAACGCGCAAAAATTTCCTTTGCTTTTTTAGATGAACTGACGTAAGATTAAAGGTAGCGGAAATAGAGGATCTGGCCCATAATCAGATCATGATCGACCAAGAAAAATATAAAGACCTGGGCCGTCCTCCTGTTGGAAATTTGACCGACTTTGTCGTCGGGGCTGACAAGAACAAGCCCCTCGATATTGAGGTCGCAGTGAATGAGCGGGGCCGCGTTGTGGTGTTTCACAATCTCCCGTTCAGGAACGATGTTTCGTGGTTTGAATTCGATCTGGGCACGAACCGGCTCGATTTCATTCTCGATGATGGCGATGTGCGCAATGCGGGGCTGCCCCTTGGTAAGGATGTAGCCAAATACATGCAAAACGCGCATCAAATCCAGATGGTGCTGCTGGATGATCAGGGCGAGGCGAAGGAAGGTAACTACGTCCCGCTGATCATCCACAAAACCTAAAGGGCGGTAGAGTGTAAAAAATTTGATAACAAAAAGAGGAGTGTTGTAATGTCACTATTAGCAAAAGATTTCGCAGCCGCAACGCGCATCGAAATTCCCGTAGACGGTCCAGCAAGATATCTGGCTTCGCGTTTTCCCGCTGATGTCAGTGCACAACCGGCGCCGGTCAGCAGTGGCCCAGCCCTCGGCACACCACCGGGATTGTAATCTTTTCCGTTTGTTGTCGCCTTTAAATCCGGCTAGTATAGGCTATGGGAAATTTTCTTGAAGTCATGCAAGCGAAAAAGGCAGATTTGCAAGCGATTGCGGATCGCTATGGCGCGCGTAACATGCGTGTTTTCGGCTCGACTTCCCGCGGTGAGGACACGTCCAAAAGCGATCTTGATCTTTTGGTGGAATTTCAAGATGGCCGCGACCTGTTCGATTTGATCGGTTTAAAGCAAGACGTTGAAGCCCTCCTCCATCGCAAAGTTGATGTGCTGACGCCAAACAGTCTTCATTGGAGCATCAAGGATAAGGTTTTGCGCGAGGCAAAATCAATTGGCAATGCCTGAGGAAAAAGACCGTCTGCATATACTTCACATCCTTGAGTCCATCACGAGGATTCAAACATACACTGCGGACGGCAAAGCCTCCCTGACCCAAGACCGCAAGACTTACGACGCTGTTCTACGGAATTTGCAAACCCTCTCAGAAAGCGCGCAAAAGCTTGATGAAAAGGTCAAACAATCCTGCCCCGAAATTGCCTGGCCTAAAATATCAGGTTTTCGCAATATCCTTGTCCATGATTATCTAGGTGATTTGGATTATGACTTGCTTTGGCAGATCATTATCCATAGATTGCCTGAACTCAAAAAATGTATGGATAAGGAATTGCAAAAATTAAGATGAGCACCACAACCAAACCCCTCTCCCAGATCCGCAATTTCGCGATTATCGCGCATATCGACCATGGCAAATCGACGCTGGCCGACCGCTTAATTCAAACCTGCGGCGGGCTGGAGGCGCGCGAGATGACCGAGCAAGTGCTCGATAACATGGACATCGAGCGTGAGCGCGGCATCACCATCAAGGCCCAGACCGTTCGTCTGGCCTATAAAGCCAAGGACGGAATCGAATACCAGCTCAATCTCATGGACACGCCGGGCCATGTGGACTTCGCCTATGAGGTTTCACGCTCGCTGGCCTCGTGCGAAGGTTCATTGCTGGTGGTCGATGCTTCGCAGGGCGTTGAGGCGCAAACGCTGGCGAATGTCTATCAGGCCATCGACAACAACCACGAAATCATCCCGGTCATCAACAAGATCGACCTCCCCGCCGCCGAGCCGGAAAAGGTACGCAAGGAAATCGAGGATGTGATTGGACTGGACGCCAGCGACGCCGTGCTGGCCTCGGGCAAATCCGGGCTCGGCATTGATGATCTGCTGGAGGCGATCGTCACCCGCTTGCCCGCGCCCAAAGGCGACACCACCGCGCCGACCAAAGCCCTGCTGGTGGATTCATGGTACGACGCCTATCTCGGCGTGGTCATTCTGGTGCGCGTGATCGACGGCTATCTGAAGAAAGGCCAGAAGATCAAATTCATGGGCACCGGCGCGGTGCGTGAGATCGACCGCGTGGGGATGTTCACGCCGAAGAAAGTTTTGCTCGACGCGCTCGGCCCCGGCGAAATGGGCTTCATCACCGCCGCCATCAAGGACATCTCCGACACCAAAGTGGGCGATACCATCACTGATGAACGCAACCCGGCTGCCGCTCCCCTGCCCGGCTTCAAACCCTCGATCCCGATGGTGTTTTGCTCGCTTTTCCCCGTGGATGCCAGCGATTTTGAAAAGCTGAAGGATTCATTGGGCAAGCTGCGCCTGAACGATTCCTCTCTGCATTACGAGATGGAAAGCTCGCAAGCGCTTGGCCTTGGTTTTCGGTGCGGATTCCTGGGCCTTCTGCATATGGAGATCATTCAGGAACGCTTGAGCCGCGAGTTCGATCTCGATCTCATCCCCACCGCGCCCAGCGTCGTCTACAAAGTTTACAAAACCAGCGGCGAGGTCATTAACATCTACAACCCCGTCGACCTGCCGGATGTCGTGCATATTGAAAAGATTGAAGAGCCGCTGATCAAGGCCACGATCCTCACGCCCGATGAATATCTGGGCGGGCTGCTACAGCTCTGTCAGGAACGCCGCGGCGTGCAGCTGGAACTCACCTATGTCGGCAGCCGCGCCATGCTGGTCTATCGTCTGCCTTTGAACGAAGTGGTGTTTGATTTCTACGACCGCCTCAAATCCATCTCACGCGGTTATGCGAGTTTCGATTACGAGCTTGATGGCTATCAGGAAAACGATCTGGTGAAAATGGACATCCGCGTCAATGAAGAACCCGTTGACGCGCTGGCGATGATCGTCCACCGTTCGCAGGCCGAGCGCCGCGGCCGCGGCCTGTGCGAACGGCTCAAAGACCTCATCCCCCGGCAGATGTTTCGCATCGCGGTGCAGGCGGCCATCGGCGGCAAGATCATCGCGCGCGAGACAATTTCCGCCTTCCGCAAGGACGTTACGGCCAAATGCTACGGCGGCGACATCACACGTAAGAAAAAGCTTTTGGAAAAGCAGAAAAAAGGTAAGGCCAAGATGCGAATGTACGGTACCGTCGAAATCCCCCAAAGCGCGTTCATCAACGCACTGAAGATGGGGGATGATCAGCGGTAAGAGGCCACTTCACGAATTACGATCTCATACATTCGTATACTCTCTTCCCCTTAAGGAAAAAGCATATACGATGGGAATATGCTCAGCACACGCTCCCCCTTGCCTGATGCCACAGTTTGCCAGCTGATCGACGAAAAAATCGCTCCAATTCGCATTCATGATCTGTTTCGGGATGGTGTGAATATTCTGGTTGGCGTGCCGGGCGCCTACACGCCCGTATGCACGTTTGATCATATCCCCAGCCTCATCCGCCATGCCGATCAGATCCGTAAAATGGGCGTGAGAGAAATCTACTGTATCTCCGATGATAATCCGTGGACCTTGGAAACCTGGAAAAAATCCATCCCCGGCTCGCAGAAAATTCAATTTCTCTCGGATGGAAACAAGGATTTCCTCAAAGCAACCCGCATTGTTAACGACCAGCACGATTATTTCATCGCCGGCGGTTATGGACGTTTTTATGCGGTGCTTGAGAATTTGATGGTCAAACGTATCCGCGCTGAAACTACCGTCCTGCAGACCGTCTGCACCAGCGGCGAATGCATCCTCAGCGATATCAACGACGTGGTCAGAACACCCACAAAGTCTTGATTCTAAACAAAAATCTGATATACAAATTTTATAGCCATAATGGTTTTTTTTATGCTATTTTGTATTGTAAATAAAAAACCTACAGGGATGAAGAATGGCTACATTAACACATGCGTTTGCAATTGGTGACTGCGTCAAAATCCAAATTCCAGATCAAACTTATACGGGAATGGAAGGCTTTAACAACGTCACCGGCAGTGTCATCAACTTTGAGGTCGCAGGCACAGATGCTAGCGGAAAGCCCTACAAAGTTAAACAAAACGTACCGCCCAACCCGAATCGGAATGAAACTCTGAGTGGGATTGTCGTTGATTTTGACCAGTCGGTATGGGGTACTAATTCAAAAACATTCAGGCCCGAGCATCTCGTGCCGGCTTCCCCGTAAAATTTTCATTCTGCGTTGCTGCCATGATAAATTCCAAAAACCCTCTGAATTTTGAACAGGCCATGTTTCTGCTCAGCCATTGCGAGCCTGATGTCGGCATTTGTGAGATCGTTGAGAAAACGCTTAGAGATAACGGCCATACCGATCGTGCCTATGATTTTGGCAAAGCTTTGACGGATCTGGCCTTGGAAATGAACCCCGATTTCGATCCCGACGCCGTTGCCCTTTATCACGAACCCGAAGCGCATGTTAAAGAACATCCTGAAGATTACATGCCAAAAATATTCGCAGCCATTGCCCGCTTAAGCGATTTGAATCCTGATGCCGATGCCTATCTCAGTCAAACCGCTGTAATGTCAGATAGCGTCAGACTTTGTCTCTGCTATGAACCTGTTACCGCCACACGCCTGTGCGTCTTTCACAATGCGCATGCCGCCCTGCCCGCCTGCGAGACAAAAGAAATCTTTGGAAGAATTCTACATGAGGCTGGCTTGATGACAGACAAAGGCGTTTATTGTATGCCGAGCAACCCTACAACCCCAGCACCCCCGCCGCCTGCTCCGCCCGGGTAAGGGTTTGATCCACCGTAGCCATCGTTTTCGAGAGATCCGCGCTTTCGTCGTTCATCCAGACAGACAGCGCCCGCGCATAGACCGCGCCCAAACCAATTATCCGCAGCATCCCGCACGGCCCGTTTGCTTCCAATCCCGCGCCGCTCAGAATTTCTTGCAAAGTTTCTTGTATCTGCGGCAAGCAGGTCACCAGCGCCACTGGCTCCTGCGCCGCGCCGCGCAAAATGGAAATGAATCCGCTGCGCTGTTCGTTCATGACATCAAACCGTTCCATCAGCGTATCGAACAAAGCATCGCGCGGCGCACCAGCGGCATTTTCCGATCCCATCCGCTGCGCGACCTGCTGATCCACCCGGCGCATCAACCCGGCGACAAGGGCCATTTTATCGGCATACAAACCCTGCACCGCCGCCGGTTTCATCCGCGCCGCGCGGGCAATTTCAGCCATGCTTAACCGCGCCCAGGGCTTGGCTGAGGCCAGCGTCAGGGCGGCGTCTAATATAAGATCCGCCGGCTCAACTTTACGACGGGTTGCTTTTTTCCGTGCCATGGGGGATGTTCTACACGAAATTATTGTGTTTCGCACGAAAGGAAAAAACCATGTCCGAACCCACCCTTGATGTCGTAGCCGTAGGCAATGCGCTTGTTGATGTGCTGGCGCAGACGACCGAAGAATTCATTGCGCAGCAAAAGCAGGAATTCGGCATGGAAAAGGGCGCGATGACCCTGATCGATGCTCTGCGCGCCGTGGACCTGTATGAGGCCATGGGTCCAGGCGTCGAAAGCTCGGGTGGTTCGGCGGCCAATACGATGGCGGGTTTCGCTGCCTTCGGTGGGCGCGGTGGTTTCATCGGCAAAGTGGCCGGGGACACGCTGGGCAAGGTTTTTGCGCATGATCTGCGCGCGCTGGGTGTGCGCTTTGAGACGCAGCCGCTGGTGATGGGCGCGCCGACGGGGCGCTGCCTCATCCTGATCACGCCCGATGGCCAGCGCACCATGAACACGTTCCTGGGCGCCAGCGTCGAGCTCAAACCTGATGATGTCGATCGCGCCATGATCGCCAGCGCGCGGATCATTTATCTCGAAGGCTATCTTTTCGACCGGCCACACGCCAAACAGGCCTTTATCCGCGCGGCTGAATACGCACATGCGGCGGGGCACCGCGTGGCGCTCACCCTCTCCGATCCCTTCTGCGTCGATCGTCACCGCTCCGATTTCCTGCGCCTGGTGGAAAACCATGTCGACATCCTGTTCGCCAATGAAGAGGAACTCAAATCCCTGTACATGCAAGAAAGCTTCAGCGATGCCATGAGCGCCGTCGACAAGCATGTCGAAATCGCTGTCCTCACCCGCAGCGAAAAAGGCGCAGTGATCCTTTCTAAAGGCAAAAGCTGGGAAATCCCCGCCGCGCCCGTGGCGCGTGTGGTGGATACCACCGGCGCCGGCGACCAATTCGCCGCCGGGTTCCTCTATGGCCTGTGTCAGGATATGGATCTGCCAACCTGTGGTCGCCTGGGCGCACTGGCCGCCGCCGAAGTGATCCAGCATGTCGGCCCCCGCCCGCAAAGTGCCTATAAGGATCTGATCGCCAGAGCGGCGTAAATCAACGATTTTAATAGATTTTAAACACTTCCCCGGCACAATGAATAAGTAAAAAATAACGGCGGGGACTGCATGGCCGATCAACCAAAAGAGTATAGAAACAGCGCTGATAAACGGTATGTTTCGGGCGCGATTCACGGTCACAGCCATATGATCGAAGAGGAATACAATGAAACTCGCGCCAATTTGCAAAAGCTTCAAACCACAGACCCTGTGCTTTTCAACAAATTGAAAGACGGCAAGGATCTGGGCAGCAATGAATTGAAAAAACTGGGCGAGCTTGAATTGTCCGCCGATCCGAAAGGCGCCACGGCCGGCGTCTTGCGCGAATGGAAAGCGGGTAATTTCAGTCCCGCGCATAAACCGGCCTTCATGCTTGCGCACGAAGGCAGACCCGTCACGCCCGAATTCCACGCGCAGCAAATTGCGCGTGCTGAAAAAGCAGTTACCCATAATGCTGGCACAGTGGCTAAGGGACTTGGCAAAAAAGGCGGCATCGTTGTTGCCGCGGCTGTGGGCACCATCGCAGCAGGCCAAGCATTGGCTTCAACAGGGTCTTTGTCCGAAGCCGGACAAACTTTCACCGACACGGCCATCCCCTACGGCGAAGCGACACGGCTGATGATCAACGGCGATCAGGATGCCGCCGCTAAATCAGCCGTCATTGAAAATGCCGGGAATTTAGGCGCGCTTGGCGGCGCTGCTGCCGGTGCTGGGGCAGGCGCGCTGATCGGCTCTGTCATCCCCGGTGTAGGGACAGTGATCGGCGGGGTTGTCGGTGGCATCGCGGGCAGCATCGGTGGCGGCATGGCAGGCGGAGAAACCGCCGAGCGGAGCTTTGATATCACGGCCATCAACAAGGATATCGCTGATGATTTTCAGCCGGGCCAAATTCCGCAATCCTATCGCTCTTCAATTCCGCGCCTTAGCAACTATCAGCAGATCCACAGCGCAGCAAACATGGTCTCGCCTTTTCTGGATTCGGATAAAATCGTCGGTCCCGTTGAACGCAATGAACGCGGCGTGGTCACCAATTTTTTTGATATTGACTGGTCAAACATCGAAAATCGGATCGCTCTGAATGAAGCCTTTGAAAAGGCTATCGCCAAGCAAGAAGCACTTGTGCAGGAAACAGACACCTGGCTCATGCCGGATGCCAAACATGGCGAAGCGAAACTGGATTTAAAAATACTGGAATCGGCACAAAGCGAAGTGGGACAATATACAACCGCCTTGGCGCAATTGCCGCAGCTCAAGACCGATTTTAATCAAGCTGCCCCTTTGCCGTTTATGCCCGAGCCTTCCCACTCGTTGGGATTACAATCAGAAATAGGCCTGAGAACACCACGCCAGACTGCCCCGACAATCTAGATCATTCCCTTGTGTGTTGTTGCGAATGGCTCGCACAGACTTGACTTTTGTTATATGCGGTCTTGGCGTATGCTGTTAAAAAGACAGGCAGGTATGACAGCGCAAAAATTCGACTACAACGCCCATTTTGAAAATGCCCTCAACGGTATCAAGGCCGAAGGGCGCTATCGCGTTTTCGCGACGCTGGAGCGAATCTGCGGCCGCTTCCCGCGCGCGATGTATCACGCGCCCGACGGAACGCAGCGCGAAGTCACCATCTGGTGCTCGAATGATTATCTCGGCATGGGTCAGCATCCAAAAGTCATCGCCGCTGCACAGGCCGCGCTGCGCGATTGCGGCACGGGCGCAGGCGGAACGCGCAACATTTCCGGCACCACCATCTATCATAAAATGCTGGAAGAATCGGTGGCCGACCTGCACCGCAAGGAAGCCGGCTTGGTGTTTTCCTCTGGCTATGTAGCGAACGAGGCCGCGCTCGGTGTACTGGGAAAAATGCTTCCCAACTGCGTCATTTTCTCTGACGCGATGAACCATGCCTCCATGATCCACGGCATGCGCGACAGCAAGGCCGAGCGCATTATTTTCCGTCACAATGATGTGGAACATCTCGAATCCCTGCTCAAGGCGCAGGATAAGGCGCGGCCGAAAATCATCGCCTTTGAATCGGTTTATTCCATGGATGGCGATATCGCCCCCATTAAAGCGATTGTTGAACTGGCGCAAGAATATAATGCCCTGACTTATCTTGATGAAGTTCATGCTGTCGGTCTGTACGGCCCGCGCGGTGGCGGCGTGGCGGAAGATCTCGATATCCTGCGCCATATCGACGTGATTGAGGGTACATTCGGCAAGGCCTATGGCGCGATGGGTGGTTTTATTACGGGCTCGCGCGCGATTGTGGACGCTGTGCGCTCCTTCGCCTCAAGCTTTATCTTCACCACCAGCCTGCCCCCGGCGGTGCTGGCTGCGGCGCATGCAGCCGTGGAGCATTTGAAAATCTCGCCTTTCGAGCGTCGGCGTGTGCGTCAGAATGTGCAGCGCTTTAAAACGGGTCTGGAAAGGGCGGGTCTGCCGTATATGAAAGGGCAGAGCCATATCGTTCCTCTCATCGTCGGAGAACCCAATTGCTGCCGTGAGGTCACGGATATCTTGCTGCGCGAGCATAACATTTACGTACAGCCCATCAATTACCCCACCGTCCCGCGCGGCACTGAGCGCTTACGCCTGACCGCCACCGCCGCCCACAGCGAAGCCGATATCGATCATATGATTGATGTGCTCACAGAGCTTTGGGCTTCGCATCAATACCTCAGCGCGGCAGCGGCCTAAGTCCCTATTCCATCGGCACACAAGAATTTCCAACCGCGCGGCAGCCCGGCGTGATGCAGAGTTTTTCATCCCCCACCCCGGTCGGGATTGGCGGCATGGCGGCGCAGCTCGATGCCCCCTCAGGCGCTTCCAGAACATCAATGAACGTGCGCATGCTCTGCGCGCCACCGCCTTTAGGCGGGTCGGCGGGCGGCGGCGCACTAGCCTTCAGCGCGGCTTGAATAAGCCCGGCACGGGCAGCATCTGTACAGGGCAGCGGCATCTGGCGCAGATCTTTACCGGCCATATCGCCCAGCATTCGAAAATTGTCTTTCTCAAAATTACTGCATTTGGCGAATTGCCAGACGAGTGCCATGGTCTCACATGTCGCGGGCAATGATCCCATCCGCCCCCCGCCCATCGTCGGTGCGAATCCGCCGGTCAGATACGTAGCACCGGGCAAGCGCACCGTATTATAAAGCGCCGCAAACGTGCTTTGATCTAAAGGCGTTGGCGCGGCGTAATTCACCTGCGGCTCCCCCGGCATGCCCAACGGTCCGGGTGGCGATGCGAAAGTCGGTTGCGTCGCTTCGCCCTGCGGCGAAAAACTCTGCCCCAAGAACAGCGTTGGCGAGGTGACATTATCGCTGAACAAAACTTTTGCCTGCTGCTCCAGCAGCATCACATTCTGCGCAAAACACGAATATTCCAAAACGCTGTCGGGCTTATAGATCAAGGTCTGCGCCATCTCTAGATCCTGCGTCCCCTGCAGCAGCGCGCGCTGATCCAGGACGTTCTGGAACGCCGGGTCGCACGCCGCATCCTGGCCATAGGCAGAGCCAGCCAGAACGGCCAGACACCCGACAACAAAAGTACAAACGCGGATCATCTCTTTACTTTAGCATATTCAAAGATGTTTTTCCCGCTTCTTGGGACGAAAACTTATTACAACATTCCCTGAAAATGGCGCGCTGTCATTTCATCAATGTCATCATCTGTGAACTCGAAGCAGCGACCCAATTCCTCAATCATAACCTGGCGGATTAGAATCCCCAGATCATCTTGTGTCTCGCACCACATATCCAAAAGCGGCCGACGATAGAGAATCAAAACATCCTCGGCCGTTGCAATCTTCCGTTGTACGCCGGGCGCAATTTCCTTTCCGCTTTTGAAAAATGCGGCCAGCTCATAAGGGTCTTCCAGGCCCAATTCCTGCTCGGTGGCTTCGTCGGGGAATTCCTCAATGCGCAGTGTCAGTTCGGCACAATGCGTCCCTAGCTCCTCCGGCAGGTTTTGCAGCGCATCCGCCGCCATAACCTCAAGATCATCAGGCGTTGGCGGCGCGGAGAAATGCATAATAATTTTTTGCGACGTCATGGTTCTAACCGGAAATCCTGAAAAATACGTTGTGACACCGCATTTTACGCTTATCTCGGGCACATGACAACCCATTCACACCCCCCTCGGGGATTAAGTAGATTCTTAACCATTCTGCCGCTATAGTATTGGGATATAATTTTTTAAAAGCCTTAGCCTCATCTTTTCTTATGCCCTACACCCTTGAAAAAGCCCGCATTCTGGTTGTTGATGATATGAGACCAATGGTCAATCTGACCACTACGGTGCTTAAGATTTTCGGCTTTAAGGAAGTCTATACAGCAGAAGATGGCGAAGAAGGCTTTGAAATGGTCTGCCGTCATGATCCTGATCTCATCATCACCGACTGGCTGATGGCGCCAATGGACGGGCTAGAATTCACCGAAAAAATCCGCCGCAGCCCGATGACACCCAATCCCTATGTACCTGTCCTGATGATGACGGGGTTCTCCTCGCGCTTTCGTGTCGAGAAGGCAAGGGACATGGGCATTACTGAATTTCTGGTCAAGCCGTTTTCTGCGCGCGACCTTTACGCGCGTGTGGCGCAGATCGTTGAAAAGCCGCGCCAGTTTGTCGATGCCGGTAACTTTTTCGGGCCCGACCGTCGGCGACGCAAGAATGACGAGTATGGCGGCCCTATTCGCCGTGGCGATGACCTCGCCAAGGCGCGCGAGGCCATGACAAATAATGACGGTGAAATGACAAACATCTTGAAGAAATTACGGGAGGAAGCAAAATCTGTTTCCGAATAGCATGGCTGAGAAAACAAAAAAACCGCGCTTTATCAAACCGCCGAATGTGCTGAAACAAAAAGTGGGCACAGGCGGCATTGATGAGAAAACACTCGATAAAAGCCAGCATTACATGGATACCGTGGATCTGGACTTCACGCCTTACGCGCATCAGTTCCTTGAAACGATGAAGGTGCAGATTGACCGCGCCACGCAAAATGCCGACAATTTTGATGCCATGCGCGAGCTTCTGGCCGCGCCGGTCATGCAGCTCAAGGCGAATGGCGGTATGTTCGCCTATCCGCTCGTCAGCAACGTCGCCGATATCGCGCTGCAATTCCTGGATAATATCGTCGACATCAACGAAGACGCGGTGGATGTTCTGCGCGCGCATTACAATACGATCCAGATCATCATGAACAACAAGCTCAAAGGCACAGGCGGCAAGGAAGGCGATGCACTCGTCTCCGAATTGCAAAAAGCCTGCAAGCGTTATTTCAGCAAGCACAAGCACAGAGTATAAATGCGCGCCGTTGTGCATTGCGCACCGACGGACGAACCCAACCATGAACCTTCACACCTTTATCTACGCCGCCGCGCAACGTCTGGAACAGGCTCAGCTTGTCTACGGTCACGGCACCGACAACGCCTTTGACGAAGCGGCCTTTATCGCGCTGGAAACGCTGGGCCTACCGCCCGACACCAATTTTGAAAGTGGGATCTCTCTCTCCCCGCACCAATCAGAAAAAATCATGGCCGTGATTGAGGCCCGCATTACGACGCGAAAACCCGCGCCATACTTGCTACAGAAAGCATACATTCAGGGCATTCCTTTCTATGTGGATGAACGCGTGATTGTTCCTCGCTCCTTCATCGCGGAATTGCTACTCGATGAATACGGCTTTGCACCGCCCGGCATGCCGGAACATCCCAAACGCATTCTGGATTTATGCACCGGCTCTGGCTGTCTGGCGATTATCGCCGCACTCTTGTATCCCGAAGCTGCTGTTGATGCTGTGGATTTATCGTCTGATGCGCTGGCCGTGGCCCAGCTTAATCTCAAGGATCACGATCTTGCAGGGCGGATCACGCTATTTCAAGGCGATGGCTTCGCGCCGTTGGCGGGAAAAACCTATGACCTCATCATCACCAACCCACCTTATGTGGACGCACCAGCCATGGCCGCCCTGCCCCCCGAATACCGTCATGAACCAGCGATGGCCTTAGGCTCTGGCACAGACGGACTGGATCTGGTGCGCCGCATTCTGGATCACGCGCCCACATATCTAACCGCAGACGGCGGGATCGTGTGCGAAATCGGGCGCGGACAGGACATTTTAGAGCGCGACTATCCGCAGCTGCCGTTCTTATGGCTGGAGACGGAAAACAGCAGCGGTGAGGTTTTCTGGCTTACACGCAAGCAGCTCGTTACGGCAACGCATTAATTTAATGTGTCCCCATTTTGAGATTTGTGCCATGATGCCACATCTAGAAAACGGAGGCCTTTCATGCGCATTCTCATCGTCCTATTGACTTGTTTGCTAACATTGCCCGCCTACGCCCAAGACTATCAAACCGTGCTTGATATTCCCGCTGGTCATACGCTGGTCAATCTCTCGGCCACCGAGCGGCAAAGCGTCAGCCAGGATTTGCTGATCGCGCATCTGCGCTATGAAACCATAAATGAGGATGCCACCACCCTGCAGAACGACGTGAACCAGAAAATGACGGCTGCGCTGGAAAAAGCCAAATCCTATAAGGATGTCAAAGCCAGTACGCAAAGCTACACGGTCTATGCGCAGGAGGAGAATACCGGCCGCCCCGGAGAAACACGCCGGATCTGGGCGGGCCAACAAGGCTTGGAACTTAAAAGCACTAAGGCAGATTCCCTTTTGAAGCTCACCGGCGAATTACAGGCGATGGGCCTGGCCATGAGCGATCTGTCCTACACGGTTTCCCCTGAAACACTGGAAGAAACCCAAAGTGCGATGCTCGAAGCCGCGCTGCAAAAGCTGCAGGGCAAGGCGGATCGCACCGCCAAGGCATTGGGGAAATCCAAATCGGAATTGCTGCAGGTCAATGTCGATAGCGGCGGGTTTTACCCGATGCCGGTGATGATGCGCAGTATGGCGAAAATGGAAATGGCCTCTGATTTGGCCGCGCCGGTTGCACAAGCCGGCGAAAGCGATATTACCCTGACTGTCAACGCCCAGGCCTTGCTGAAGCCATGACCACGGTTGCAGACATTCCCCAGGCGCATGATACCTATGCGCAAGAAACCCAGCGCCTGGCGCAGGCAGCGGAGAATTTACGCCTGCGTCATGTGCGGCGTTTGCGCACACGGCACAATATCGCGATCACCTTTTCCTTGCTGGTGGCAATTGCCAGCGCTGGCGGCTTTGGCTGGTATCTTATGATGGAAGGCGATCTGCCCCGTGCCCTGGCCTGTACGGCACTGGCGGCAGTTGTTCCACCCCTGCTGCTGGCCTGGGCAGCACGGCCACTGGCCGATTACCGACGCGCACACAAGCAAAAATTCATGCCCCAGCTGGCGCGCTTGCTGGGCGGTCTGACTTATCGCGCACAGAGCGGTCTTAATCCGTCCATCATTAAAGCCGCTGACATCGCGCCTGCCTTTACCCGTCATGACAGTGAAGATTGCTTTACCGGCACATTAAATGGCGTGAAAGTGATTTTCTCTGAAATGCGGCTCTTTGATGACCAGCACGTCAGCCCGCGCTTTTCCGGTCTTTGTGTTTTGTTGGAAAGCGCCTTGGATCAGCGTTTTTCCGGCCACGTCGTCATCACCGACGACCCCGCCTATGAACCGAGCCTACCAGCGCGCGAATTTTCCTTTGAAAGCCCTGAGACCACGCAATTCTCGCTCTATGCCGAAACACCCGAAGCCGCGCAGGCCGTGGCCAATCCGCGCCTGCTCAAGGAACTGGCAGAAGCGGCCGCGCGCTTTAAAGCCCCCGTGCGCGCGTCCTTCTTTAAAGGTCGCTATGTCCTAATTATGTTTACTAGCCACGAGGATATGTTCGAGCCTTCAGATCTGCTGATTCCTGTTCGCACCGCCAATTACGGCACACGCGTGCGGACGGAGATATCTCGCATTCTGGAAATAATAGATGTTGTTGGTCTTTACTCATAATATCGCACATACATACTTATGCTGAGCAGCAAAAAATTTAGGACTTTCTTAGAGATTCCTAGCATATCATGGAACCAGACTGAGATAATTCTACGAACCTTCCATGACGCTTACACAACCATCCTCGCCGACTGCTCCGCTTGAACCACTCGAAGCGCTTGCGCAAAAACTCCTCATCATGGAGAAATTCATCGCACGGCGTTTTGATGAAATCTCGATGGAGATTAACGCCACATCGCAACAAGTGGATATGGCCGAAGAAGGCATCGCCCGACGCTTCGGTGAAATTCTGGAAGTGATGAAGGCCATCTCCTATCACGGTGATGGCTCCAGCCCTGCCAATGCCGGGGTCGAGCTTGATGCTGTCGTGGAAACGACGGAAAAAGCCGCCAACCAAATTCTCGATGCCGCTGACCGTATCGCCAGCAAGCTGCGCGATGTGCAGGATTGGAGCGACGAAACCAAACGCAAAGAAGCACTCGATCACATTCAAGAGGACATCGAACAAATTTTTCTCGCCTGTTCTTTTCAGGACATCACCGGCCAGCGCATCCGCAAGACGCTTGAGAATTTGAAAATGATCGAAGACCGGATCGAAGGCGCTTTATCCAAACTCGGCATCAAAATCGACGGTCAGGACGCAAAAATCATCCGCGCGGTCTCGCAGGATGAAATCGATCAAATCTTTGGGAATTGATCTCAGAAGGACCGTGCATATACATGCGGTTTTCGTTTAATTAAATCCATAAAATTTTAGACAAATTTGATTAAATTGTTATTTAATACCTTATATACACTTCCGCATAGAACAAAAGCATAAAATCCAATCTATATTTAAATGTTTATTTAATTCTCTTCCCTATTCTCGAGGTGAGGAAGGAGGAGAACATGACAACAGATAACCAAATCCAAACCATCGAAACCGCAGTGTTTTCCTTGATGGAAGACCTGGAGCAACTGGCACCGCACCCGGACCAGCCGCACTATCGCGGGCCTCTATTCGTGCAGATCGATAGCGCCTACAAACCTGCTGCTGATTATGAAGGCATGGGGGGTTTACTGGGGGCCGAGAGCGTTCTGGGTGCCGCATTCACCAGCGCAGTCAGCAATACATTGGGCGCTTGGGCGGGCCGTATAGACTGGTCAAACACGCTGGATACAGCAAGTGAATACCTGCACAGCCGCTGCGCGCCGCGCACCGCATTTAATCTATGCGCTAATGCACAGCCCCGCATGGTTGCCTATTTACGCGATCTGCCGCGCCGGATGGGGATCGAGCGTCTGCTGGCCCACTACATGGCGTTGCTGGCGAATTTGAAGTATCAGCACCGTTACGCTGCACCGGCCCTGATCGCCGCTTAACTTGCGCCGTCAGATAGGCTAGATTGTGCATGATGAAGGAATTTGAGACTTCTCTCCTGCGCGAAAAATTTACCATCCGCGATCTCGGCGCGCCGCAAAACAAGCCGCTGATCGCGCTCAGCAACCGCATGGCCTTCACCTTCCATTTCAACCGCGCCGAGCGCCCGCCCGAAACCCTTGTTGTGCGCGCGCATAATATGCATCTGTGCATCCGCGCCACCGCACGTTTGCTGGCCATCGCCGAACAATTTGGTCCTCTTATTCCACGCAGCACGCATATCAACTGGCAGGAATTGTGGGATGTTCTGGTGAATGACTATGAATACGCATACAACCCGATGCGCTGGCTGGCGATCTATCATGAAGGCAAAGTTGTTTACGCTCATGGCAACCGCCATCCATTTTTGGACATGGTTGAGAAATTCCAGGTCGGCAACGAAGGAACATACGAAGACGGCGTAACAACTGCCGAAGATGCTTTTCGAAAATCCGGCAAGGATGTAAAAATTGATTACGAAGGCCATGTGGCGCTGGTGGTGAATATGGAGCCTGCATCCATTCGCCTGGGCCACATTTTGCGTGGATCGGACCGCAAAACCACGTTCAACGTCTCCATCGCGCCGGGCGCAAAATCCGTTTTGAATTTCTCGCGCTGCCTCTCCGTTTCCGCAGCGTTTCTCGAGGGCATTCAGCTAACGTTCTTCATCGGCAGCGCACAGGAAAAAATCCGCCAAGGCATCATCCGCCGACAGTCGAAGGAAGAAAAGCAACTGCGAGACGCGCAGCAACGCCTGGGCCGCCTGATCAGCGAAATCACCCAGTTGGAAGAGGATTACAAACTGCGCTACCGCCCGGAAAAGCCGGACTTTGCGCATCTCATCGTCGATGCCGAAGACCTGACCCGCAAAATCCTGACGCCGGGCGAACAGTAATTGTTGACAATAAACATTTCCATCTTTATGCCATGTCTATGGCACGTAATAATAAACAGCCTTTAAACGGAATTTTTACAGGGAAATCTGGGCACCATAACGGCACCCATGCGGGAGCCAACGGGTTTGTCGAACGGCCGAGCGCGCAAAGCATCCTCAACGGCATCGAGCATCAGTTCCCAGGCTCACGAAAAGCCGTTAAGCAAAGCATGGGAAGCCGCAGCGTCACCAACTTTCCTATCGACTGGAAAACCCTGCGGAGTCTCAAGCACCCGCCTTATATCGATAAGCGAGAGATTAGTGACGATGATCGTCGCGCTTTGGAGGTCCTCTTGGGGATTTCTGCTGCCGTGACCATTGC
>JAKLKY010000032.1:14063-20197 GCA_023150415.1 Alphaproteobacteria bacterium | reverse complement strand
GGAAGCTCCCCTGGTCCGCGTCATGCCTCTGCGGCCGCGTGCAGATGCGCGTAACCGCCGCGCCGATGGTGACGATGGCGTGTCATTGTCGCGGCTGCCAGAAATTGACGAGCGGGCCGTATTCGCTTTCGCTCATGCTGCCGGCGGCGACCACGCCTGCAGCTTCGACCGAACGAGCCCAAAGGACAAAATCATCGTGTCGCATAGAAATTTTGTTATAATCAAGCTCTTGCGGATAGAACGTCGCGCGCGTCACATCGTTATACCACGCGGTATACTCCTCCAGCAGCCCCTCTAAGGCTTTGAAATAATTTGTTTGTTCGCTTGCAGGTGTCATGATCTCCAGCTACACTAACGCGGTCCCTCTTCCACCATGACCGCATAATCGTTAATTTTGCCTGAAAATCATGAAAATGAAAAGCAAGCGTTGCAGGCTTTATTGGGGCGCTGAAAACTGATCAAAGGCGCGCAAGGCATCCGCCGCGTACATCAGGGCCGGTCCACCGCCCATATAAACGCACATAGCCATAACTTCGGCAATTTCCTGCCGCGTTGCACCCAGATCAACCAGCGCCTTGGCATGGAACCCGATACAGCCATCACACCGTTGGGTCACCCCTATTGCAAGCGCAATGAGCTCCTTTACCTTCTTGCTGAGCGCCCCGTCCTGTGTGGCCCCTTTAGCCAAGGCAGAAAATCCCTGCATGGGCTCCGGCACGGCTTTGCGAATCTCGGCCATATAGGCGCTGATATCAGCGGTAATTTGCTTGTAGTCTTTTGTCATGGAAATCATCCTTTCTTGATTTATATTTACATGATATCATGAAAATATAAATTGAAAAGGAATGTTTTCAAGATGGCCCCATCAAAGAAGGAAATAGCGAAGGCGTCGACGTTTCTAAAAGGTCTGGCGAACCCGCATAGGCTTGCGGTTTTATGCCTTTTGTCGGAGGGCGAAAAAAATGTGGGCGAACTGATTGCTCAAACGCGCATTTCTCAAACATCGATGTCGCAGCATCTGGCAAAATTAAAGGCAGAAAAAATCGTGACCGCACGGCGCGACCACCGGACACTCTATTATTCCATTAAGAATCCTGATGTGTTTCGTGTGATCAGTCTCATGCACGATCTATTTTGCCAGACAAATTCTAAAAAACGTGGAAAGGAACCCAAACGATGAATACAACGATAAGCCCCGTGCAAGCCTATGAATGGCTAAAGGATGGCGAAGCGATTTTAATCGACGTTCGCGAGCCCGACGAATTTCAGGCCGAGCATATCGCCTATGCAGCATCCGTGCCTTTGAGCGCCCTACCTCAAAACTTCACAAAAATCAGTTTGCCACAGGATCGCAAAGTGATTATTCACTGCCTGCGCGGTGGGCGCGGTGGCAAAGCCTGCGCGTTTTTAAACGCACAAAATATTGGCCTGCCCGTGTATAATCTCGACGGCGGAATGGAATCATGGAAGGCGGCAGGCTTGCCCGTTGTCGCGGGCGGGCCGCGCATTTCGATTATTCGCCAGATACAAATGATTATCGGCAGCCTCATTTTCTTTCTGGTGGCATTGGGATTAGCGGGAATGTCGCTTGGCTTTATTCTGGCTGGAATGGTCGCAGGCGCCTTGGCGTTTGCGGGATTTACGGGCTGGTGCGGGCTGGCAATGCTGTTACAAAAAATGCCATGGAATAAGCCACACGCTTAAGCAATCCACTGCTGCTCCAACTCGTCCAGAGTTCCGTCTTTGATGGCCTCGCGGATTTCACGCATCATGCGGCACAGTGTGGCAACGTTATGTTGGGCTAAAATTTGAAGGCCTAGAATTTCATTCGATCGGAACAGATGGTGGATATAGGCCTTGGAGAAATCACGTGAGGCGGGAATGTCATTGCGCGGATCCAGAGGTTCGGGATCGTTGCGGAAACGTGCGTTTTTAAGGTTGATCGTTTCCCCCGGCGCGCCTTGCAAGAACGCATTGCCATGCCGCGCCAGACGCGTCGGAATCACGCAATCGAACGTATCAATCCCCAGCCGGACAAAACGAAACACGTCGCGCATGCGCCCGATCCCAAGAAAATGCACCGGCCGCGACGGGTGGATATGCGGCACGCTCCAAGCTACAACGCCATGCATTTCCTCATCCGTGCCGCCCAGACACCCGCCAATCGCCGTGCCAAAAAACGAACGATCGGCAGTATATTGCGCACTTTCGCGCCGCAGGTCTTCATACACGCCGCCCTGCACGATGCCATAGACCGCCTGCGTGCCATCATGCGTCCGCGCAAATTCTGCCAAAGAACGATCACCCCAGCGGATACTCATCTCCATCGAACGCGCCGTATAGTCGCGCGTGGTGTGATACGGCGTGCATTCATCGAACTGCATCAATAAATCCGCACCCAGCGCACGCTGGATTTGCATGGCGCGTTCAGGGCTGAGATGGACTTTTCGCCCGTCGATATGGGAGCGAAATACAGCCCCCTGCTCCGAAATCTCAAGCAATGCTGTATTGTCGAAGGATTTGTTCCGCCCCTTGATCTCATCCGCAACCGACCCATGCCCCAGTGAAAATACCTGAAACCCGCCGCTGTCGGTCAGCATCGGGCCATCCCATTGCATGAATTTGTGAAGCCCGCCCATGCGCTGTACCAGATCTTCCCCCGGCTGCAGCAGCAAATGATAAGTATTGGAGAGAATAATATCGGCGCCCGCTTCCCGCGCTTGCGCTGGAGTCAACGCCTTCAGCGCCGCCTTGGTGCCGCAGAAAATGTAATTGGGCGTCTCAATCGCGCCATGCGGCGTGGACAGACGTCCCACCCGCGCGCGATTGGCGGGATCGTGGTGCAGAATATCAAACGAAAAACCGGGATAGGAGAGCATGATGGTTGATTTTAAATCTTCATAACAATGTTATCGCCCGAATTGGTAACGCCAATTCGGGGGATGACGATGTAAGGAATTGAAAATTTAAGCCGCCTTTTTATCCGCCAGGGCCTTCTCAACAGCCGCCTTTACGGGACGCAAATCGGCATCCAGCTTTGTCTTGGCCGTGCCAATCAGAAACGCATCCAGGCCGCCCGTATGTTCCACCGTGCGCAGGCCGGCTGTGGTGACTTTCAGACTGACCCAGCGCTCCAGCACCTCGCTATACAAGCGCGTATCTTGAATATTCGGCAGGAAACGGCGCTTTGTTTTATTGTTGGCATGGGAAACGTTATTCCCAACCAGAACGGCTTTCCCGGTAATCATGCAGCGGCGGCTCATGGCACTCTTCCTCTAACAGTTAAAAAACGATGGCAGACCATATGCAAAGATGGCGCGGATGTCAAGCAATCCATTCTTTTACCGCATAAATCAAAACACAGATCCCAAATACGAACAAAACCTGCGCAATTCCCGTCAGGTACAAGGCCCGCTTAAGATGCCGGTGCGAATTCTGCGCCGTCGCGCTATCAGGCCCCACCCAGGGTGCGACGAAGGAATCCCCGCTTAAGGACTGCCCCGGGCCGCCCAAAGTCATGTTCAAGGCCCAGGCCAGCACCGTCACCGGCAGCCCGCCCTGCGCCGCGCTGGCCCGGCCCTTGGTACCCATCCACGGCATACTGCCCGTCAATCGCCGCGATCCGGGTGTAAAAAGCGGCGCCAGCATCAGCAAGACGCAAACCACCGCCTCAGGAATAAGATCAGCAGCCGAGGCCAAAGCAGAGCTGACACGCGCAAAACCACCCTGGCCACCCTCATCGCGATAACATGCATTAAACACAGCCAACCCGGTATAAACAAAAGCCCCCGGCAGCCCGGCAACCACGAACCAGAATACGGGCCCCACCAGTCCCCGCACAAACATCTGCCCTAATAGGGCCACAGCAACACGCGTGATGGTAAACGTATCGGCCATTGTCAAATTTCGCCCTGACGCATGGGCCAGCGCATAATACAGCCCTTGCGGGCTTTGGCCCTTCTCCATGGCTGTATAGAGCCCGAACACCAGTCGCCCCAAGCTGGACGCGACCAGCAGCAAACCCAGCACCATCCCCTGACCCAGGATTGGCGCATGAAGCAAAAGCGGTTCCGCCAGCAGCCATCCGAGCGCTGCCATGGCCCACAGCCATAATGCGCATAAAACCCCACCACGAACGACCAAATCAAGCGAAGGGCGATGTCGGCGGTTCAGCCGATCCCCCGGCACCTTCAAAACGGCAGAAAGCAAGGGCCAGAGCGGCGGACGACCCCGATTCGCTGAAAACGGCAGAAATCCAAGAAAAAAAGCGATCAAAAGCGCAGGCAAAACCGCAAGCAGGCGCGAATGCGCGTCCATAAAAAAGTAATTAATTTGATAAATATCAATCATTTATAATATTTTCTTAAAGCTTAAAATGAAGTGCGATGCAGCCAATTCGACACTTCTTTTTTCCCCGCATTCGTGTCACAATGAAAATAGAGGATATTTTGTACTCTGACCAGCGCAAAGGCCATGGCGGAGGGCGTAAAAAATACTATATTGCACTGCAACAAGTACTGTTGAAGCGACCACGAAGGAAGAACACCATGCTTTATCATCTCTACGAATTACAGCATGCCGTTATGACCCCTGTGCGCCTGCAGGCCGAGGTCACGCGCATGGTGATGCAAAATCCCTGGAATCCGCTGTCATACACGCAAATTGGTCGCACGATCAGTGCCAACGCCGAAATGATTGAGCGTTCAACGCGCCGCTTTGGGCGCCCAGAATTTGGCTTGGTCAGCACGCAAATCGGCGGCCAAACCGTCACAGTTGAAGAAAAAGTCATTGTTGAAAAGCCGTTTGGACGGTTGCTGAATTTCAAACGCCAGATCAGGCGGCGTGACCCCAAAGTGCTGATTGTGGCGCCGATGTCGGGCCACTATGCGACTTTGCTACGCGGCACGGTGGAGGCTTTGCTACCGCACCATGATGTCTACATCACGGATTGGGAAGATGCGCGCCAGGTGCCAATCACCGACGGGCGTTTTAGTCTGGATACCTACATCACCTATCTGCGTGAATTTCTAAGCCTTTTGGGGCCTGATACGCATCTGATTGCTGTCTGCCAGCCAGCCGTGCCCGTCTTGGCGACCGTCTCACTTATGGCCAGTGAGCGCGATCCCAACCAGCCTTTGTCCATGACGCTAATGGGCGGCCCGGTTGATACGCGCGTTTCAAAAACAACTGTGACAGAACTTGCGGAAAATCGGCCCCTTACCTGGTTTGAAAAATCTGTAATCCATGAAGTGCCGTTTTATTATCCCGGGGCATTCCGCAAGGTTTATCCCGGCTTTTTGCAGCTGGGCGGATTCATGTCGATGAATCTAGACCGTCACGTTGGTTCGCACATGAAATTCTACCATCACCTGATTATGGGCGATGGTGAATCCGCAGAAGCACACCGCAAATTTTATAATGAATACCTTTCGGTGATGGATATTCCCGCAGAATTTTATTTGCAAACTGTCGAGACTGTTTTCATTCGTCAACTCCTGCCGCGCGGGCGCATGAAATGGCGCGATCCGCTGACCGATCAATTGCTAGACGTTCGGCCACAAGATATCGAACATACAGCGTTGCTGACCATTGAAGGGGAATTGGACGATATCTCCGCCCGCGGCCAGACCACGGCCGCCCATGAACTTTGCTATAACCTGTCTCAGCGCAAACAGTATCACCATTTTCAGCTTGCAACTGGGCATTATGGAATATTTAACGGGCGGCGCTGGCGCGATGAAATCATGCCGCGCATTAGAAATTTTATCCGGATGTTCGAAAAAAATTGTGATCCGATTCCTGAACAGGACCTGGAAAAGACCGGCAACCCGGCGCCAGCCCAGTATAACCGCGACGAACACGGCATTGCGGCGGTGCGGCGTTGGTTACGCGACAATCGTTCTGAAAACTATAAAGAGCTTGCACACTGAGTAAGAGGGGTATAAAAATCTGCGTCATGCCTAAAAACAAAAATCATAGCGCAAAAGATTTGGAATCTCCTGATTTACCGCGTTATGTTAAGGTAAAAAAGAGTCCGCGCGCCCGGCGTCTTGCCTTAAGGCTGGATACGAAGGAGCGCGTCTTTAACCTTGTAATTCCGAAGGGAATGACGTTTAAGCAAGCCCTTGCTTTTG
>JAKLKY010000032.1:0-14008 GCA_023150415.1 Alphaproteobacteria bacterium | reverse complement strand
CGATTCCTGGATGCTGGAAAAGCTACGTGCCTTGCCACGTCCTATTGCCTTCAAAGATGGGGCTGTATTGCCCATCCTGGGACGCAACCGCACGCTTGAGATCACTTACGATAAAGATTTAACATCGACATCTATCGCATTGAAACATAATAAACTTGTCGTGTTCACAAACAAGCGCAATCCAGATCTGCGCATTCGCCGTTTCCTGCGTGATCTGGCCGCGCAAGAGCTAGGCAAGATCGTCAATGAGAAGGCAGCCCGTATCGACCGTGAAGTGATTAAACTGGAAATCCGTGACACTAAATCGCGCTGGGGCAGCTGTAGCGAAGACAGCCGGATGACCCTGTGCTGGCGTCTGATCTTTGCGCCCTTCGAGGCCTATGATTATGTTATTGGTCATGAAGTCGCACACCTGGTTCACATGGATCATAGTAAGGAATTCTGGGCCCTGTGCCGTGCCCTTTCAGAAGACTTCATCGAAGGGCAATATTGGATGCGCAATCACGGCCATGAACTGATGCGCTATGGCGCGTAGCCCCTTAAATAATCCACCGCCCCTTGTAGAATTACTTGCGCCGCCAAACGGTCAATAAGTCCGCTGTCCTTGGCGTTCTGGCGCGTTGATTTTTTATTCACATGGTTATCCACAAAATCACGCACAGCAGCTGTGGATAAACGCTCATCCCAGAAGGCAATCCAGGGACGCTGTCCGACGACAGCAGGGTGGTTCAGCATTTCACGGATGAAATCATGCACAGACTGCGCCCGCGGCCCAGCGCTGCCGTCCATATTCAGAGGCAAGCCAATAATAAAACCCCCGATGCTGAATTCCCGCACAACCACCGCCAAGGCCTAATTTGGTGCGCTTGAGCGTTTGCAGCGGCGTCACCACCTGCAATCCCGGGTCCGCCAGCGCCAGGCCCAGCGTCTTTTTCCCGACATCCATCCCAAGCAAAGCCTTGCCGCGGGGATAATGATCGGCTATGTCCTTTAACAAACCTATCGTCATCGTTCCTTGTTTGTGATAGTGACACCCCGATGGAAAAGCAACTTGTTCGTAAAATCGCCCGTTTGGCCCGTCTTGCTCTGACACCGGAGCAAGAAGATTTGGCGACGACACAACTCAGCAACACGCTAAAATGGATCGAACAGCTTCAGGCCGTCAACACTGATGGCGTAGAACCCTTGGCCAGCGTGGCGGATATCCACCTGCCCCTGCGCAAGGATGTTGTTAATGACGGGAATTGCGCCGAGGCCGTTCTCGCCAACGCACCCGAACAGGCGCAGGGCTATTTCGTCGTTCCCAAAGTTGTGGAATAAATTTTTTAAACCACTAAGACACTAAGATTCTTTAAGAAGAAAAATGCTTACGAAAGAGACAGAATCAGACATTTCGAAAATTGTTGTTGATGCCGCCTTTAAGGTCCACCAAACTCTTGGACCTGGATTGCTAGAAAATACATATGAAGGTTGCATGAACCATGAACTCAAAAAACGAGGCCTGGATATCCAGACACAAACTACACTGCCGGTTATTTACGACGGGGTGCGGATTGAGCAAGGTTATAGACTTGATATCGTTGTTGAAAACGAATTGATTGTTGAATTAAAAACTGTTGAAAAAATAATTCCTCTTTATGCAGCACAGTTACTAACTTACCTGAAGCTTTCAAAGCTTAGAACAGGCTTGCTCATAAACTTCAATGTTCCGCTGATTAAGGATGGAATTAAAAGATATTCCTTATAAAACTTAGTGTCTTAGTGGTAAAAAACATTTGGTAAAAACAATGACAAACCTGACACATTTAACGATCGACGCCGCGCGCGCTGGATTGAAGAAAAAAGAATTCAGCGCTGTAGAGCTCACGCAAGCGCATTTAAGCGCGATGGAAAAAGGGCGCAAGCTTAACGCCTATATTGTAGAGACGCCGGAACTGGCGTTGCAGCAGGCCAAGCAATCCGATGCGAAATACGCAGCCGGCAGCCCCGGACCCTTGGAAGGCATTCCTTTAGGGATTAAAGATCTCTTCTGCACCAAGGGTGTGCAAACCACGGCAGCGAGTAAAATCCTTGAAGGTTTTATTCCCCCTTATGAATCTACCGTCACTGCGCAGCTGTTCCGCGATGGCGCGGTGATGCTGGGCAAGACAAACCTGGATGAATTCGCTATGGGATCATCGAACACAACCAGCGCATTCGGCAATGTAATCAACCCATGGAAACGTAAAGGCGACAAGACGGATCTGGTGCCCGGCGGATCGTCGGGCGGCTCGGTGGCTGCTGTCGCCGGACGCATCGCCATGGGTGCAACGGCGACGGACACGGGCGGTTCGATCCGACAGCCCGCGGCCTTCACAGGAATTGCGGGGATTAAGCCTACGTATGGGCGCTGTTCGCGCTGGGGCATTGTCGCTTTTGCCTCTTCGCTTGATCAAGCCGGCCCTGTGGCACGAACAGTCAAGGACTGCGCGCATCTCCTGAAATCGATGTGCGGACATGACCCCAAAGACAGCACCAGTGCCAATATGCCCGTGCCGGATTTTGTTGGCGCACTGAAGCCCGATGTCAAAGGCCTGAAAATCGGCATTCCAAAGGAATATCGTATGGACGGTATGCCTGCCGAGATCGAGAAACTGTGGCAACAGGGGATCGACTGGCTCAAAGCCGCTGGTGCCGAAACCGTCGAAGTCAGCTTGCCACATACGAAATATGCTTTGCCAACTTACTATATCATCGCACCGGCTGAGGCTTCATCAAACCTCGCGCGCTATGATGGCGTGCGCTATGGCCTGCGCGTGCCAGATGATAATCTGATCGCCCAGTACGAAAAAACGCGCGCTGCCGGTTTTGGTGCCGAAGTGCGCCGCCGTATTCTGGTGGGTACTTATGTGCTGTCCTCTGGTTATTACGATGCTTACTACATCAAGGCCCAGAAACTACGCCGCCTGATCGTGCAGGATTTCCTGAGTGCGTATGAAAAAGTCGATGCCCTGCTGACACCGACCGCGCCCAGTGCTGCTTTTGCAATCGGCGAGAATGAAGATGACCCGATTAAAATGTATCTGAACGACGTATTCACAGTCACCGCGAACATCGCGGGCCTACCCGGCCTGTCGGTTCCGGTGGGCTTGGACGCGCAAGGACTGCCGCTGGGGTTGCAGGTTTTGGGCAAGGCCTGGGACGAGCAAACCGTTCTCAATATTGGCGCTGCCCTGGAAGAGGCGGCAGGATTTAAAGCTATGCCGGAGGGACTATAACAATGGCATCCTTAGTCGAAGGAAAAACAGGATCGTGGGAAGTTGTGATCGGCATGGAAGTTCATGCGCAGATCACCGCGCATTCCAAACTTTTTTCCGGCGCATCCGCCGCTTTCGGCGGCGAGCCAAACGCGCATGTGTCTCTGGTTGATGCCGCCATGCCCGGCATGTTGCCCGTGCTGAACGAATTTTGCGTTGAACAGGCTATCCGTACGGGCCTGGGCCTGAACGCACAGGTCAACGAAACATCGGTGTTCGAGCGCAAAAACTATTTCTATCCCGACCTGCCGCAAGGCTATCAGATTTCCCAGTTCCAGCATCCGATCGTCGGCAAGGGTGAGATTGAAATCGACCTGCCCGACGGCAGCGTTAAAACGATAGGCATCACGCGCTTACATCTGGAACAGGACGCGGGGAAATCCATCCACGACCAGCACCCGACAAAATCGTATGTCGATCTCAATCGGTCGGGATGCGCTCTGATGGAAATTGTCTCCGAACCGGATATCCGCAGCGCAGACGAAGCCTGTGCCTATTGGGCCAAACTGCGCATGATTTTGCGTTATCTGGGAACCTGCGATGGCAACATGGAAGAAGGCTCCATGCGCGCGGATGTAAACGTATCCGTACGCAAGCCAGGCGCGCCGCTGGGGACGCGCTGCGAAATTAAAAACGTGAACTCGATCAAGGCTGTGCAAATGGCCGTCGATTATGAAGTCCAGCGCCAGATTGAAATCATTGAAGGCGGGGGCAAGATTGATCAGGAAACGCGGCTGTGGGATCCGGCCAAGGGCGCCACACGCTCCATGCGCTCGAAAGAAGAAGCGCACGATTATCGTTACTTCCCGGACCCCGACCTCCTGCCCTTGCATGTCGGCGCAGATTGGATCGCCAACATCAAGCAAACCCTTCCTGAGCTGCCGGACCAGAAGAAGCACCGTTTCATGGAAGATTACGGCTTGAACGCCTACGATTCCAGCGTCCTGATTGCTGAACGCGAGCGCGCGGATTTCTTTGAATCCGGGGCCAAGGGCCGCGATGCGAAGCTGGTGGCGAACTGGATCTTGAATGAATTGCTGGGCCTGCTGAATAAGGATGGCAAGGACTTGTCGTCCTCACCCGTTACAGCTGCGCAGATCGGCGGCCTTATCGATCTCATTACGGATAACACGATCTCCGGTAAAATCGCCAAAGACGTTTTTGCACAAATGTACGCATCCGGGAAGGATGCTGCTGCTATTGTCGAAACACAGGGCTTGCGGCAGGTTACTGATACTGCAGCGATTGAAAAAATCATTGACGAAGTATTGGCTGAAAATCCGGATAATGTGGCTGCCTATCGATCGGGCAAAGATAAGCTCTTTGGATTTTTCGTCGGACAGGTTATGAAGAAGATGGGCGGTAAGGCGAATCCTTCCGCCGTCAATGATATCTTGAAATCAAAACTTGGCAGATCCTGACCATGAGATTTTCCATCGCATCCATCATCGGCGCTGCCTTTGGCTTTGCCATGATCATCGGCGCCGTAATGCACGGCACCGACAACTATATAGCCTTTTTAAGCATCGAGGGATTTTTGATCGTGATCGGTGGCTCCTTGGCTGCCGCCTTCATGAGTTTTCAGGCCAGCGACCGACCGGCCGCATCGCATGAGACGATGCATCATGAAGTCGTGAATATTATCTCCTGGGCGCGCACCGTGCGGGAAAAGGGGTTACGTGGCCTAGAAGACCAGTTGGGTTCGCGCAACAAGATCCGCGATCCTTTCGTGCGTTACGGTCTGAATATGGTCGTGACCAACTACACGGCCGAGGAAGTGCGCGTCATGATGGAAACTGCCGCTAACGCGTCATTTGAGCGTGATACGACCCCGGCGCGCATTCTCATGGCGATGGCCGGACATGCGCCGGCCTTCGGCATGGTCGGAACATTGGTGGGGATGGTGATTATGCTGGGCAGTTTCAGTGCGGAAATGCAGGGCGTGGGCGAAGGCCTTGCCGTTTCGCTGCTGGCAACGCTCTATGGGGTGATAACGGCGCGGATGCTGTATATCCCGGCGGCTTCAAAGATCATGCAGAAGCAAGAAGATCTGCGCTTTCGCAATTTCCTGATTGCAGAGGGCATGGCGATGCTGGTGGACAATAAATCGCCCCGCTACATTCAAGATCGTCTCAACAGCTTCCTGCGGCCTGAGAGCCATCATGATATGGATCTGCCGCAAGATGCACCTGCCGCTGCAGCAGCCGCTGCACCGTCACCCACTTCACCAGCGCCTGCCGCTGCCGCCGCGCCTGCGCCTAATAAACCCGGAGCCAAGGGATGAGCTATCGCCCGCGTCGCCGCCGCGAGGATCACAGCGTTGATGACTGGCTGATGACCTATGCGGATATGATTACCCTTCTGCTTTGCTTCTTTGCCGTGTTTCTGTCCGTCTCGACGCCAAAAACAAAGGAATTCGAGCAAATGCGCAAGGATATGATCCATCAATTCTCAAGCAAGGATCAGGTGATCATTCTGGGCGCCAGCGGCCAGGACGGGCGCGGCCAGGGAGTCCTGACGGCGCAGCCGCAAATGATCGATCCCTTTGATGAAGATCTGCAACACAGTGGCACCGACAACAAGCGCGCACTAGAACAACTCCAAGCCGATGGCGCGGCGGATTCAATTACATTGGCACGGTCGGACGCTACAGATAAAAATGCAGGACAGGGCGATGGAATTGACACACCTGGCGATCGCCTCTTGAGTATCGACATCCCCAGCGGCGCCTTCTTCGCCAGCGGTTCGGCCGATTTGAGCGAAGATGGCAAAGCGCTCTTGAGCGACATTCTCTACAATCAGATTGCGCCGCAAATGCAGGAAGGCTACATCATCACCGTCGAAGGCCATACGGACGATGTCCCGATCAAGACCCTGCAATTTCCCTCAAATTGGGAGCTATCAACCGCGCGTGCTTCGGCTGTTGTGCGTGAGTTTATTGAGCTGGGGATGGATCCTAAAACCCTGCGCGCATCAGGTTATGCCGATTCATTTCCCAAAGCGCCCAACCGCGACGAAGCGGGAACCGCCCTGCCCGACAATCAGGCGCAAAACCGACGCGTAGTGATTAAGCTGGAAAAGCTGGTGCGGCAATAATCACGAGCCTAAATAGGCATAGATTTCACACCCACGCCCCAGGCAGAGATATTCGAGGCTGCCATCGCCATTCATTTCAGTGCCCAACACAATCGGGCCGGAACTGATAACAGCCGCGGCAATAAAGACTAGCAATGATGTGAACATCATCGCCGCAAAGATATAAGCCGAAAGCGGCACCTTTCTTCTTCTGTAAAAGAAAGTCATCCCCAGTACTCCAACTATGTCTGTTTATGCGCCTAGCCTGCGGTGCGAATCATAGACCGTCAATGCGGGTGCAAATGACCAACCGATTTATCCCAAAGAAGTTTCGGAATAAATTGATCTTGCCTCCGAGGTTTGCTAACACTAGCGGACTTAAGGCGCTTGTGATGGTGAGTGGCCGAGAGGCTGCCCGCGTGCGAAGGCAAGCAAAACTAAAAGGCATTCAGCCTTTGGCGCTGAAAGCCTTCTATCTAAAGGTGACGTGGCCGAGAGGCTGAAGGCGGCGGTTTGCTAAACCGTTATACGATTGAAAAGTCGTATCGAGGGTTCGAATCCCTCCGTCACCGCCATTCTCTTTAGATTAAAACCTTATACCACCATATCAAACAACACCACCTCTGCGCCTTTGGCATTTGTGATGCGCAAGACTTTCTCATCGCGGATCGCTGCGCCGTCGCCTTGCTCCAGCGCCTGATCATTCAAATTCACGCTGCCGCGCGCGACCTGCAGCCATTGCAGACGCCCAGGATCGGGCGTGAAGGTAGCGTCCTGCCCGTCCAGCAAGCCGACATACATTTTTATATCCTGATGAATTTTGACTGTTCCATCACGGCCATCGGGCGCAATAACCAGCTTTAAAGTACCGATCTTCTCAGCTGCGGGTACGGAGCGCTGTTCGTAAGAAGGCGAAATACCGCGCTTCTCCGGCAGAAACCAGATCTGCAGAAGATGGACAGGATCAGCCTTTGAAGCGTTGAATTCGCTGTGCGTGACGCCGGTGCCCGCACTCATGCGCTGAATATCGCCGGGGCGGATCACTGCACCGTTGCCCATAGAATCTTTATGTTGCAGCGCCCCTTCCAGAACATAGGTGACAATCTCCATATTATCATGCGGATGCGTGGCAAAGCCGCCGCCGGGCGCGACACGATCTTCATTGATGACGCGCAGCGGCCCAAAACCCATATGCGCAGGGTCATAATACCGACCAAAGGAAAAGCTGTGCTTCCCATCCAGCCAGTCCAGTTTTGTAATGCCACGTTCGGAAGATTTGCGTAATGCAATCATAGTTTGGACCTTTCTTGTTTTAACACAAGATTATACGGCCCGCCCAGGCGTCTGGATGTCATTGGGCTTTAGGTGCGATCTTTAAGATCTTTACAGGGAAAATTTGAGCTGCAGGCGCTGCAGGAATATTGGCTGAGTGTATTCAGATTATCGACCTCAATCCGGCTGCCCTTGATGCGGATACCGGTATCCTCCCGCAGACGACTTAAGGCGCGTGAGAAAGTCTCAGGCTGCATCCCCAAGCGTGCTGCCAAAAGCGTTTTATCATAAGGCAGGTCCATGGTCGCAGGGCCTTCGGAACCCTGAGTCGTAAGCCGCAATAAGAAGCAGCCAATGCGCTGCGGCGCATTTTGCAAGGAACGATGCTCGATCTCCTGTTCCTGCTGGCGGCGAATATCCGCCATATACTTGATCATTGCCTGGGCGAATGCATTGTTCACTTCAATTTCACGCTTCAGCAAAGACAGGGGCATCGCGCCGATTTCTGCGTCTTCCACGACTTCCGCGCTGTAGGAATAGGTATTGCCTTCAAAAAGCGCGGCCTTGCCGAAAATCTGCCCAGCGCTGAGCACATCCACAACTGACTGATCACCATCCATCGTCTCGCGGAATAGCTTGACCCAACCCGATTTAATGACAAAAAAGAATTGCGCAGCATCCCCAGCCAGAAAAATTATTTTTCCCTTTTCATGCGCCGACCAGGTCAAGCTTTTAAGTAGATCCGCCATCGTGCTCTCAGAGAGAGCGGATAAAAGCGGGTGTGGTAGAGAGAAGGGAAACGGTTTGTTTCCTTTGATCACGTGTTGTTCAGTTTTAGTCATGGCCCGCATTCTTCTCCCCCGCAGTTCCTGACGCCATCACATTTTTCCCATACGCATTGCCCATACGAAGGTATGAAATGACCAAAATCAAATCATTCTTAATGGCCTTACTATATACTATATAGATGGAGGGATTGCACCCGGATTCTGCCGTAAATGCCCGGCAACACACCCCTGTAACGGGCGTGGAGCGCTTCTTCAAAAGACAAGATATAATTGTTAGTAAAACAAATCTAAAAGGGCATATTACTTACGCAAATAGGACTTTTATTGACATTTCAGGCTATTCAGAAAATGAACTGCTCCTGAAGCCCCACAGCATTCTGCGCCATCCCGATATGCCCCGGTCCGTATTCAAGTTGCTATGGGATATGATCGAAGCGAAACGTGAAATATTCGCTTATGTCGTCAATCTTTGCAAAAATGGCGATCATTACTGGGTCCTTGCGCATGTTACACCAAGCCTAGACACGCAAGGAAATGTCATTGGCTACCACTCTAATCGACGCGTCCCCTCTCCGCGCATTGTCCAGGAGGCCATACTGCCGTTGTATCGGCAACTTTCGAAAATCGAAGAAGAAAACAAAAACCGCAAGCAAGGAATGCAAGATGCTTATGAGTTTCTGCAACGTGTTTTGAAAGAAAAGGGAATGGCCTATGACGAATTTATTTTCTCCCTCGGGACTTAAATACAGCCTTCTGTTTTTACTCGGATCCCAAGGTCTGGCTCTATTGCTGATCGTTCTCCAAATATCCCCTGTCGTGATTGTTTCAATTTGCGGTCTTAGCATTTTGCTCACAGGGCTGGTGCTTTTTTCCGTACAAAAGCTTAGCTCCCGCATCAAACATATTCATGCCGTAGCGGAATCACTAGCAAACGGAGATTTTGAAAGCCGTCTGATTCGCGTAGCCGGTCATGATGATCTTAGCAAGCTCATGCATGCGATTAACAGAACGGCCGATCATATGGACGCCTATATTCGTGAATCGCGCGCAGCTATGGAGTATGTCAGCAATAACCAATATTTCAGGCGCATCCTGGAAGACGGGCTTCACGGATCAATCCTGGGAACAGCGCAAATTATTAATCGCGCCATGGATAGCGTCGCGGTTAAAATGAGTGGCTTTTCGCAAGTCGCGCAGCAAGTCGATACATCGCTAAAGGATGTTGTGCAAGAAATTCGCCATTCCGTTTCTGATCTCAAAGGCACGACCCATACAATGAATGGCGTTGTGGAAACCACTCAGAACGGGTCAAAACGCGTTGTGCAATTCTCGGGCGAAGCGGCGCAAAACGTGCAGGCGATATCCGCAGCAGCAGAAGAAATGTCGAGCTCAATTTCAGAGATCAGTGCGCAAATGAACAAAACTTTTGAAATTTCGCGGCAGGCGGTCGCGCGCGCGGAAGAATCCGGGGCAATGGTCCGTGAACTTATGATTAACGCGCAGCGCATCGGCGAAGTCATCGGATTGATTGAAGACATCGCCAACCAGACCAATTTGCTTGCGCTTAATGCAACAATTGAAGCAGCCAGGGCCGGAGAAGCTGGAAAGGGATTTGCCGTTGTTGCCAGCGAGGTTAAGGATCTGGCTGCACAAACAGGAAAGGCTGCGGAAGAAATTGTTCAGCAAATAGGCGGTATCCAGAAGGCCACAAAAATAGCTGTCGATTCGTTCGAAGAAATTGGCTCGTTTGTAAAAAATATACATGAATTTTCTATGATCGTATCCGCAGCAATCGAACAGCAAAACGCGGCATCGCGCGAAATTGCCGTGAATGCCGAACGGGCTGCAGCAGGAACAAATGAGGTCCGGCAAAATGTGAGCACGATGGGAGAAAGCATTACCAATGTCGATCATGCCTCCCGCCAGGTTTCGAATATCACCGATAAGCTTGCCAATGATTCTACGGAGAAGGTTGAGAGCCTGCTGAAGCAAATGAACCTGTTCATGGTGGAACTGCAGCGCATTGCATAGGCTCAAAATAGTCCCTTTTTTACTGTACATTTGTATGCAATTTGATCTTGGTCAAGGCGTGTTTCTTTTCTTTGCAACAGCATGATAGCGGCAAAAATAAAGAAAAGGCCGCCCACGCATGATGTCATCCTTAACGGCGCAATGTTTAGATACCCTCGGCATGATCAATAGCCCGACGGGTTTTATTTTTGGGCTGTTTGTCGCAGGCCTTGTCAGTGGATTTACGCATTGCGCCGGTATGTGCGGCCCTTTTGTTCTGGCACAGGTAAATACGCAAGGGGATTTGGGATTATCGCGCCTGTCGGGGGGTGTTCTCCTGCCCTATCATCTTGGACGCATGACGACTTATGTCGGGCTAAGCACGATCTTTCATTCTGTTCTTAATCTTGCCTTCGTTTTCACGCCTTATAAGGCCTTAATTGCGGTTCCTTTGCTGCTGACCGCCGCAACGGTTTTCATCGTCAGCGCCTTTCCTTCCCTTTCACGTCTGTTCCCTTGGGCAGCGCGGATCGCCGCCGGCCTTCCTGTGAATGTGGTTATGAAAGCATTCCAAAGATTTAATACCCGCACCGGGTTTGCCGCACGATACGGCATGGGCATAATTCTCGGCATGATGCCATGCGGGATGGTTGTGGCTGCAATTATGGCCACTGCCCTTGCGCCGACAGGCTTACATGCCGCGCTTGCCATGGCAGCCTTTGCCGTTGGAACAATGCCCGCACTTATGATGATTGGCCTCGGCGGCCAAACCTTGCGCTGGCGTTACCCAATCGCTTTTGCGCGCTTGCAGCGCGGCATGATGGTTTTCAGCAGCTTGTGGCTTCTGGCTGCGGCGGGCTGGCTTATTTTCGGATCCATATAGATGGGAAGGACCAAAAGCACATGCAAACATCAGGATTGAATACTACACCCAATTATAACGACGATGTCGTCAAGCTCTTCACGCTCGCAACCATATTCTGGGGTGTTGTGGGCTTTGCCGCAGGCGTGTTCATTGCCTTGCAGATGGCGTTTCCAGATTTGAATATCGAACCGTATTTAAACTTCGGCCGACTGCGCCCCGTGCATACTTCGGCGGTGATTTTTGCCTTCGGCGGCAATGCCCTGTTCGCGACAAGCTATTACATCGTACAGCGCACCTGCCGCGTTCGTCTTTGGAATGATGCGCTAGCGATGTTTACGTTCTGGGGATATAACTTTTTTATTGTGATTGCCGCGCTGGGCTATGTTCTGGGCGTTACGCAGGGAAAAGAATACGCTGAGCCAGAATGGTATGCTGATCTTTGGCTGACCATCGTATGGGTGGTCTACCTTCTGGTTTTTTTGATGACCCTTATCAATCGGCGTGAACCTCATCTCTACGTTGCAAACTGGTTTTTCCTGTCCTTTATAATTACGGTTGCAGTCCTCCATCTCGGAAACAACCTGCATATTCCCTTAGAGTTTATGAATGCCAAAAGCTATCCCGTTTTCGGCGGGGTACAAAGCGCCATGATCCAGTGGTGGTACGGCCATAACGCTGTGGGATTTTTCCTGACTGCCGGATTCCTGGGCATGATGTATTACTTCGTACCCAAACGCGCAGAACGGCCTGTCTATTCCTACCGCCTTTCAATCTTGCATTTCTGGTCGTTGATATTCATCTATATCTGGGCCGGTCCGCACCATTTGCATTACACCTCCTTGCCGGATTGGGCGCAGACTCTGGGCATGACGTTTTCCGTGATGCTGTGGATGCCCAGCTGGGGCGGCATGATCAATGGTGTGATGACGCTCTCGGGCGCATGGCACAAGCTGCGCGAAGATCCGGTGCTGCGGTTCATGATCATTGCCCTTGCCTTCTACGGCATGAGCACGTTTGAAGGGCCGTTGATGTCCATTCGCGCTGTCAATACGCTGTCGCATTATACGGATTGGACCATCGGGCACGTGCATTCCGGCGCATTGGGCTGGGTTGGATTCATCACCTTTGGCTGCCTGTATCATATGGTGCCGCGCCTGTGGGGCCGCAAAGAGCTTTATTCCCTCAAGCTGGTCAATGCGCATCTCTGGATCGCCACCGTTGGAATCGTAGTCTATATCGCCGCAATGTGGGTTTCTGGGATTATGCAGGGCCTGATGTGGCGTACTTATGACGACATGGGCTTCTTGCAATACTCCTTTGTCGAAAGTGTTGTGGCCATGCATCCGTTCTATCTGCTGCGTGTGTTGGGTGGCTTGCTCTATCTGATTGGCGCACTGATCATGGTCTATAACTTTTATCGGACCATTCGCGGCGATGTAAATTACAAGGAATTCAAGGCGGATGGCGTTCCGCGCGAAGATCTTTATCTTAAAGGAGCCGCAGCATGAGCTTTCTCAAAAATCACGAAAAACTAGAGCGTAATTCTTTGCTACTCTTGGGCTTTATAATTGTGACTGTCCTGATCGGCGGGATCATCGAAATCATTCCCCTCTTCCGCATGGAAACGGTGATTGAACCTGTTCAAGGCGTTCGTCCATACACGCCGCTAGAGCTTGTAGGTTACAATGTCTACATTCGGGAAGGATGTTATAACTGCCATTCACAGCAAGTGCGCCCGCTTCGCGATGAGGTTGCGCGCTACGGACATTACTCGCTCGCGGCCGAGAGCATGTACGACCATCCCTTCCAGTGGGGTTCCAAGCGGACAGGGCCAGACCTAGCGCGGATCGGTGGCAAGTATTCTGATGAATGGCATACAGCGCACATGAAAGAGCCGCGCGATGTTGTTCCCGAATCCATTATGCCTTCGTACGAATTCCTGCTGCATCAAGCTGCTGATCTGCATGCACTGGATAAACATTTAAAGGCGCTGACGCTTGCTGGGGTTCCCTACACGCAGGAGATGATCGACAATGCCGAAAGCGACGCGATGGCCCAGGCCATGCCAGAGCGTATGGATGCCAGCGGATTACAGGAGCGCTATGGTGAGAAAGTCAATGTTCGCGATTTCGACAGCCAGCCAGCCGTGATTTCCGAGATGGACGCACTGATTGCGTATCTGCAAGTTCTGGGCAGCATGGTTGATTTTGAATCAGCAAAGAATGTGGAGGATGCAGGACCATGAGCACTGTGCTCGGTATCCCCTTCAGCATTATTGGCCTTTTATTTTTCTTCGCGTTTTTTGTGCTGACGGCCTTTTGGATTTATCGCCCGGGCTCGCGCAAGACTTACGACGAACAGGCAGACATACCCTTCAAGGAGAATGAACATGAATAACGATAACCATCACACGGGCCGCAAGAAGGAAATCGACCACATTTCGGGCGTGGAGACGACCGGTCATGAATGGGACGGTCTGAAGGAACTGAACAATCCGGCACCCCGCTGGTGGCTCTGGGTATTTTACATCACCATCATCTGGTCCGTATATTACTTCGTCGTCTATCCCGCCTGGCCAACATGGGATGGCGCAACACAGGGCACAAGCGGATACACTCAGTATAAAGAACTGGCCGCCAGTCAGGGGGAAATTGCCGCGCGGCAATCGGCGTACCTGGACAAATTTTCACAAGCGTCATTCG
>JAKLKY010000031.1 GCA_023150415.1 Alphaproteobacteria bacterium | reverse complement strand
AACTACTTTTTACCAATCACCAACAACCAACCAGCAACGACTATTTTTCCCTGAAAATAATCCGCCCTTTTGTGAGGTCGTAGGGGGTCATTTCAACCACGACCGAGTCGCCCTGCAGGACACGAATGCGGTTCTTGCGCATCTTGCCGGCGCTGTGGGCCAGGATCTCATGCCCGTTCTCCAGCTTTACCCGGAACATGGTGTTGGGCAGAACCTCGGTAACGACACCTTTAAATTCGATCAGGTCTTCTTTGGCCATGATTTTCCTTATGTTGATGGAGATATTTAATATAGCTCGCGGGACAGAGCAACACTTTCTTTAAATTCTTTGGATGACAGCCCCACACGCGCTCAGTTTCCCCACCAGATCCTCATACCCGCGCTCCAGGTGATAGATGCGGTTGATGACGGTTTCACCATCGGCGACCAGCCCGGCCAGCACCAGCGCGACAGACGCACGCAAATCCGTGGCCATAACTTCCGCGCCCGTGAGTTTCTTCACGCCGCGCACGATGGCGGAATTGCCATGCACGGTGATGTCTGCGCCCATGCGCGCCAGCTCCGGCACGTGCATGAAGCGGTTTTCGAAGATGGTTTCGCTGACCAGTCCCGCGCCTTCGCACAGGGTGAGCATTGTCATGAACTGTGCCTGCAAATCTGTGGGGAAACCGGGATAGGGCTCGGTCATGATATCCGTGCCGCGCAGGGGTTGCGCAGGATCGCGGCTGATCAGGATGTCAGCGCCGTCTTCGGCGATATCCACCCCTGCTTTTTGCAAACGGGCGATAAGCGCGGCCAGATGATCGGCTCGCGCGTTCTTCAGGCGCACGTTGCCGCCTGTCAGCGCCACGGCGATCATATAGGTGCCGGTTTCGATGCGGTCAGGGACAACTTCGTGCGCGGTGCCGTGGAGCCTATCCACGCCCTCGATGCGGATGGTGGCGGTGCCAAGACCTTCAATCTTCGCGCCCATTTTAATCAGGCATTCGCCCAGATCGCTAATCTCCGGCTCGCGCGCGGCATTGGCCAGAACGGTCTCGCCCTTGGCCAGCGTCGCCGCCATCATCAGATTTTCCGTGGCACCAACCGAGACTTTGGGGAAGATAATCTTCGCACCCTGCAATCCATCCTTGGCGAGCGCGTGGATATAACCATGCTCTAGCGTAATTTCCGCACCCATCGCGCGTAGGCCGTCGATATGCAGATCCACGGGCCGCGTGCCAATGGCGCAGCCGCCGGGCAGGGACACTTTTGCCTCGCCAAACCGCGCCAGCAGCGGCCCCAGTACCAGAATGCTGGTGCGCATTTTTCGCACCAGATCATACGGCGCATCGATTTTATCGACACTGCCAGCGTTAATCGCCATCAGGTCATTCTCGCGGGCGATCGTCGCACCCAGATATTCCAGAAGCTCCGTTTGTGAATCAATGTCGCGCAGGCTGTTGGGCATGTTGCTCAGGCGCAGCGTCGCCGCGCTCAGCAACCCCGCGCACATGAGTTTCAGGGCGGCGTTCTTCGCGCCGCTGATGGGGATAACACCGTTCAGCGCCCGCCCGCCTTCGATGCGCAAACGGGCGAGGCCGGTTTCTTTGGCTTCGTTAGAGTCGGGGGAGTGTAACTCCGCGTTGCCCCATATATTTGCCGGATCTGTCTGCGTACGTGGTTTCACAAGCACTGCTTCCTTTAAAAAATAAAAACTGCGCGATGCCCTCATGCGCATAAACTTTGGCAGGCAGGGGCGTGGTGTTGGAAATCTCCAGCGTCACATGGCCTTCCCAGCCCGGCTCCAGCGGCGTCACATTCACAATCAGGCCGCAGCGCGCATAGGTGCTCTTGCCCAGGCAGATCACCAGCACGTCCTTCGGTATGCGGAAATATTCCACCGTCCGCGACAGAACAAAGCTATTGGGAGGTATTACGCAAATATCTACCTTCCTGTCAACAAAACTTTGCGGCGAGAAATTCTTTGGGTCCACCATTGCGTTGTCGATATTGGTGAAGATCTTGAACTCATCGGCCATCCGCGCGTCATAGCCGTAGGACGACAGGCCGTAAGAAATCACCCCGGCGCGGGTTTGTTTCTCGACAAAGGGTTCGATCATGCCCTCTTCCTGCGCCAGGCGGCGGATTTCATGATCGGGCAGCAGGCCGGGCAAGGCCTCGCCTGCGGGCAGGGATTGCAGGGCAGGTTTCACGGGTTCTTTCTCCTGTTTGCGTTTCTTCAAATTGGCCCGCAGCGCAGCCGCGCGCTTGGCCAGGCGGTTATTTTTCTCAGCATGCGCCATGATAGCGCCACTTTAAGCAAAAACCCGCGTGACAGGCCAGCGCTTTTGTTATAGTTTCCCCAGCGGAATTTAAATGCTGCCGTAGCTCAGTGGTAGAGCACTCCCTTGGTAAGGGAGAGGTCGAGAGTTCAATCCTCTTCGGCAGCACCAGCCAAATCCAAAGGTTTTTAGGGTGGTGCTGCGCCCTTACGCCACGCCCCAGCGGTCGCGGCGCTGATTATCCAGCCAGCCCACAACAGCGACAAAGGCCTGTTCGAACGTGATGTTTTGCAACCCGGCTTCCTCAACAGCGTAGCCGATCAGTTCTTCGGCGCTGTATCCATCAAGGGTGATCAGCGAGTCGAACTTGCTCCAAACCAGGTTGAACGTCATCAGTGGCCGCACATTTCCATCAGGCAGCGGCATCATCCGTGTCTCCACCGCCATCCACTCGGCAATCTGCTCCGCAGTGTACGCACCCATTTCTTCATTGTGCCATTGAGCCGATCTAAGGCGCAAGTTTTTGTGCTTGCCATCCCGCGCAATACAAGCTCAGGTATTACGGCTTCTCCGGCCGTTCGGGGGCGGCGTAGGGGTGCGCGGGTGCAGGCTCCGGCGCGGCATGCACGGGCAGGGCAGGCGGGCCGCAGCTTGGGCGCGTCTGCAACAGGTCCGGCCATTTATCCACCCAGCCCTCATCATGCCCGGCACCCTGGATTAGCATATAATCTGCGCAGGTGGAATCGCCCAGCGCCTGAAGATAGCTGTTTGCAATCGCGGGCGGGATGACATCATCCTGCCCGGCGATGTAATGAATTTGCGGCAGGTTCTTCAGCTGGGCCGCGCGGTCGACGGGGTTGATGGATCCGCGCAGCGCGGGCACATCGTGATAGGCGGCAAAGGCCGTCGTATCCAGGATTCCAGCCACGGTGCGCAGGGTGAGTATATCGCGCCGCTGCGCCGCCAGCAGGGCCGCAATCGCGCCGCCGCCTTCATACCCGACCAGATTAAACGATGTCACGCCATAGCGCGCCTTGATGTTATCCAATGCGGCGCTATAGGCGTCGATGACGTTCTGGCTATAGGCATTGTCGCCGCGATAATCGATCTCACAGGCGATCTGGGCTTTGTCCTGCAAGACGGATGTAACGGAATCGTCTTCCTTGGAGATATTCGTGTATTGGCAGGGCTGCGCCAGATAGGCCACATTCTCGGCCGTGTCGCGCGTGGCCAGATGCATCGCCACGGGGTTGATCGGCGTCGGGTTGCCCAGGCGGCGGCCATCGCCCACCAGCATCGTGCGGATATTGCCAACGCCCAGACCTTCGCCTTCGATGTAAATCGTGGCCGGCGCGCCAGGTGTGTGCATTTTCTCAAACGCGGTCAGGACCAGGTCTTTGGCAGGAACCGGGCGCTCCGTCATCCAGGCGGGGCTGCTCAGGCGGTCGGCCACGGCGCGGCCAATCGGCGCGTTGGAGCAGGCAGTGGTCAGCAGGGCAAGGGCGAGGGCTGAATACGCAAGCGATCTCATGCCCTCTACACTGACGCTAAATTCAGGAAATGTCCACCCCGATCGGCGTATGGTCGGAGGGTTTGTCCCAGCCGCGCGGGCCACGGTCGATCCAGCAGCGCTGCACCCGGTCTGCGATTTCGGGCGAGAGCAGGAAATGGTCGATCCGGATGCCCTTATCCGCCGGCCAGCACCCGGCCTGATAATCCCAGAATGTGTAGGTATGCGGCCTGTCATCGAAAATCCGGTAGGCGTCAGTGAGGCCCAGATGCAGGATCCTGCGCCACAGGTGGCGCGTCTCCATCCGAAACAGCGCATCGCCGCTCCATAAAACGGGATCGAAACAATCCTTCTCTTCGGGGATGATATTGAAATCGCCGCCGACCAGAAACGGAATGCGCGCCTCTCGCAGAGTTTTGAGATACGTATAAAGACGCTCCAGCCAGCGGAGTTTATAGGGGAATTTTTCGGAATCGACCGGATTACCATTCGGCGCATAAATGTTGATCAGGCGCAAACCATCGGTTTCGGCTTCCAGAAATCGCGCCTGTGTGTCCGTATCATCACCAGTCAGAGCATTTCTTAGGATGTTCAAAGGCTTGCGCGAAAGTATTGCCACACCATTGTAGGTTTTTTGGCCCTGCGTGTAAATTTCATAGCCGGATTTTTGAAACGTCGCGGATGGAAAATCATCTGTCTTTGTCTCCTGCAGGAACAGGACATCCGGGCGTTTCTCTTCAAGCAATTTCTCAACATGCGCAAGCCGCGCACGAACCGAATTGATGTTCCAGGAGAGGATGTTCATTGATTCACGGAAAACGACGTGCCGCAGCCACAGCCGGAAACGGCATTCGGGTTATCGATCCTGAATTCCGCGCCGATCAGGCTTTGCTCGAACCGCACGGTCGCGCCGTTCAAAAAGGGCAGGGAGATTTCATCGCTGACCACGGCATTCTCGAAAATCTCCTCATCCGCAGCGGGTGTATCACTCAGTTCCAGCCGATATTGAAACCCGGCGCAGCCGCCACCATCCACGCGGATGCGTAGCATCAGGCCGGGTTTGTTTTGCTGTGTACGAAGTTCGTCAATGCGCTTGCGCGCGCTGGGGTCGATCGTTAAACTCATATCTATAATATAGCATATTCAGAGAAGAGGGCGAGCCTATTTTTGCATAAAAAAATAAAATCATGCTAGAGAATGAAGAGATGAAAGAACAACCGCCCCTGATACCCGGTCATACGCGCAGTGCATGGATTGCACACGCCAGAGAAGTGGGCGAAGGAAATGATTATAAGAAGATTGAACAGGTGTTTGATGTAGGCTTAAACCCCGCGATCCGTCTTGATAATAAGGATCCCGAAAACGACAAAGATCTCGATTATGACGCCGCTTTATATGTTTTATGGGTGCGAAGTTGCTTTCAGCAGGGCAAATATAAAAAAGCATACGAGATTGCCCGTTGGGCCGTTGACCGCTTTAGCGGAGCTGGCTCAACGAAAGGATTTCTTGAGAAGGTGAAAGCGAAAAGCCACGAATACCTAGTTACCGGAACATGGTCCGCGGAGCATTTTCCGCATTGGGGGGCGCTAACGAGTGACGATACGCCTCTGGCATATCTTGTTGACACGATAGAAAGCCTTATGGGCCGCGGTCAATATCATGACGCTTTAGCTTGTTTACAAAAAGCCGAAGCTTTGGCTCCTGATTTCTTTTATCTTCCGTACTGCGAAGCGGTCATGGAAGAAAAAATTGGCTCAAAAGAGAAAGCAAAGGATCTCCTCCGCAAAAGCCTCGCTCTTTATCCGGGCAATATTATGGTTTTACAAGCGCTGATCCCTTTGTTGCTGGAAAAACGGCAAACATTGGCAGAAGGCGAAAAATTATTAATCGAAGCGCTGGATATTGATCCAAGCAATCTTCTCCTCAATCTCTGCCATGCGGAAATGTTATCGATGTTGGGGTATCATCAGACCGCCTATGAAATTTTGCGAACGTATCAGCCTCTGGCATCGCAGGGAGAAGCCAAGTATCAGCAGCGCTACGCTAAGACATTGGCGATGGTGGCTGAGATCCTTCAGGACCGGGGCAAGCATCCCGGCCTGCCGGGCTTTGATCCCAATTAGGCGGACGGTTTATTATCAGAATATATAAATCTGTAAGCCCCTGTCACACATTAACCATCTTTTATCCTTTTGCAGTGCATGATAAGTTTGAATGAGCGTTCGCTCGTCCAGATTTTGTCAAGATTTTCACAATTAATTCAAAAGGATATTCCGATGACTCGCACCGGCCATGATACCCTTAAAACGCGTCAAACCCTGACCGTTGATGGAAAAGCGTATGATTATTTTTCGCTGCCCCATGCGGCCAAGCAGATCGGCGATATTTCGCGCTTGCCGTTTTCTCTGAAGGTTTTGCTGGAAAATCTTTTGCGTTTTGAAGACGGACGCACAGTCAGCACAGATGATATCAAGGCGGTGTATGCCTGGCTGACGAACAAGGGCAAGACCGAGCATGAAATTGCCTACCGTCCCGCGCGTGTGCTGATGCAGGATTTCACGGGTGTTCCCGCTGTTGTCGATCTGGCCGCGATGCGTGAGGCGATGGCCGCGTTGGGCGGCGATCCGCAAAAAATCAATCCGCTGGTGCCTGTTGATCTGGTGATCGACCATTCGGTGATGGTGGATGAATACGGCTCACCTAAGGCATTCCAGAAGAACGTCGAGATCGAGTTCGAGCGCAACGGCGAGCGTTACGCCTTCCTGCGCTGGGGGCAAAAAGCGTTCAAGAATTTCCGCGTCGTGCCGCCGGGTACGGGCATCTGCCATCAGGTCAATCTGGAATATCTCGCGCAAACCATCTGGGTGGCTGGCGATGAAAATCATGCGGGCCGTCAGGTGGCGTATCCCGATACGCTGGTGGGTACGGATTCACACACCACCATGGTCAACGGCTTGGCCGTGCTGGGCTGGGGCGTGGGCGGGATCGAGGCTGAAGCCGCGATGCTGGGCCAGCCTGTGTCGATGCTGATCCCTGAAGTTATCGGATTCAAGGTCACAGGAAAATTGAAAGAAGGCACGACGGCGACTGACCTTGTGCTGATGGTGACCGAGATGCTGCGTAAGAAAGGCGTGGTTAATAAATTCGTCGAGTTCTACGGCCCCGGATTGGAGCACATGTCGCTGGCTGACCGTGCGACGATCGCCAACATGGCGCCGGAATATGGCGCGACATGCGGTTTCTTCCCGATCGACGCCGAGACAATCCGTTATCTGGAATTCACGGGCCGCGACCCGCAGCGCGTGAAACTGGTTGAACAATACGCCAAGGCACAAGGCATGTGGCGCGATTCCAAAACGCCCGATCCTGTGTTCACCGACACGCTGGAGCTCGATCTGGGTTCGGTCGAGCCATCACTGGCCGGGCCGAAACGCCCGCAGGACCGTGTTCTGCTGTCCAAAGCATCGAGCGAATATATCGCGCAGGTGCCGGAATCAAAATCCGTTAAAGTCGATGGCCATGATTACAGCCTCTCCAACGGCGATGTTGTGATCGCGGCGATCACCAGCTGCACCAACACCTCCAACCCATCGGTTATGGTGGCCGCGGGTCTGGTGGCGAAGAAAGCGCATGAAAGGGGTTTAAGCGTCAAGCCGTGGGTGAAAACCTCACTGGCGCCGGGCTCGCAAGTTGTGACCGATTATCTCGATAAGGCAGATCTGACCAAGCATCTTGATGCGATGGGGTTCAATCTGGTGGGCTATGGCTGCACGACCTGCATCGGCAATTCCGGTCCGCTGCCCGATCATCTGGCCAAGGCTGTTGAGACGGGGGATCTGAATGTGTGTGGCGTGCTCTCGGGCAACCGCAATTTCGAAGGCCGCATCAACCCGCATGTGAAGTCGAATTATCTGGCCTCGCCGCCGCTGGTGGTGGCGTATGCGCTGGCCGGTTCGCTGCGCGTCGATCTGTTCAAGGATCCCATCGGTAAGGGCAAAGACGGCAAGGACGTGTTTCTGAAAGATATCTGGCCTTCGAATAAGGAAGTGCAGGATACGGTGAACAAATGCCTGACCTCGGAAATGTTTCGCAAGCGTTACGCCGACGTGTTCCTTGGGCCTAAGGAATGGCAGGCCATCGGCGGCAAGGCGTCTGGTCAGACGTACGATTGGGAAGGCCAGTCGACCTATGTGCAAAACCCGCCCTACTTCATGGGCATCAAGCCAGTGCCGGGGCAATTGACTGATATTATCGGCGCGCGGCCGCTCGCGATCCTGGGCGATTCCGTGACGACCGACCACATCTCGCCTGCGGGTTCAATCAAGAAGGATTCACCGGCCGGAAAATATCTCATCGGCCACAGCGTGCAGCCCATCGACTTTAATTCCTATGGTGCGCGCCGGGGCAATCACGAAGTCATGATGCGCGGCACCTTCGCCAATATCCGCATCAAAAACGAAATGGTGCCGGGCACTGAGGGCGGTGTGACGAAATATGTTCCTAATGGCGAGACCATGCCGATTTACGATGCGGCCATGAAATACGTTGCACAGGGTACGCCGCTGTTGATGATCGCGGGCAAGGAATACGGCACCGGATCATCGCGCGATTGGGCGGCCAAGGGCACGCGCCTGCTGGGTGTGCGCGCCGTCGTGGCCGAGAGCTTCGAGCGCATTCACCGCTCCAACCTGATCGGCATGGGCGTGCTGGCGCTGCAGTTCAAGAACGGCCAGAACCGTCAGAGCCTCAAACTCGATGGCACGGAAACCTTCGATATCAAAAACATCAGCGGCGATCTGAAGCCGCGTCAGGACATCGTCATGACCATCCATCGCGCCGATGGCAGCAAGGAAGATGTGACGTTGCTCTGCCGCATTGATACGCTCGATGAAATCGAATACTTCCGCAATGGCGGCATTTTGCACTTCGTCCTGCGCTCCATCGCCAAGGGCATGGCCAAGGCGGCTTAGGCGGCTACAATAGGCGCTAACTGAGCGGCAGGTGTTTGGAGCTCTGCCTGTTTTACGGGCTGCAGGGAATTTTGAAGTTCTTGAATCCTTCTACAGGAGGCACGGTCGCGGCATGCGCCGGTCTTCTTTTTCTTGCATAATTGTTGATGAGCTTGTTTAAGTTCATCGATATTAAATAGAAAAAACGGAAGCTGTGTTCCATTGCGGGCCTTTTCATCGGTGTTAAAGCCCTGTCTTTCCATGAAAATCAAAAGCTCCTCCCATTGATATCCATCTGGCGCTTGGCCGTTAAGAGGCTTTTTGTTTTCTATGTTATTTCTTGCTGCACGCCAAATCTGAATTACAACATGCTCAATGTCTTGATGTGAGGATGATACCGATAAGTTGCGCAATCCGATGGGATATCGTTCCGGTGCGCTCGCAAATCCTTTGGGAAATTTTTTTGTTGCTTTAAGCATGGGGCTCGGGATCCCCTCCTTGTAACAGCAGGATAGCTTCTTCCGTGATTTTGTCTGGAATGCCGAGGCTTTGATTGAATGCTGAGAGTAGTGCTAAGTCATCAATGGGACATTCATCTCGCTCGCCCAACTCCCACGCTAGCCATTTTAATTTGCGTTTTGCTTGAGCACATAAACTGACAATGCCCTTATTCTGTAAGATCAATGTTTCGAGATGCTGGGCAATTTCTTTGGTATTCATCATGCAAAAGGCGGGCTGTGTGCCTTGAGATAATCTCCTACCTGCTAAATCCGTGTTAAAGCCAAAATCGGCTTCCAGGACAACGAAGATCTCAGGCCACTGATACCCATCGCGCGTCGTTGGGTCCAACCCTCCATATTTAGCACGATCATTCAGCATGCAACGATGAATGTGCGAAATCATTCTCGCAACATTGTTTGTATTACGGCTCCGAACAGCGTCTTGTTTCGCCTTTTTTAATTGTTCAAGATCGATGGGATCTGGTTTTATTGAAGCCAAGCCTTCTGGCGCTTTCAATTGTGCGCGTGTCATTTTTCCCCTGTTCTGATATTCTTGTGCTTAGTTTTTCTATATTAAGAAATATAATGTCTTGTTTCTTTTGTCAAAGGTTTTTGTACTATTACTTAGAATCCACTTAATATGGGCTATGATCGCAAAACAAAATACTTTTCCCGCCTACAATTACTGCGCTCTGCCACTGGCCGTTTATGCCTGCCGCCCCGACCAGAGCCGTGGGCGCGCGCATACCGAGCCGGAGAGCAAGCACCGCACCGCCTTCCAGCGAGACCGAGACCGAATCATCCACGCCAGCGCCTTTCGCCGCCTGAAATATAAAACGCAGGTGTTCGTTTATCACGAGGGCGATCATTACCGCACGCGGCTGACGCATACGCTGGAAGTGGCGCAGATCACGCGCACGCTAGCGCGCGCGCTGATGGTGAATGAGGATCTGGCCGAGGCCATCGCGCTGGCGCATGATCTGGGCCATACGCCCTTCGCGCATATTGGCGAGGTGTATCTGCAGCGCTGTATGGAGCCGTATGGCGGCTTCGATCACAACGATCAGTCGCTGCGCGTGCTGACGACGCTGGAGCGCAAATATCCTGCGTGGAACGGTCTTAACCTCAGCTGGGAAACGCTGGAAGGCGTGGCCAAGCATAACGGTCCCGTCACAGGCGCGCCGCATACGGCTTTGCGCGCGCTGGATGCGCAGATGAATTTGCGGCTGCAGACCTATGCCGCCGTGGAGGCGCAGATCGCCGCGCTGGCCGATGATATCGCCTACAACAATCACGATGTGGAAGATGGGTTGCGCGCCGGATTATTCACGCTGCGAGATCTGGAGCAGATCCCGCTGCTGGGCGCGGTGATGAAAGACGTGCGGGCGCGGTACGGCACGGTGGATGAATCCTACATCGTGCATGCGCTGGTGCGGGAGATGATCGGTGCGATGGTCGAAGACGTGCTGCAGCAAACGCAAAATAATCTGCAGGCCCTTAACCCCCAAAGCGCAGATTCTATCCGCGCCGCTGCTGGCCCCGTGGTGGCTTTCTCCGATTCGATGCGCGCAAAAGTGCAGGAATTGCGTAGCTTTTTGTACGAGCGTATGTACCGTCATTTCACCATCAACCGCATCTGGTTGAAGGTTGAGCGCATTGTTTCAGACTTATTCACAGCCTTTCACGCCACGCCAAACCTGCTGCCCGAGAACTGGCAGCGCCAGTTGCAACAGGCCGGAGACCCTCAGGATTCAGCGCTTCGCGCGCGCGTGGTGGCCGATTACATCGCGGGCATGACCGACCGCTATGCGATCCGCGAACATGAAAGGCTCTTTGACCTTTATTGGGATTTGCGCTAACGCTCATAGAAGCATAATAAAATCAGTTGCACGCATGCTCTGTGTTAAGAAAGGGGATGAACATGAACCAGCGTTACAGCACACAACGATTCCGCGATCTGGATGAAGATTATCAGCCGCACACGATAAGTTTCGACGACGATGCGGATTTGCCGCCGCCCACCATGTCCCGTTTTGAACAGCCCGGCTTTATCGGCGGATTGATGCGCCGCCCGATCATGACCATGATGCTTTTGGCGACTTTGGGTCTAACGGCTGGTGCGCTGGTGATGAAGTTCTACCCGTCCGCAACGGGGCCGCAGGGCGCGCTGCCGGTGATCAAGGCTGATACAACGCCATTCCGTCAATCCCCTGATTCCCCTGGCGGCATGAATATCCCCGGTTCTGACAGCGCCTTGTTTGATGTTGTCGATGGCCAGAGCGCAACACAACCCGCAGATGCCGCAGCAGCAGCAACACAAACGACTGCAACGCAAACGCCGGCGGATGGCGATAGCCTTGAGTCGTACACGGCACAAGCGCAAAGCGAAATCGGCGAATCCATGCCAACATCAGCGCCTGCAGCAGATGCAGGTGCTGCGGCGCAAGCAACAGCGCAAGCCAGCCAGCCTGATCTGCTGGTTCCGGAACAAAGGTCGGAGACCACGGCCGAGATTGCCGAGAACACTGCAACAACGGCCAGCACCTTGCCTGATACTTTGGCTGCTGCTCCTGCTTCAGTCACAACACAAACGGCACCGTCTGCGCCTTCACAGGCGGCTTTGCAGCCAGCGCCGGAATCAGCGCCACCCGGGCCTGCATCGACACAGACCATGGCGGCTGCCAACTCGACGGCAAGCCCGGCACCGGCTGAATCCGCGGCCCCCGCTCAGCAACAGGCTTTGCTTGAACAAGTGCCGCCTTCGCCCGAAGCGGCAAACGCCGTCGAGCCAGCAGCGGGCGCTGCCAAACCTTCGGCTTTCTCGATTATGCCTGGCGATTACTATATCCAGCTCTCCAGCGTGACATCTGAAACCGGTGCGCAAAAGGAATGGACAAAATTGCGCAAGGATTACGGGCCTATTCTCGTAGAAGCACCACACCGCATCAAGCGCGTTGACCTGGGCGAGCGCGGCATCTATTTCCGTGTACAGGCCGGGCCTATGAACCGCGAGAGCGCCAAACGCTTGTGCGATGCCATCAAAACGCAAAAGCCGTCCGGGTGTCTGATTGTCCAATAACCTTTGCCGGGCTGCGATTTTTTCTCTCGCAGGCCCGGAGCTTACAGCAGAAGAGCGCACGTTATTCGCGCGTGCCAATCCCTTGGGATTCATTCTGTTCGCGCGCAATGTGCAAAATCCCGATCAACTCCGCACATTGACAATGGATCTGCGCGCCGTGGTTGGGCGCGATTGCCCGATCCTTATTGATCAGGAAGGCGGACGGGTGCAGCGTTTGCGGCCCCCACATTGGACGAATTTTGCGCCCATGCAGTCGTTTGAACAAAGCGGTGATCTTGAAGGCACGATCCGTCAGCTCGCGCGCGAATTGGTGGATGTCGGCATCAATGTCGATTGTGCGCCGGTTCTCGATGTCCTTTGCCCGCAAACGCATGATGTGATCGGTGATCGTGCTTTTTCCGATGATCCGGTGCTTGTCGCCGCGCGCGGTCGCACAGTATGCGAATTCCTGCTGGCCGAAAATATCACGCCTGTGATCAAACATATTCCCGGCCACGGCCGGGCGCAGGCGGATTCGCATCACGACTTACCCGTGGTGGATACGCCGCTGCTAACATTGCAAAACGTCGATTTTGCACCATTTCGCGCGCTTGCGCAGTCAAACATCGCGCCGCACCTCTGGGCGATGACCGCGCATGTGGTCTATACTGCGCTCGACCCCGATCATCCCGCGACCGTTTCCCGCACCGTGATTGCGGACATCATCCGCCAGGACATTGGATTTAAAGGCTTTCTCATCGGTGATGATGTCGATATGAAGGCGCTGTCGCGCTATGGCGACGTGGCGGCACGGGCCCAGGCCTGTCTCGAGGCGGGTTGCGATGCGGTACTGTATTGTTCCGGAACGCTGGAAGATATGCATAAACTCGCTGAATCCGTACCTTTTTTGGGGGATAAGGCGCTGGAACGCTTGCATCTGGGCGGTCGTTTCTCGTAATCTCTGTTCATCATGAGCCAGACTGCAACCGCACTTGCCGAATTTGTGGAAGACCCGCCGCGTCTGCAGGAACATGCGGCGGATGCGCTCTTGTTGAATATTGATGGCTATGAAGGCCCGATTGATGTTCTGCTGGAATTGGCGCGGCATCAGAAAGTCGATCTGACCAAAATCTCGATCCTGCAGCTGGTGCGCCAGTATCTAGGCTTTATCGAACGCGCGCAGGCGCTGGATCTTGAACTCGCGGCGGAATATCTGGTGATGGCGGCGTGGCTGGCCTATCTGAAGTCGCGCCTGTTGTTGCCGCGCACACCTGAGGATGAAGCACAACCCGGCGCGGCGGAAATGGCTGAGGCTTTGCAGTTCCAGCTGCGCCGCCTCGAAGCCATGAAAAAAGCCGCACAGGATTTAATGACATTGCCGCGGTTGGGCCAATCTGTATTCGCGCGTGGTGCCCCTGAAGGTTTAAGTGTGCGCACGCAGGCGCGCTGGACCTTGAGCTTGTATGATCTCCTCAAATCCTACGGCGAGATGCAGCAGCGCAAGGAAGGCGCGACCTATGACTTACCCAGCTTCAATTTGATGACGGCGGAAGATGCTGTGGCTCGCCTTACGCGTATGCTGGGCCGCTTGCCGCGCCAGGGCCTCCACAGCGTTTGGACCACACTGGAGAGTCTTCTGCCCGAAGGGATCAAGGATAAACTCTATGCGCGGTCGACGCTGGCATCCATGTTAACGGCGGGACTGGAGTTGGTGCGGCAGGGGAAACTTGAGATCCGCCAGGATGCCAATTTCCGCCCGATTTATATTCGCGGTGTAGGGGAGTAAACATGACAGATATTTCTTCCATTCGTGTTCTTGAGGCTTTGCTCTTTGCGTCTGCTGAACCGCTGAGCGTCAAGGAGATGCATGAGCGCATGCCCGCAGAGACCGATATTGGCGGTGCGCTGTTGGCCTTGGAGCAGCATTACAAAGAGCGTGGCGTACAACTGGTCGAGCGCGATGGGCGCTGGGCATTCCGCACCGCGCCCGATTTGGCTGAATCACTTGTGCTGGAAAAATCGGCCGAGCGCAGGCTTTCTCGTGCCGCTATGGAAACGCTGGCCATCATTGCTTATCATCAGCCCATCACGCGTGCCGAAATTGAAAACGTGCGCGGCGTGGCCACGCATAAGGGCACACTCGATGCGCTGATGGAGGAGGGGTGGATCAAACCCGGCCGCCGCCGCGAAAGCCCTGGCCGTCCGCTGACCTGGGTGACGACACCGGTATTCCTTGATGCGTTTTCGCTCGAGTCGCTCAGCGATCTTCCCGGCATTGAAGACCTCAAAGCCACAGGTCTTTTGGACACACGCCCGGCCATCGAGGCGATACCCACTTCCCCCGACCTGTTTACTGGGATAGAAGAGAGCGAAGCGGAACCACAAGAAGTTGAAGACGTACTGCAAGACATCTAGGAGAACATCATGGGCCTTAGCATTCCACATCTTATATTGCTGATCGTCGTAATCTTGTTGCTGTTTGGCGCGAACAAAGTGCCTGGCATCATGGAAAATCTTGCCAGGGGCGTGAAAAGTTTTAAGAAGGGACTGAAGGAAGACGAGTCCCAGAATCTAAGAATCTCAGAAGCTCAGAAAGACAAGGAATAAATGGGCTGCGCCGTTCTGGGATTCCGAGATTCTGAAATTCTGAGATTCTGAGATTCTGATGTTCGATATCGGCTGGAGCGAAATTCTGTTGATCGTGGTCGTGGCGAGCATCGTCATCGGCCCCAGGGAACTGCCCGCGCTGTTGCGGATATTAGGCCGGCTGGCGCGGCGGCTGCAGTATGTGCGCTACGCCTTCACCCAGCAATTCGAGGATTTCATCAAGGAACATGACCTCGATTCAATTCACCAGGACGTGAATTTCGAAGCGCATCGCGGACAGGATGTTTTTGATGAATCCGCCTTTGATGAAGAGCATAAGAATTTAAAGCGGGTCGATCATGAGTAAATCCCAACCCCTCATCACGCATTTGGTAGAGCTGCGCGGGCGGCTGCTGTGGTCGCTGGCGGCGTGGTTGGTTGCGTCGTTGATCTGCTATGGTTTCGCGGCGCAGATCTATGATTTTCTGGTGCGGCCCCTGGCCGCCGCGATGAACAGTGCCGGGCCGCGCCGTTTGATCTACACCAATCTGACTGAAGCGTTTTTCACCTATATCAAGGTTGCGCTGTGCGGTGGCTTGTTTGTCACTTTCCCTTATATCCTTTGGCAGGTTTGGGGGTTCGTCGCGCCGGGATTGCTCAAGAACGAGCGCAAAGCGTTCCTGCCGTTTCTCATCGCCACGCCGTTGTTGTTTTTTATCGGCGCGGCGTTTGTTTATTTTCTGGTGATGCCGGCGGCGTGGCATTTCTTTCTGAGCTTTGAGACGACGGGGATGGAGACGGCCTTGCCGATCCAGCTCGATGCCAAGGTCAATGAATATCTCGATCTGGTCCTGACGCTGATTTTTGCTTTCGGGCTGTGTTTCGAATTGCCTGTGTTGCTGGCGCTGTTGGCGCGCGCGGGGTTGATCACGGTCGAGACCTTGCGTAAGGGGCGACGCTATGCGATTGTCCTGATCTTTGCCGTGGCCGCTGTGTTGACGCCCCCGGATATTTTAAGCCAGATTTTGCTGGCTGTACCGTTGATGGCGCTCTATGAAATTTCGATCCTGTTGATTGCCTATGGTCCCAAGCCCCAGCCCGAAAACCCTTTATAACCAGCGTTTGCGCGCAGGTGCTTTGAAGCCTGATCCTGCGCAGGTGCGCGTGGCGGATGCGTTGGAGGATATATACAAGCACGTGATTGCGGCGCATAAGCCCGCACCCAAAAATTTTCTGAGCCGCCTTCGTCGCGCCAGAACCGTACCAGAAATACAAGGCCTTTATATCTATGGTGGCACGGGGCGCGGCAAATCGATGCTGATGGATCTGTTCTTCGCGGCGCTGCCCGACACAATCAAAAAGCGCCGCGTGCATTTTCATGAATTCATGATCGGTGTGCATGATTATTTGCACGCGCGGCGCGAGGCTGATGATTTTGGTGAAGGCATCGACGGCGCATTACCGGCGCTGGCGCTGCGGACCGCTGAACAGTCGCGCGTGCTGTGCTTCGATGAATTCCACGTCACTGATGTTGCCGACGCGATGATTTTGGGTCGCCTGTTTACCGCCTTGTTTGAGCGCGGCGTGATCGTTGTTGCCACATCCAACTGGCCGCCGGATCGCTTGTACGAAGGCGGGCTGCAGCGTGACCGTTTCCTGCCCTTTATCGATCTTCTCAAGCGGCGATTAAAGGTTCTTCATCTCGACAGCCCGACCGATTATCGTGCCGTGTTCCTGACGCATGATGATCTCTACATGGCCCCGCTGGGGCCGCAAACAGCACAACGGGTTGATGCGTTGTTCCTGAACCTGAGTGGTGGACGTTGGGCGGAATTGCAACAGATCACAGTTAAGGGGCGACTTATTCCAGTCAACGCGGCTGGCGGCGTGGCGCGTGTTACCTTCGATCAGATGTGCGGCCAGCCTCTGGGGGCGGAGGATTACATCACTCTGGCGCGGGCGTATCCGACGGTGTTTTTAGAAAACGTGCCGCGTCTTAATCCTGATCGCCGCAACGAGGCCAAACGTTTCATGACCTTGATTGACGCGCTGTATGAGGCCCGCACGCGCCTGATTATCACCGCCGATGCGCCGCCGGAAGAGATTTATACAGGCACCGACCACGGGTTTGAATTCCAGCGCACGGTTTCACGCTTGCAGGAAATGGGACATGAGAAATGGGCAACATAACTTTTCTATAAAGAAATGGACAAATAAAGATTCGAACAAATCGCAAAAGATCTTCAACAACACCTGATGTTCATAAACACATCTTGCATTACATTTAACGATTGGGGACACATAGATTTAATGTGTCCCCGTTTAAGGAGGAGGACACTTGACAGAAAGGAATAAATGGATACAATCATGGGATGAGTCACGTGTGCTAATTTGGGGGTCCGACGCGCCATCCATACGTACAATCCGCTCTGTGCCGACCATAGCAACGCTGTCAGCACCCCACGCCGCAAACCACAGAGCGCCCCCATACGTTACATGACGTTACATTATGAAAATTAAAAAAGTAAACACCAGCAGGATAGGGAAGGGCACAACAAAAAAATCGAAAACAAACTGAAGGACCTTAAAAAATCATTCTATATCAATATTTTACTGCCAGTGATTCTGGGCAAGCCACAGCATTTCTGCCTGCTTGCGCGACGAAATGAGAAGTCCAGAGGCGTCGATGACTGGCACATCTTTTGCACTTCCATTTTTGATCGATCACGCTATTTTAGGGACTTCATGCTCGCATTCGTCAAAAAGCTGCTGGGCGGCAGCGCCTTGGATTATGAATCGCAGAAATCGGCCATGCGGGCCGCGGATGTGCGGCAGCGTGTGACGCTTGCGCGCAACAGCAAAACCAGCAAGGACATCTTGTATTACCTGGCGGAGAAGGATCCTGATCCTGCCGTGCGGGCCGAAGTCATCAAAAACAAGGCGATGCCGATGCAGGCCACGACGATCCTGGCGCTAGACCCCAGCGTCGATGTGCGTCTGGCGCTGGCGGGGCGGCTGGTGGATTTGCTGCCCGATGTGTCGCAGGACAAGCATTCTCAGCTCTATGCCTATGTCGTGCAGGCGTTGGGGACATTGGCGCTGGATGAGGTTCTGAAAATTCGTCTGGCGCTCTCCAGCACGCTCAAGGACCATGCGCATACACCGCCTAAGGTCGCGGGGCAGCTGGCGCGCGATGTGGAACGCGAAGTATCGGAACCGATTTTGCGTTTCTGCGCAGCACTTTCCGATGAAGATCTCATCGATATTCTCATGAGCCATCCCGCCAGCTGGGTCATCCAGGCGATTGCGGCACGGCCGATTGTTCCTGTCCGTGTTTCTGCTGCTGTCATTGAAACGGATGATCGTCCGGGCGGAAAACATCTGATCGAGAATGACGGCGCGCAGATTTCTGAAGATACCCTCATGGCGATCGTCGAGAAGGCGCGCAATTACCCGGAATGGCAAAAGCCTATGGCGATGCGCAAATCCTTGCCGCTTTCAATCGCGCGGCAGCTGGCGCAGATCGTTGATGCCTCGGTTCGTGAATTGCTGCAAAAGCGGCCGGATTTTGACGATCAAAGCACAGAAGAAATTGCCGCTGTTGTCCGCCGGCGTCTCGATTTTGCCGGGCAGGAAGAGCGCTCGCTCGACACGCTCGAAAAGCGGCTGGCCCGCCTTAAGCGCGAAGGCTCCTTGGGCGAAGAAGCAATCTCCGATGCGCTGGCCATGCGCGATAATGAATTCGTCTTTGCAGCGCTGGCGCAGCTCGCGCATACCACGCCTGAGGACGTGAAGCGCGTTGTGCAGATGGCGGCGGCAAAACCTCTGGTGGCGCTGGTCTGGCGCGCGGGCCTGCCGATGCGCCTGGCGCTGCAGTTACAAAAGGATTTGGCCCGCATCCCGCCCAAAGAACTTCTCTATCCCAAAGGCGGCACCGATTATCCCCTGACCGAGGATGAGCTGCGCTGGCAGCTGGAGTTTCTGGGTTTAAAAACGTCCTAATATCAAGGGCTAAGCACGCTCATTGTTTCATAAGAAATTCATGTTATACTTTGGGTTGTATCCTGCGGGATATTTACAAAAGGTACTCACGGTGTGTGGGATGAATCAGAAACAGGCAGAAAAGGCGGCCCATCCTCCTTTTGGCCAAAAGGGCCAAAAGGATTGGTACGCGGCCGCGATGGAACATCTGGTCGCGGTGGTTCAGGATCTCTCTCGTGCGCATGACCTTGATAGCGTTATGACCATTGTACGCCAGGCAGCCCGGGAATTGACGGGCGCTGATGGTGCGACCTTCGTTCTGCGTGATGGCGATAAATGTTTCTATGCCGAGGAAAATGCTATCAGCCCGCTGTGGAAGGGGCAGCGCTTTCCTATGAAAACATGCATCAGCGGTTGGGTGATGATGAACGCGCAACCGGCTGTTATAGAAGATATTTATCAAGATCCACGCATCCCCGCCGATGCCTATCGTCCCACTTTCGTCAAAAGCCTAGCGATGGTTCCGGTCCGGCGGAAAAATCCCGTCGCGGCGATTGGCAATTATTGGGCAATTAATCGCACACCTAGCGCGGAAGAAATTTCCATTCTTGAAACTCTGGCGAATTTTACCTCTGTAGCGCTTGAGAATGTGGAGCTTTATGGCCGTCTGCAGAAGAAGGTTCAGGCGCTAGAAGAATCGAACCGCGAGCTGGACCGCTTCGCCTGGATCGCGTCGCATGATTTAAAGTCGCCACTGCGGGCGATTGATAATCTTTCCCGCTGGATCGAGGAAGACGCGGGCCCTGGGCTGCAGGGGCAGGCACGGCAGAACATGCAAATATTGCGGGCGCGGGTGCGGCGCATGGAAAAGCTGCTGGATGACATTCTCGATTATGCGAGCATTGACCATAAACTCTCCGTGCAGCCCGAGGAAATTGTGGATGGCCGCGTTTTGCAGGAAGACATTCTGGAACTGACCTACATTCCCGATGGTTTTAATCTTACATTTGTCGGCGATTTTTCTGCCATCATGGCGCCGCGTCTCGCTTTGCAGCGGGTGCTGTGTGTGCTGGTGGACAATGCGATCAAGCATCATGACAGGGGACAGGGACGTATCGTGATTTCCTTCGAAGAACAGCCAGGACAATATATTTTATGCGTGGGCGATGACGGGCCCGGCATCGAACCAGCCTACCGTAACGAAATCTTCAACATGTTCAGCACATTGCAATCCCGGGATACGCGTGAGGGCAGCGGCATGGGGCTGGCGCTGGCCAGGAAAATCATGTCGCTTCACGGGGGCGCCATTGAACTCGAAGAGACAGGGGACGAAGGCCGCGGAACGAAAATGCGCGTGACATGGCCGAAATCCGGCTTGTTGCTGCAACAGCAGGAGGAGCAAAATTATGTCCGCGCAGCAGGCTAACCGGTACGATATTCATCCCGCCAAGCCTATTCCCATCTTGCTGGTGGAGGATGATGATATTGATATTGAGTGCGTGCGTCGCTATTTCCACAAATCCCATATTC
>JAKLKY010000030.1:4236-20791 GCA_023150415.1 Alphaproteobacteria bacterium | reverse complement strand
CCCGCCGGGCCGTGAAAGCTTTTATCAAAGGCGTTGCTGTTCAGGGCGGGATCAAGATTGTATTCATAACTTTCTGCGCCCGCATAGCGCGCCATCTGCACAAAACCGGCCGCCGGATAAACATTTCCCGACGTGCCGATCGCAATGAACAGGTCGCAATTCATTAAGGCGCGCTCGATGCGATTCATGGCATAGGGCATTTCGCCAAACCAGACGATATCGGGGCGCATCCCACCGGCGCGGTTGCACGATACGCAAACGTGCTCAGGGCCTAGATCATGAAGAATGGAATATTTATCTGTGCTTTCATGATCGCCGTTGGCGCAAAAAGCACAGAACATTTTCAGCACCTCGCCGTGCATATGGATCAGATTGCGCGTACCCGCGCGCTCATGCAGATCATCAATATTCTGGGTCACGATCAGGACATCGCCATCCCATTCCCGCTCCAGCCGTGCCAGCGCCTGATGCGCGGCGTTGGGCTGGATTTTGGGATCGCGCAATCCCGCGCGGCGCATGTTGTAAAAATCATGCACCATCTGCGGGTTACGGGCGAAGGCTTCGGGCGTGGCGACATCCTCCACCCGGTGGCCGCACCATAGTCCTCCGGCGCCGCGGAATGTCTCCAGCCCGCTCTCGGCCGATATTCCCGCGCCGGTGAGTATGACGAGAGATGATATCTTCGTTATCATCTAACGAATTACTTGCTTGGCACGGGTGCTGGATTTCCGTTCAAATCTGTGCAGGTGCTGCGCATGTTGTTGAGGGCTTTGTTGATAAAATCATTCGCGCGATTGTTTATTGTACCCGGGTCTCCCTTTTCACCAGCGAACCCGGCTGTAAAATGCCGATAGATTCCTTCAGTAACTTTACAAAACACGTAATGTAAATGTGCAAAATGTTCCTCTGAAGTTTTCCCATTTTGAAACTCCCTTTGAACATAACCGCTATCACCCGGTGTGGTAATCGCCTGGAATTGAAACAGCGGCGCATTTCCTGGTTCTTCAGGTTTGGGATTCAAAGAGTGAATCCTTCCCGCAAAAGGCATTAGAATGGGCAAAGGGCTAAGCCTTCTTTGCTCTGCATGAAGAGTATGAGACGATATCCGCAGTGTATTCACTTCTCCAATCACAGCGCGATCAGGCAAAATATCACCGGGTTTAACATTCCAAGTGATAAACGGTGTGCCGGCTTGCTTATGTTGTTTCAAAATAGCCACTAAATCGTCTGGCAGTTTTGGAACGCTAAAAAGCAGCGGCATCGTAACTAGACCGGTTGTCCATGTTGCTGGGTCTACATAAGCATGTGCGCGCGCTGCTTCCTGAAAAGCTTTGACGTGTTTTACCCGTTCACAATGGGCTGTGCCATCGCTTGCGACAATCGTGACTGTGCCAACATCTAAAATCTCACCTAAAGGACCATAAGCAATAGGATGGACATGCGCGCCCTTTAAATTGACATCAATGCTCAATCCAGGTCCACTTCTAACCAATCGACTATCATCGCGAATTACGTAGCTAATAAGCGGATTGGCAAATCCCGTATACGGAATAGCAGCTTTTGTTTTAAAACTCATATGTCTTCCCACAAGTTTGAATAGAGCTGATCGATAACATATCAGAAGTCTGTATGTCAAATTTTAGGTTCGGAAGGTGTAATTTTCTTTTGTTTATCAAATATTTGTCTTGCATTACACGCACAAAAACCCTCCGCTTTGCATCGCCCATAATTTTGCATACAGACCGTTTTGCGCGAGGAGCTCGGCGTGGTTGCCCTGCTCGACAATCGCGCCGCGATCCATCACCACCAGATGATCCAGCGCGGCGATTGTGGAGAGGCGATGCGCAATTGCGATCACCGTTTTTCCCTGCATCAGATCGCGCAAGCTTTCTTGTATGAAATGCTCGGATTCGCTGTCCAGCGCGGCTGTGGCTTCGTCGAGAATTAAAATCGGCGCGTCTTTTAAAATCGCGCGGGCGATGGCGATGCGCTGGCGCTGCCCGCCGGAGAGTTTCACGCCGCGCTCCCCCACCAGGGTTTGATAGGCTTGCGGCAAGCTCTCGATGAATTCATGCGCATGGGCACGGCGGGCGGCTTCGATCACCTGTTCATCGCTGGCCTGTAGATTGCCGTAGCGGATATTTTCAATCAGCGGATGGTTGAACAGCACCACATCCTGCGGTATGACGGCGATGGATGCTTGCAGGTTTTCGATCTGTAGGTCGCGGATATCCTGCGCGTTCAAGCGGATTGCGCCAGTTTCCACATCGTAGAAGCGCATCAATAATTTCACAGCTGTGCTCTTGCCGGCGCCCGAGGGGCCGATCAGGCCGATCTTCCGCCCGGCGGGAATATCGAGTGTAAAATCGCGGATGACCTTTTTGCCCGCGCTGTAATGAAAGCCAACGTGATCGAAGCGGATATGAAGAGGACCAGGCGTGATCGGTAACGCGATGGCATTGTTGCGGATAGTCAATGGCGTATTGAGTAATTCAGCCAGGCGCTTGAAGCTTTCCCATCGTTCGACGATTTCATTTATGCTCAGTGCAAATGCCACCATCTCCCGCCAGATGGAGACGCACAGGAACATGATGACCGTCAGCGCCGCAAGACTGAGCGTTCCCTGCATGGTTTGATAAGCAGCCAATACGACAATAATGCTGATCCAAAACAGCGCCAGCGCATCCAGCCCGAACCAGCGCCGGAAATTCGCCTTGAACAACGCTGTGCGCACGGCATGGTTTTGGGTTTCCAGATCGCGTCCCATGGCCAAGGCATGGGTACGCAGATTAAACAAGCGCATGGTGGCTGTGGAGACAACAAATTCATAAACGCCGCCCACCACTTGCTCCAGGCTCTCGTAATACGCTGCGTAGTGTTTCTTCATAGCCTTTGCCGTGGCGAGTGCAAACGCGAGGTATGTCACCACCAACGCCAGAAACAGCAGTAAATAATAAGCTGGGCCCTGCAGAGCCAGAACCGAAAAGACAATTGTCACCCCTGTGGCCAGTAACGGCGTGATATGCCAGAACACGCTTTGCAGCAATTCAAAACAGCCAGTGCGGCCTGAAAGAAGTTTCTGCAACTTCTCGCCCGAAGCATGGTTTTCATGCCAAGATTCCGGCAAAGCGAGCAAATGGTTGAACCCGTATAGGGCAAAGCGCTTGGAAATGATGTCCATGATCCGGCTGCCGCGCAGGGCTACGAAGAAATAGAGCGCGAATATCGCCAAGGCATTGATGCCTATAAACAATCCGACCCATAGCCAGAGGCGTCCCGGTTCGCTAGCGGCCTGTTTAGTTTCCAGAGTCTGAATAATCATGGAAAAGAAAAACGCATCCATGCGGAACGCTGCCTGTACCGCCAGCGAACATAAGGAGGCCAAAACCAGGGGAATAGCGTAAGGGCGCATAAAAAACAGGAGCCAATCCCACGGTCGTCCTTGTCCGGGCGGGGCCTGGAGAGGTTCTGTTAAATCAAGCTGCATTTTTTTCATTGTGCTGCACTTTGTATCGGTGTAAGGTCACCCTTGGTCGATTTGCCTATCACGGCGGACGCGCATTTGGAAAGACTTCGTTAGGAAAGAAGTTCATTAGGTTTCGCGGACCCGAGATAGCAAACATTGTTAATTGCTATAACGCGCGCCTTTGGCGCTGCCTTTTCGCGTCTTTGCGGATTACGGAGAATATCCCTTCCCAAAATGATCACGCGATCCGGTGGCTGCAGGCCCGCCTACGGAGATTTTAAAATGACAAAAAGAATGTTAATTGATGCCACCCATGAAGAAGAAACAAGGGTTGCGGTGGTCGATGATGGCCGTCTGGCCGAGTTTGATTACGAAAGCAAATACCGCAAGCCATTAAAGGGCAGTATCTTTCTGGCCAAGGTGACGCGGGTGGAACCGTCGCTGCAGGCGGCCTTCGTGAATTTTGGTGGTAATCGCCACGGGTTTCTGCCCTTTTCGGAAATTCACCCGGATTATTTTCGTATTCCCATCGCTGATCGTGAGGCACTGCTGGCCGAGCAAAAGGCGCTGATCGAGGCGCAGGAGGCTTTGGAGGCGGAAGAAGAAGCCGCTGAGCGGGCGGAACTTGCACAAAATATGCCCGAGCAAGACACACCACCTTTAGAAAGTGATGAAGGTCTCGCCCCCAATATCGAGCCTGTTGATGATGAAGGCGACTTCGTTGAAGAAATCGGCGGCGATTATGCCCCGCGCGAGACTGTGACAGAGAGTGCCACACAAAAGCAAAACAGTGATATGCCCGCTGTTGCGGAAGCAATACAGACAGCGCAAGAGGATGCGCCGTTTGCGCAAGATGAAGATAATTTCGGCAATCGTCGGGATGATGAGTTCATCGACGAGTCGCTTGATAATATTGGCAATCGTGCGCCGGATGATGAAGGCCAGAGCAATGATGGTTCTCAATCCTACGGCCAACGTCAAGACGGCCGCGAGGGCCGCGGTCGGGGTCGCGGACGTTTTGGACGCCGCGATGGGCGCGGCCGTGGGCGCGGGCGTCAACGCACTGCTCCGTATCGCAGCGGGCGCACGGAAATGTACGGCGACAATCCACAGGATGCTGAAGAGCGCTTCCGCTACAATCTGCGCCGCAAGTATAAAATCCAGGAGGTAATCAAGCGCGGCCAGATCATGTTGATCCAGGTTTCGAAAGAGGAGCGCGGCAATAAGGGTGCTGCTGTGACGAGTTATCTTTCTTTGCCGGGTCGCTACTGCGTGCTGATGCCCAACAGCCCGCGCGCGGGTGGCGTGAGCCGTAAAATCGCCAATTATCAGGACCGGGCGAAAATGCGAGAAATGCTCAAGGAAATGGAAGTGCCGCAGGGCATGTCGGTGATCTTGCGCACCGCAGGCGTTTCACGCACCAAGGTTGAGATCAAGCGTGATCTGGATTACCTGATGAAGCTCTGGGATACGATCCGTGAGGATACGCTGCAATCATCAGCTCCGGCCATGATATACGAAGAAGCCAACCTGATTAAGCGTGCCGTGCGCGATCTTTATGGCCGCGATATTGATGAAATCATTGTCGCTGGCGATGAAGGGTTCAAGACCGCACGCAATTACATGAAGATGATGATGCCCTCTCACACCAAGAAAGTGGAGCATTATACGGATCCTGAAATTCCCTTGTTCCACCGTTATCACGTTGAGGCGCATATTGCCGAGATTGGTGAGTCACAAGTCACATTGCCGTCGGGCGGTTATCTGGTCATCAACCAGACCGAAGCGCTGGTGTCGATTGACGTCAACTCGGGCAAATCAACCAAGGAACGCCACATTGAAGAAACCGCCTTGCGCACCAATCTGGAAGCCGCTGCAGAGGTGGCACGTCAACTGAAATTGCGGGATCTTGGTGGTCTGGTTGTCATCGACTTTATTGATATGGAGGACCGGCGCAATAATGCCAAGGTCGAGCGGAAGATGCGCGATGCGCTGTCGACCGACCGCGCGCGCATTCAGATGGGTCGCATTTCTTCTTTTGGTTTGATGGAGCTATCACGCCAGCGTTTGAACCCCAGCCTGACAGAAAGCCAATATGAGCTGTGCAGCCATTGTGGCGGCATGGGCAGGACGCGGACTCCGGACGCAGCATCGGTTATGGTGATGCGTGCGCTGGAAGAAGAGGGCATTAATCATCGCGGCGCGGAGGTGATTGTTCATGTCCCGCCGGCTGTGGCGCTCTATATTCTTAATTTCAAACGCAAGCATGTGACGGAGATCGAGACGCGCTATCAGCTGCGGGTTCTGATCCGCGTGGATGAAAGCATTGGCGCCTCAAAATTCCGGATTGAGATTTCCAAAGCCGCGCAGGATGAAGATGAAGAAGGCACGCCCACTCCGCGCCGCGTTGAAAAGCGCGTACCAGAAGATGTGCGCGAACAAGATGAAGATGATGTGTACGGATCTGATGCTGTTGAAGAAGGGGATCTTGCTCAGCCTCAAGACAATGGATCGCGCGAACCACGGCGGAATCATGAGCAAGACGGCTCTGGCCGTCGCCGTGGTCGACGCGGGGGACGGGGCCGCCGCGGCGGGCGCGACCGAGGAGATCGTGACAACGGGCGCGGCGAGAGACCGTATGTAGATCGATCAGCACAAGATCGCCCTGCGTATGAGCATGCGACTGTAGATGAGACGCTTGGCGATGACGAAGGTGTTGCTGCCGATGCGCCGCATTATCAGGAAATCGCAGCACTGAACGATACTAGCGCCATGCAAGATGATGGCGCATCGCAGGACCGGGGCCGCCGTCCGCGCCGTGGTCGTTATGGCCGGGGTCGCTGGCGCGAGGATCAGCGTCCGGACCATCGGTCCGAGAACAATGCGGATCGGTTCTCAGAGCCGGAGATTCAAGAGCAACCGGTTCACCGGCCCTTGACGCAGCCCGAAATGTCCGCACCTGCAGACCCCGTCGCGCCGGTGCTCGCGAAGGAGCCACGCGTTTTCACAGCCCGTCGTCGCAGCGCGGAAACATCGGATGCGCCACCCGCGCCGCGCGACTACGAAACCGTGAATGCGCCGCCACAGGAAAAAAAGCGTGGCTGGTGGAACAAGCTGGTTGAGTAATCATCCCATAGAATGACGCGAAACTACCGTGCCAACAGCACCTGGTAAAACACACCGGTGCTGCCGGTCATTGTGATACAGCCGCTCTCATGACCTGCAATCCCATCGGCTTCGCCGCCCGTGCCAAGGACGGTTCCCGCCGTGAAGCTGCCCAGGAACGGCGTGGTCCATGTGGCAATTGATGTCGAGACCGAGCCGCCAATACCCGCATCTGCGTTGATTTTTGTGCATTGGGCTTCGGTTACGCCGGCAAGATAGAGCAAATCAACGCCCGCGTTTCCGGCATCCGCTGCACCAATGCCTGAAACAGCAAAACCGGTGACGATGCCTGAATTGGTGCCAGGGGTGATGGCGATATCGGTCTCTGAAGGCTCCCGCCAGACCAGGCCTGCGCCTTCTTCCGAGAAAACAAAGCAGCTCTCATTGCTGGGGTTTCCGGTGTTCTCATACCCCGCGACGATGGGGTTTTCAAAGCTGATATCGTTTTCGGAGCATCCACGCGATTGCAACGCCTGTACGGCGGCGGCTAATCCTGCGGCATACCGCTTAATGGCGCTGACATCAATGATTGTATGCTCGACGCTGCCGGTTTGGTTGACGCTGGTGCTGGAGCGGCTAAGCACCATTGTTAACCCCGCCAGCAGTACAACCGCAATCAGGATAAAAAACAAAATATTGCCGCTTTGATACGTCTTCATCGTGTTCAGGCTAGAATGCTCTGCCGATCCCTTCAACGAGTTTTTTTATGTTACAATAAAACATGCAGCTCGTTTTAACGCCAGCGCTCATCCTTCATGCTTATCGTCAGGGGATTTTCCCCATGGCAGCAGGAATCCACAGCCAGGGCGTGCACTGGCTTTGCCCGGCGATGCGCGGTCAGCTGCCGATTCAGGATTTCCACATCCCCCAGAGGCTGCGGGAAAGTCTGATTAAGGATACGCTGCGAAGCGAAACGATCAGTATCCGGATGAATACCGCATTTGAATCCGTCATTCAGGGTTGTGCGGAGCGTACCCCTAAGCGTCCCGATAGTTGGATCAACGATTCTATTCGCAAAGTGTTTGTGCAGCTGCATGCGCAGGGTCATGCGCATAGTCTTGAGGCCTGGTCGGGTCAGGATTTGATCGCGGGGTTGTATGGCCTGGCAATCGGCGGCGCATTCTTTGCCGAGAGCATGTTCACACGCCGACGCGATACCAGCAAAATGGTGCTGGCGCATCTGGTGGCGCGATTATGGTCGGGGGGATTTGCGATGCTGGATACCCAGTTTCTCAATCCGCACCTACGCCAGTTCGGCGGCTATGAAATGCCACATGCGGATTTTCAAATACGCTTGCAACAGGCCTTGCTTGTTGATGCCGATTTTGTGCAAGCAGGCAAATGCCCCAAGGAAATGATGCAAGCGTTTCTAGCGCGCGAAACGGTTTATAAAATCTAGGGGCTGAGGATATCGCGCTGAATTTCCGGACTTTGTGGAATTTCGCCTTCCTTAAGCTCGCCTTCGCCGGGCCGCTCATTTTGCTGGCTGTCCGGCCCAGCTTCAGTGGTTTTTGCCTCCAGGCAGTCGAGCACCCAAACATCATAAATAGGATGATCCATCGCCGAGAGAGAGGGCGAGGAGGCAAACATCCAGCCGCTGAACACCCAGTGGGATTCGCGCAATTTTGGGTCCGGCGAGTCTGGTTTTGCGTCTTCCCAGATTTGAAGGAAGGATGCCGCTTCTGGTTGCTCCAGCGGGGAGGTTTTACGGCAGGCTTGTGTTTTAATATAGATGGATCCAAAGCGGATGGTCTTACCCACTTCGGCTTCGAAAGTCACGGTGCGCGCCGTAATCTTTTCCAAAGCCCGCAGGCGCACAATCGGCGTTTCGATCATCTCTGCCGCAGAAACAGGCAGGACAAGAAAAGCGAGGATTAAAATTATCAGGGTTCCAAAACTGGCGCGGATCAAGGCTGTTCAACCGATTCTACGGCAGCAGAAGGTGTGGATTCGGCCTCTTCCTTCTTTTCATCTTGGACACTGAAGATAAATTTGCCGAGCAGTTCCTCAAGATTCTGCGGGGCCTGCGTATATTTCACCTTACCGCCAGGCGCGATGATTTCTTCTTCTCCACCTGGCGTAAGCGCCAGATAGCGCCCACCCAGTAGACTTTCATTGCTGATGGCGGCGGTGGTGTCTGCGGGAAGCTGTACATCCTTGCGCAGCATCATAGTCACGCGCGCCAGATAGGACTGGGGATCCAGCTCGACTTTTGTCACGGTGCCCACCTTTACGCCGCTGACCTGCACGGCATCGCCGGGCTTTAAGCCGCCAATACCCGAAAAATCAGCGAGCACCATATAGCCTTGCGCCGCCGTTGAAACATTAGCCGTTTTCAGGCCGAAAACCAGAAAAACCAGCGCCACTGCGATAACGACGGCGCCGAGGATGGTTTCAAAAATGCTGCGTTTCATTGTCTTTAATCTTCCTTTTGCTTTCTTTTATTCGGGCTTCCAGGCCTCATAGTCGCCGCTTGCTTTATCACGCCGCCCGCCGCGCAGTAAATGCCCAGGCGGGCGGTAGGCGGCAATGGTCCCGGTTAGATTTTGTTGGTGTGGCTTTTGCCACGATCTGCGGAACGAGGCCGTATCGGGACTGGGCGGGGTATTGTTCTGGTGATGCAACCAGCCATGCCATTCCGGCGGGACAAGGCTGGCCTCAGGACGACCTTTGTAAATTACCCAACGGCGCGGCAACGCATAACCCTGGCGCGGGGCCATCTGGTAATAGCGGTTTCCGAACATATCCTGCCCGATCAGCTTTCCACCTGAAAACAGAGTAAAAAATGTGATTTGCGCTGGCGACAGCGCCCCTAAATAACGACTGAGGAAGTCAAAAAATTTCATGGTCATAGTATGGCAGAATCGCAGGCCTTTACAAAGCGGTTTTGATCGCGCAAATTACCGTTTATGAACATACAGGAAAAAGTTAAATCTCTAGGCCTTGCTTTGCCGATCGTCAGCGTTCCGGTTGCGAATTATGTCCCTTATGTGATCAGCGGCAAGCAAATCTTTATTTCCGGGCAATTGCCTTTTGTGGAAGGTAAGTTACTGCATCAGGGAACGGTGGGGAATGTGGTGACACTGGAGCAGGGTATTGCCGCTGCGCGTGCTTGCGCGTTGAATGTCCTGGCTGTGGCGGATAAGGCGGTAGATGGCGACTGGGGTCGCATCAAACGCTGCATCAAGCTGGGCGGATTTATTGCTTGCGGCCATGATTTTTCGGATCATTCCAAGGTGATGAACGGCGCTTCGGATCTGGTGGTTGCAGTTTTGGGCGACATTGGAAAACATGCGCGCTTTGCTGTCGGTGCCCCTTCTCTGCCGCTTGGGGCTTCGGTTGAAGTCGAAGGAATCTTTGAGTTGAATTAGGTCGTTTCGTCCTGTTCACGGCTCATGGCGCTGTAGAACATGGCCAGAGCTTCCGCCTGACAGATTTGTTCATACTTCGTATCGGGTAAAAATTTCTCCCGCATCACCTTGCGCGTCGCTTCGCGGATTTTATGTACATCAGCGTGCGAGAGGCCGTAATAGACGTGCTTGATCCCGACGCTGCGGATCACGGCTTGCGACACCATCGTTGGCTCGCTGCTGCAATAGAGGACACAATCCGCAAGATCGGAACGCCCCAGTTTCTCAGCCGCCTGTCGGATGGCCATCACTTCGGCATGGGCCGTGGGATCGGCGCGGCTGCCGATGCCGTTGGCGCCCATGCCCAGAATACGCCCCTGCGGATCCGTGATAATCGCGCCGTAGGGGCCGCCTTTGCCCGCCAGCGCGTTTTCCTCGGCCAGTTCCAGCGTACGCTGCATCAGGTCTTGCGGATTATGCTGCACATCCAACGCCTCTACCGTAAAGGGCTTGGCGATGATGCCGCGCGCGCGCAGGGTGCGCTCCACAACCTTGAGCAAACGCCCCGGCTCGACCGGCTTCATCAGGATGTTATCGACGTTTAATTGTCGGGCCTGCATCAGAATATCGCTGGAATCCTCCGCCGTGATAATGACCACAGGCAATTTGATCGAATTTCCAACCAGATAGCGGATAAATTCAAATCCGCCTCGCGGCGCCATATTGATATCCACCAGCGCCATATCGACGGGCCGCGTGCGCACGACATCGATCGCTGCGCCGCCATCCGCCGCGCCCTCGATCACATAACCCTGCGTGCGTAGAATGCTGGCCATCAGTTCGCGGCTGACGGTGTTGTCCTCGGCGATCAGAATGTGGATGGGTGCGGCGGGTTGGTTCATCGCGGGTCTGTCCGGTTACGACTGTCTTCAGCATAATCGGATTTAGGATCTAAAAATAGCTGGATTTTTAGTGATTAAGCTGCTGGTGCCCAAGACATGGGGACACGTGAAGGCTTTGTCTCCACGGGCTCATTTGGCGCATAATTTTCGATTTTATAGTTCCCGCTGGCGACCACTTTAAACTCTGTGGAGAGTTTTTTATCAGCCTGTTCTATATCATTGACCGCGACATTATACAGCGATTCAGTATTGCGGAATTGGTGATACGGATACGCGCTGGAGCGCAAAGCATTAAGGCCCTGCGTATTGGCCTGATGACCATGATCTCTGATGGCCTTCATGTCGTCGGTGACGTCGATGTTGGAGAAATGCGCATCGCGATCCCGGCCCACAGCGATGATGCGTGCTTGATCGCCTTTTCCTTCGACAAAGAATTGCGGGCGGCTGGCGAGTTTATGATCCATTAATTTCAAGTCGGAAATAACACGATTTTCGGTGATCAGGGCCGCGCCGCGCGGATGCACGTCAGGATTGTTATGCACAAACAAAAACGCTTCCTTGGTGTACATATCAATATTGGCATCTTCCGGCAGATTGTGGATGCGCTTATATTCTGCATTGGCAAAATCGCGCAGGGCTTGGCCTTGCTTGCCTTCCCATTTTTTATCCCACCAGGCATTGGGCAATACCTGCGCCAGGTCATGGATTTTCTCCGCCTCGTGGCCGGTATGGTGTTTCAGAGACGGTGTTTCCTGTGGCGCGGGTGCGTAAGCAACAGTTGTGGTCGTGACTTGCGTTGGCAGTGGCTGCGGATTGGGTTTGTCCCCAGACGCAGGAGCGGCATTCTGTATCTCGCCTTTCATCGGCGGCTGAACCGTGCCGGGCCAGGAAGGTTGTGTGGTTTGGCCTTCGGGCGCAGAAACAGGGGTAGGATTTGGTTTTGAAACTCTGCCCTCAATTTCTGAGATTCTTTGGTTCCCTGCTGCAATCTCCCGAGTACCTTCCGTGATTTCCGCGTTAATTTTTTCCATTTCCACTTCATCAACAGCGCGCTGTTCAAGGTGCCGATTTTCAGCGGCAATTTCCTCACGCATAATTTCGTGTATTTCTTGCATGGTCTGATCTGTTTCGGATGAAATCCTCAAGACGCCAAGCCTATGCGATTCGTTGAGATAACTCTCCGGCTCCAGTAAAAGTGTTTTACCATTTTCTCCCGTTAGACGCGTGGCGTATATTTGTCCTGCATAGGCCATTTGCTCAACGGTAATGTGATCGCCCAGCTGCTTTTGAAGGTCAGAAAAAGTGACGGGGGATTTCGGAACCAGGCGGTGCCTTTCAATCGGGCCATCATGCTCTGTCTCTGCTTCCAAAACAAACATAGGCTTTGTTTTAGAAAGGAAGGACGCATGCTTTTCTAAATCTAAGGGATCATTGCCTTGCGGCGTCAGCCAATCAGCGTTCTCGAAATTTTTATACAGATTGATTTTCTCTGCTGACAATGCAAGGACAGGTGGTGCCGTTTCGGGCAATTCAGAAGGGGCAGAGGGAGCATTTACAAGAGCTGTATCCTGCGTGAGCAGATCGGCGCGCGGGTGGACATTCGAGGGTTGATCGTCGGTCCATACGCTGCCGCTGTGATTTTTAAAATCCAGATTCAGCGAGGGTGCGGGCTTATTCGGATCAATCTGAACCATCGTGGTAATGGTGATTCCGCCGCCAGGAAGGGACGACCCAGGGGCAGAAGCCGTTTCTGTGTCGGGCTGCTGACCCGTAGTTCCGGGCGCAGGTGTGGGCGCAGGAGCGGGAGCAGAAGGCGCAGCAGGGGCAGGCGCAGCAGGCATCAGCGCCAATGAATCGAGATCAAAGCCGAATTTTTCAGTCAAACCATCAATAATTCCAAAAACCTGCGGCCATTCCGTCTTCAACCATCCCAGCATTTGCCCCAATGCCGGAGCCATGCCGAGCGGCGAAGTTTCGAATTCCTTCTTGTCGGAAAGAAGACCGGCTGTATGAAGTTTGTCCAGTGAACCTATGAACATCTCGGCCATACCACCTTGAACCATGTCATTGTATTGTTTTTGCTGCTCAGGCGTCATTTTGGCGACGAAGGCCGGAGCGGCGCCGTTTTTAAGGCGTTCTAAAATCTGCTTTCCGCGCTCGGGCGTGTAAATCTCACCATCTTCCCAGCCCATGTTCAGCCCCATCGGGCCGGTCAGCACATGCATGAATTCTTGCACGGCGCGGTTATCCAGTTTGCCGTTTTTCAAATCCGGTAAATTCAGCGCACGAACGCCCAGAAGGTCGGCGCCTGTTTGCGCTTTGATTTGCTCATTGACCATTTTGGCCAAGGCATCCACGCCGGTTTCGACCATCATTTCGGCGCCGTTGATTTCGGCTTGTTTTTTCTCAGCTTCTTCCGTGGCCTTTTGTGCGGCAATTTCTTCGGGTGTTGGGGGCTTTACTTGCGGCTCTGCTTGTGGCGCTGCTTGTGGCGCTGTTGCGGCAGCCGGTTCCTGTGCCACAGGCTCTACAGGTTTTGCGGCTTCGGCTGGTGTGGCAGCAGGTTCAACTTCAGCTGCAACCGGTGCCGCACCCGGTTGATTCTGGAAAAACGAATTGACGGCGTCGATATAGTGGCCGGGCTCGCTGACGAGATCGACCAAAATATCAGGATTGCTCACCAAACTTTCCGGTGCTTTTGGAAATTTGGCACGTAAAAGCGTTCCAGCGAACGCATCCCCGCCCAGCGGTGTTGCAGCCGCGCCTTTAAATAGCGGCCAATTCTCGCTTTCGGATATTTCGGTAAGAGCCTTGTTCAGTTTGCTACTATAATCCCGTGTGAACCCAGTATTCGGATCATAGGCAAGATCAGGATTGACCGCAGCAACATTCGCCAATGCGCGTTCAACGTTGCCACGCGTGAGATTTTCAGGCTTGGCGGCTTCTTCTGGCGACATGCCGCCAAAAGCAACAAGAATGTTTTGAATATATTTCTGCTGATCAGCCGTTAAAGCCATACAACAACACCCTCTTTATTACCCCGCCGTTTGTCCGGCGTTTCTGTCCTTTTTGGACTTTTTACTCTATTACCCTAATTTATTACACCCATCCTGCTTTTTTTGTTTGAAATCAATACACTCTGCAGGATTAAGTCCAGTATGGCATAATTGCCCTTGAAATTGCAAATATTTTTTACTTATAGAGGCCTAAAATTTCTTCATAAAGCCGGATATATTCAGAAACTGTATTTTCTTTAGTAAACTCAGTGCGATAGCGCCTATATCCCGCCTCGGCCAGACGGGTGCGCAGGGTGACATCCTGGCTCAGGCGCTCCAGCGCGGCGGCCAGGGCGTGGACATCATCCACCGGCACCATCAGCCCATCTTCTTCCGGATGCACGAATTGGCGCGGGCCGTCGGCATTGCTGACCACCACCGGCACATGCTGCGCCCAGGCCTGAACGAAGACAGTGCCGAAGGGCTCATAGCGCGAGACAAAGGCGCAAATGTCAGCGGTTTGCAACAGGGCTGCGCGGTCCGACCGCCAGCCCAGCAACCGCACGCGCCCGCCGACGCCCAGCGCGGCGATCAAATCCTCCAGCGATTCGCGTACGGGCCCTTCGCCCGCAATCCAAAGATGCAGCGATGGCACCATCGCAGCTGCCTTAATTAACACGTCAAGAGCCTTGTTTGTATGAAGACGCCCCAATGCCAGCACGAGCGGCACATCGGCCGGGGTGCTGAGTGTCGCCCGATCCAGCGGCGCGGCGTGATCTTCCGTCTCGGCAAAATTATTGATGTGACGTACATGTGCAGCAGGTATGCCGTGAGCGATAAGATAGTCGCGGATCAGGGGCGTGATGGTCGTGAAATAATCGGCTTGGCGGAAATTCTTGATCTTGTAATAGCCGCCCAGCCGCGCCACCACGGGCGGATAAGCGCTTTTGGGCAGCATAAAATGCGGTGGCAGTTTGGCGGGTGCGCGGCTCATCCAGGTTTGGATGATCTCGGGCCGGATTTTCAGGATCAGCCGCCACAGCGCCAGCGGTGTGATAAAATCAATCCGCCCGCCGAACGGCAGCAAATGAACGGGTATGCCTGCTTCTTTTAAGCGCGGTACGCGCACAGGATTGGCACGAGTGGCCACGTGAATGTCATGTCCCGCCTCTTTCAGCGCGATGCACATATCGACAAATGCCGTCTCCGCGCCGCCATGGCGCGCCCCGGCCATGAGTTGCAGGATTCTCATTCTGCCTTATCGTCTTGGGCGTTGGTCTGGTCTTCGCCTTGCTCTTCTTCGCTGGGCGTATCGTTATAAGCCTGTGGCACGCTGACCAGCGTTGAATTGATCAAGGTCACCAGATTTTCCTGTGTTTCATCCATCTTTTGATATAGGAATTCGCAGGCCTCTGGCGTGGTGACGGGCTCTTTCACCATCTGACTTTTGGTGATTTCGCGTGTTTCATTCAGCGTTTTAAAAACGGTTTTTATATCCTCTTGCTTGGCGTAGTCCTGCGCCACCAGCATATTATCCAGATTAGCCTGTGCCTCTTTCATTGGCTTATCTGTTGCCGCCTTCCAGGTTTTATAGCGTGTTTGTAAACGATCTTTCATGGCGGGATTTTTATCGGCGCAGCTCAGTATTGCGTTATTGACATCGCCTTTGACCATTTTTACCGTCTCCAGCAAATTGAAAACCGTATAGGCCATGAAGAAATGCTTTTTGTTTTCTTCGCTTTTGCCATCAATAATTTTCTCAATCAGCGTATGTGTTTTGTCTTGTGCGCTTTCAATCGATTTTTTGACTTCTTCATCTGACAGAACAGGGGCATTCTTTTCTTCGGCGTAACAAGGAAGCGCGTACAGTACCAGGGCAAACAGGACAAGGATTAAGCGCATTGGCGGATCTCCGTTTGAGGTCAGATGGTTCTGTTTGTATCAAAGATCCTGTGCGTGGAAAAGGGCGCAAAAAAGCCGCCTGCAAGCCAGGCCTGCAGGCGGGAGTGCGCATGACAACAAACAAACAGAAAATCTCTGTGAACCTTATTTAATGATATATGAAAAATATAAACAAAATATGAATAAAGTTCTTTATGAATTTAATTCTGTTTTTCACTGTATTTAAAGGGATTTAGCCTCCACGCCCCTTGAGCCTGTTTATTCACGCTCTATGATGATGAACGCCATGGCACGTAAACGAAAAGATATGGATGATGATAACAAACTGACGCATCGTTTGGCGCGCTATGGCCGCGTTTCGGGGGCTATGGCGGGCCTTGCGGCCAAGCTGGCGGGGGAGAAATTTTTGGGTCTGAGGATCGACCGCCCTGAACATGCCGCGCAGATGATGCAGGCGCTGGGCAATCTCAAAGGCCCGCTGATGAAAGTAGGCCAAATTCTGGCCACCATCCCCGAGGCTCTGCCGCCTGAATATGCCCAAGCCTTCCAGCAGCTTCAGGCCAATGCGCCGCCGATGGGTTGGGCCTTTGTGCGCCGGCGTATGCGTGCCGAGCTGGGCCCGGATTGGGAATCGAAATTCGATCTCTTTGAGCATACAGCCGCTGCCGCCGCAAGCCTAGGCCAGGTCCACAAAGCTACTGATCACGACGGCAATCTGCTGGCCTGCAAGCTGCAATATCCCGATATGGCCGCCGCCATTGCAGCCGATTTAAA
>JAKLKY010000030.1:0-4226 GCA_023150415.1 Alphaproteobacteria bacterium | reverse complement strand
TCAGCTCAAACTCATTTTCTCCCTGTATGAGCGCTACGATAAGGCTATCCACACGGCCAATATCCACGCCGAATTGTCAGCACGCTTGATGGAAGAGCTCGATTACGAACGCGAGGCACAGCACTGCAAGCTGTACGCCTATATGTTACGCGATGAGGAGAATGTGCATGTGCCTCGTGTTATCGATGCGCTGTCTACCCGCCGCCTTTTGACGACGAACTGGCTGGAAGGGGAAAAAATTCTGAATTTCAAAAATGCTGCGCAAAAAATCCGCAATAAGATTGCATTGAATTTATTCCGCGCGTGGTATGTGCCGCTCTATGGTTACGGCATAATTCATGGCGATCCGCATCTGGGCAATTACACGGTGCGTAAAGATTTATCGATCAATTTGCTTGATTTTGGCTGTGTGCGCGTCTTTCCGGCTGCGTTCATCGGCGGCGTGATTGATCTCTATCGCGCTCTGGAAACCGACAACGAAGCGTTGGCGGTACATGCTTATGAGACCTGGGGATTCAAGAATCTTTCCAAAGACCATATCGAGACCCTGAATATCTGGGCGCGGTTTTTATACGCGCCGGTGCTGGAGGATAAAGTGCGCGCCATCGGCCATGCGCAGGGCGGCATCTATGGCCGCGAAACGGCACAGGAAGTTCATACGCGCCTGCGCGCCATAAGCCGCGAAAAAGGTGGCGTGGCCGTGCCGCGCGAATTCGTGTTCATGGACCGCGCCGCGCTGGGGCTGGGCTCGGTGTTCATTCACCTCGACGCGCAGATCAACTGGCACCGCCTGTTCAACGAGATGATCGCGGATTTCGATGCAGCAAAACTGCACAAAAAGCAGAAGGCTGCGCTGAAGAAGTTTGGGCTTTAATCGCTGTTGCCCTGCCGGTAATTCGGCGCTTCGCGGGTGATGGTCACATCATGGACATGGGATTCGCGGTAGCCTGCACCAGTCATGCGTACGAACTGCGCTTTGTCTTTCATCTCCTTGATGGTGGCGCAGCCCGTATAGCCCATCGCCGCCTTCAACCCGCCGACCATCTGATGCAGCACATTGCCGATTGGCCCCTTATAAGGCACGCGGCCTTCGATTCCTTCGGGCACCAGCTTGTTTGACTGCGTTGTGCCGGCCTGGAAATAACGGTCGGCCGAGCCTTTGACCATCGCGCCCACAGAGCCCATACCACGATAGGATTTGTACGAGCGGCCCTGATAGAGAATAACTTCACCCGGCGCTTCGTCCGTTCCGGCAAAGAGCGACCCCATCATCGCCACATCCGCGCCGCCGGCAATCGCCTTGGCCAGATCACCAGAATATTTGATTCCGCCATCGGCGATGACGGGGATGTTCTTTTTGCGGCATACTTCGGATACGTCCATAATGGCCGTGAGCTGCGGCACGCCCACGCCCGCCACCACGCGCGTGGTGCAGATAGAACCTGGGCCGATGCCCACTTTCACCCCATCCGCGCCTGCGTCGATGAGTGCTTTTGCGGCATCGCCCGTGGCGACATTGCCCGCGATGATCTGCAGATCATTGCGCCCGGATTTTCGGATTTTTGAAACAGTCTCCAGCACGCCTGCCGAATGGCCATGCGCGGTGTCCACTACCACGACATCCAGCCCCGCGTCCGACAGCGCCAGCGCGCGCTCCAGACCGTTCACATCGCCTGTGCCTACGGCGGCGCCAACGCGCAACCGGTCTTTTTCGTCCTTGGTGGCCCAAGGATAATTGATAGATTTTTCAATGTCCTTGACCGTAACCAACCCAATGCAACGCTCATGATCATCCACAATCAAAAGTTTTTCGATGCGGTGCTTGTGCAGCAGACGCTTGGCCTCATCGCGGTCGACGCGGTTATAAACCTTCACCAGCCCTTCGGAGGTCATCAGCTCCTTCACCGGCTGATCCGGGTTTTCGGCAAAGCGCACATCGCGGTTGGTCAAGATGCCCACCAGCCTGCCGCCCTTTTCCGTCACCGGAATGCCCGATATTTTATAACGCTTCATTAAATCCAGCGCGTCCTGCAGCGTCGCGCTCGGATTGATAGTGATGGGATCAACGACCATGCCCGATTCGTAACGCTTGACGCGGCGCACATGCTCGGTCTGATCCTCGATATCCATGTTGCGGTGGAGAATGCCCAATCCCCCGTGCTGCGCCAGTGCAATCGCCATCTCGGCCTCGGTGACGGTATCCATGGCGGCGGAAAGAATGGGAATGTTCAGGGTGATTGTCTTTGTCAGGCGCGTGGCGGTGCTGACTTCGCTGGGCTGCACGTCCGAAGCGCCGGGCACAAGCAACACATCATCAAACGTCAGCGCTTCGCGGATGCTTTCAGGGCGGAGGATTTTTTTATTGCCGAAACCGAGATCCATGCAAATTCCTTTTCTTTTGCGAAGAAGGAACCCCCGCTTTACGTGGGGGCGTGTTTGCAGGGCAGTTATAGCGAATTATTCACAAAAGTAAAGAAAAATGCTCAAGCTGCTGTTTTCAGGTGCGTATCCTTGGCCAGTTCTTCAAGATAATTCAGGACATCACAAGAGGCCAACTCAAGGGCTTCAAAGAACTTTAAGCCTTCTTCCAGCCGGTTTTGTTCGAAGCATTGAGCTGCTTGTATCCCTGATTGATGAACATGCTTATGGGCCTCTTCCATCGCCTTAAAGGCTGGGTGATTGCGGTAATGGCGTGAATCTTCGCTGTAATACCATTTCCCTAGACGACACGTCGTATGATCCGTCAGTTCTTTGGCCTTGAGATTATTGCGCCCTAGCGCCATATCGAGCAAGCGCTTCTTCCAAAGAAGGTGATCGGATTTTGCCAGATAGATGACTTTGTCCGTAATTTCTTCTTTTGCCAGCAAGGTGCGCCAATCCTCGATCAGCTGCACGGATTTATCTGATTGCGTAGCCAGCGTCTCTACAGCGCCCAGATTTTCATCGCCTTTATTTTTAATCGTGTTCATGTTCTGTGCAAGAAGTTCAACGGCTTCTTGTTGTTGTGCCAACACGGTGGCCAGTTCGCGCACCTGGCTGGAAATGATTTCCGCACTGGTGTTGATATTCTCGAAATTACCCGCCACGGTCGAGGATTGCGAAACCACCATTGTCAAATTCTGGTTGGATTGATCAATAATATGCTGAACATCGGCAAACACAGAATCAAGATCTTTGATCTGCGCGATAATCGATCCTGAAGCCTCGGCCGTTTGCCGCGAAAGTGATTTTACTTCGCTGGCCACGACACTAAATCCCTTGCCGTGCTCACCAGCACGTGCGGCTTCGATCGTGGCATTAAGCGCCAGAAGGTTTGTCTGTGCTGCGATTTTTGAAATCATGAAGACAATATTGCCTAGATTGCTCACGACGGATTGCAATTGCCTGGTCTTGTCGGAGACTGTTGAAAAAATACTTCCTGTATTGCTAATCAAGCTTTGCAGTTGTTGAATTTCCTGCAGTCCCTGCTGTGTCAAGGCGTGAGTTGTTTCGGCCGAATTAGAAGATTTTTGTGCTGCATTTTCAATTTCACCAATCGATGCATTCAGTTCGACAACCGCGCCGGCCATAGTAGTCGCAGCTTGATGGATATCACGAGCGGATGAAAGTATGCGTGCCGACGTTACACTGACCTCGACTGAGGACATGCTTAGGTCAACGACGCGGATGAGTGTTTCTTTGGGATCCACAGCTTAGGTTCGATCTAGAATTTCCAAAGTATACTCTACAAATTCTTCTTGCATATTGCATGACTTAAGTCATTTTTTCAACTCGCCTTGAATCCGCTCGCTACTACATATTGCTCGGAGGAATCGGAGCGGCTGGCGGGCGGCTTGATGTGCTTGACGGTTTTGAAGGATTTTTTCATCTCGGCCAGCAATGTGTTCTGTGCTCCGCCCTGAAAGACTTTGGCGATAAAGACACCTTCAGGTTTTAAAACCTCACAGGCGAACTGGAAAGCGGCCTCGACTGCAATCATAATGCGCAGGTGATCCGTCTGTTTATGCCCGATGGTATTGGGCGCGATGTCGGACAGTACCACATCCGCCGGGCCGTTTAATGCGTCTTTCAGTGCCTGCGGCGCGGCTTCTTCCAGGAAGTCCATTTGCATGAAGATGACGTCGGGCACCGGGTCCATCGCCAGAAGATCGATGGCGACAACATGACAGCCTTTGGCTGCTGCAACTTGCGACCAGCCGCCGGGCGCCGCGCCCAGATCAACGACC
>JAKLKY010000002.1:47810-78513 GCA_023150415.1 Alphaproteobacteria bacterium | reverse complement strand
ACCGCACATCGCCACCAACTTGCCACTGGCCTGTTCCTTGCGGATCAGCTCCAGCTTTTTTTCCGGCGTAGCCTGCGCCAGAAAATCATCAACCCCAGCTTCAGCCGCAATCGCAGCCGCAGTAAGCTGGTTATCGCCGGTTATCATGACTGTCTTGATACCCATCTTACGCAACAGTGTGAAGCGCTCCTTGATGCCGGGTTTGATCACGTCCTTAAGCTGGATGACCCCAAGCAAACGCCCCCCTGCGCTTAAAACCAAAGGTGTTGCGCCCAGGCGCGCGACCTCGTCCACAATGCGTTTGCACATTTCAATCGTTGCAGGCGATTCAAGCCCCGCGTTGCGTATGCTGGCGATAATTGTATCATCTGCGCCCTTGCGAATTTCCAAACCATTTTTAAGGTTAACGCCGCTCATGCGCGTTTGCGCTGTAAAGGCAATGAACTCTGCAATCTCATCAGCGTGATTGTTCTCAACATTATATTTGCGCAAGGCCAGATCGACGATGGACTTTCCTTCTGGCGTTCCGTCGCTGAGTGAGGAAAGATAAGCCGTCTGCGCCAAAGTGCTGACCTCCACACCTGGCAACGCTATAAATTGATCCGCCATCCGGTTGCCATAGGTAATCGTGCCCGTCTTATCGAGCAAAAGCGTGTCAACATCGCCTGCTGCTTCCACGGCGCGGCCAGACTTGGCAATGACGTTACATTTTACCAATCGGTCCATGCCTGCAATCCCGATTGCCGAAAGAAGGCCACCGATCGTAGTCGGGATCAGAGTAATTAGCAGTGCCAACATATACGGCATCGGAATTGTTGCATCCTGCAATCCCGCAAATGGCTGCAACGTAACGACGACAAACAGGAAAATTATTGTCATGCCTACAAGCAACACCGTCAGCGCAACCTCATTCGGAGTTTTCTGCCGTTTGGCACCGTCGACGAGGCTGATGATGCGGTCAAGAAAGCTTTTGCCCGCCTCCTGCGTCACACGCACTTTAATCCAGTCAGAGACTACCTTTGTGCCTCCAGTCACCGCCGAGCGATCGCCCGAAGGCTCCCGGATTACGGGCGCTGATTCTCCGGTAATCGCCGATTCATTGACCGAAGCAATCCCTTCCATCACTTCGCCATCGGCCGGGATCATATCGCCTGCCTCGCACAAGACAAAGTCCCCTTCCTGTAGAGAAGATCCAGGCACAACGCTCCAGCTTTTTGCTTTCAGGGAAGATAGCTTCTTTGCTGTTGCTTCGGCTTTTACGCCGCGGAGGGAATCGGCGCGCGCCTTGCCGCGCCCTTCTGCAAAGCCTTCGGCAAAATTGGCAAAAAGAACCGTAAACCACAGCCATAGTGTAATCTGGATCATTACGTCCTGATCGCCCACGCCCTGCACGGTATAGATCGTCGATAGCAGCGACACGACAGCTGTAACAAAAATCACAGGATTTTTGATGAGTGTCTGCGGCTTGAGTTTGACAAAAGCCATCTTGAAGGCAAGCATAAGCTGCCCCAAGTCGAAAAGGCCTATGTCCTGCTGATGATGTTTGGTCATGAGATGACTCCGTTTTTTTAATATTTAAAAGTGGCCTAATACAAGGTCCCAGCAAGCATCGCCATATGCTCGGCGATAGGGCCAAGCGCAAGAACAGGAAAAAACGTCAAGCCATCGACGATCACCACAAAGCCAATCAGCAAGCCGATAAAAAGTCCGGTATGCGTCGGAAATGTACCTACGCTGTGTGGAACGGCTTTCTTTACGACCAGGGATCCGGCAATCGCGAGCATAACCACTACATACACATACCGCCCCAGCAACATGCATAGCGCCAGCATAGTGTTATGCCAGTCTGTATTGGCATTAAACCCCGCGAAGGAAGAGCCGTTATTTGCAGAAGCAGATGAATAGTTATACAGTAACTCACTAAATCCATGCGGCCCCTGATCCTGCATCGCGTTCAAAGCATCAGACGAAAACGCCGACAGGCTGCACATCAACAAAACACCGAACGGCATCGCTAACAGGGCGATTATAGCCAGCTTGATTTCCCGCGCCTCAATCTTCTTACCCAGATATTCCGGCGTACGTCCAACCATCAGGCCGGCAATAAACACTGTTAACACCACATAGAGCAAAATCCCGTAAAACCCGGACCCAGCACCGCCAAAAATCACCTCTCCGGTCATCATCTGAAACATCGGCATCACAGCGCCCAGAGGCGTAAAACTATCATGCATGGCATTGACTGACCCATTCGAGGCCGCTGTGGTGGCCGTTGCCCAAAGCGCAGAATTCGCAACACCAAAACGCACTTCCTTGCCTTCCATATTGCCATCCGCCTGAAATGCAGGTGCCGGCATCGCGGGGGCCGTCCATTTTTCAGCACCATACGTCACACCCAAAGACACAAGAAACATAACCAGCATCGCCCAGAACAGCGCATAACCCTGGCGCTTATCCCCGGCCATGCGCCCAAACAAAAAGCAGAATGCAGCGCCAATCCAAAGAATATAAAACATCTGCAAGAAATTCGTGAGCGGCGTCGGATTCTCATAAGGATGTGCGGAATTGACAGCAAAAAATCCGCCCCCATTCGTGCCAAGCTGCTTAATCGCGACTTGGCTTGCCACGGGCCCTTGTGCGATGCGTTGTGTTTCACCCTCCAGCATTGTCGCCTCAACAGGCCCGCTCATATTCTGCGGCACGCCTTGCCACATCAAAACGCAAGCCGCCAATAAAGAGAGCGGTAAGAGGATATACAAAGTCCCGCGTACCAGATCAGCCCAAAAATTACCGATAGTTTCTGCCTCCTTGCGCACAAAACCCCGGATCACAGCCACGGCTACGGCCATGCCCGTCGCAGCCGATAGAAAGTTTTGCACAGTTAACCCCAGCATCTGCGAAAGATGCGACAGTGTTGTTTCGCCACCATAAGATTGCCAGTTTGTATTGGTGATAAAACTCACAGCCGTATTAAACGACAGCGCAGGTCCGACAGCAGCCTGCCCCGCAGGATTTAGCGGCAGCACATCTTGAAAGCGTAACAATCCATATAACACCAAAAAGCCGAGCAGATTAAAGCCTAGAACAGCGAGCGCATACCGAACCCAGTGCTGCTCCAGCGTCGGACGTGTACCCAGAATGGCATAAAATACATTTTCAACAGGCAACAACCAGCGCTGACGCCCCTCGTAAACCGTATGCATGTAAGCGCCCAGCGGTGGCGCAAGCAAAACAATCAATGCGATGTAAAGCGCCATTTGAAACAAATCAGACAAAAGCATGGAGATGCCTTTCTTTAAAATGTCTAGAATTTCTCGGGTTTAATAAGAGCGTAGATGAGATAGATCAAAAGCGCAGCGAAAACCGCGTAGCCCAAAATGTATGTCCAATCCATGAATTTCTCGTCTCTGATAAGGGAAATCTAGGAGCCTTTAGCAATTTTTACGCCCCAGGCGAAAAGCCCGAAAGCCACAAAGGCAAGCCCAATAAAGAAAAGATCGGTCATTGAAACCTCATACGTTGCGGCTGGAACGCTAGACCAAAACGACAAAAAACGCAAACCTCCAAGATATACATTGTTATTTCAATGATTTAGAAATATTCCCGTACTATGCTACTCTACGTCGTCCTTAGCTGGAGCCGACTCGGATTGCTCCGAAGGCAAGGCTTGCCATCCGCCACCCAGTGCCTTGTAAACCGCGATCAAATTCAAGACAGTGTCGATATCGCTTAAGGCGAGCGTATCCTCGGCCTCCAACTGGGTACGTTCAGCATCAAGAACATTGAGAAAACTGTCCACGCCGCCTTCGAAACGCGCATGCGCCAAGCGCGCTGCCTCTGCGCTTGATTTCGCAGCTTGCTGTAAAGTACGACGGCGTTTCTCTTCCTGTGAGAAACGAACAATCGCCGTCTGAAGTTCTTCCAAACTTTCAAGCACCACGGATTCGTAATTGGCCAGCGCGGCTTGTGCCTGCGCGTCGCGCTGGTCGATCAGTGCCTGCACGCGTCCCAGATTAAATGCCGCCCAGTTAATGCTTGGCCCGATTGTCGAGGCAACAGCTGCGCCAGTACCAAAACTGGACAATGATGAAGCTACAAATCCCAAAGTGCCAACAATATTCACACTGGGATAAAGATCCGCCACCGCCACATTATAGCGCGCAATACTCGCGGCCAAATTACGTTCCGCGGCCCAAATATCAGGACGCGCGCGCAGCAAATCTTCCGATCGACCGACAGAGACCACATCGGGAATTGACGGCAGCGGCTTATGTGCCTCAAGTTCATCGCGAAGCGCATCAGGCACCGCACCGGTGAGGACTGAAAGACGGTGAATATTCGCCGCCACCTCTGCTTCGAGTGCAGGCAATGTCGAGCGCGTCAGCTCCAGTTGAGTCTTAGCGCGCGCTTCATCGAGGGCATTGCTGCGTCCACCTTCGCTCAGACGCCGCGTAAGATTATATGTTTCCTCCTGGTTCTTTACATTGCGCCGCGCAATATCCAGACGATGCTGCGCACCACGAAGCTGAGAATACGCGCGCGCGACATCGGACGCCGTTGTCACCGCCAGCGCGCGCAGCGTTTCCTGTGCCTCTTGCGTATCTGCCTCGGCGGCAGCGATGGATTCACTCACCCGGCCCAGAATATCAATCTCCCAGCTTGCATCAAAGCCAGCCTGATAGGCATTCGTGGTCCTGTCGCGGGCGATTGTGCTTTCAGTTGCTGATCGCTGGCGCGCGTAACTTGCATTGGCTTCGACGGTCGGAAAGCGATCATAGCCAGTCTCGCTTGCGATCGCGCGCGCCTCCTGCAGATTAGCCAAAGCCACAGCAACATTCTTGTTGTTGTCCAAAGCCTCTTGAATAAGAATTTTAAGCTGCTCATCTTTGAGTTCATTCCACCAATACATAACCGGCGGTGCGTCATTAAACCGTTTGTTTGCAACGGCCATAAGATCCGTCTCTTTATAACCGGATGGCGCTGAGGGCAATGCATGTTCGCGAAATTCTGCACAGCCAGCCAGAAAGATTAATGTCATCACAAAAAGGGCAGCGCGCATCATGAGTATGTAATCCCTTCCGCAGGCGGTGGTGGCGGTGATTGGACAGGCGCTTGTGGAACTGCCTTGGCGTCGTGCCTCTGTCGCTTGTCACGGCGCATTATAACGCTGACCGCGCGTCGCGTCATAACATAAAATACAGGTGTGAAAATTAATCCAAAGAAAGTAACGCCCAACATGCCGCTGAACACGGCAATGCCCAAAGCCTGACGCATTTCTGCGCCCGGTCCCGTAGCAACCACCAGGGGCAGCACGCCAAGTATGAACGCAAATGATGTCATTAAAATGGGCCGCAAGCGAAGGTGCGCGGCCTCGACAGCGGCATCCCAGGTACTGCGGCCCTGCTCTTCTAGCTGCTTGGCGAATTCAACAATCAGAATCGCATTCTTGCTGGCCAGCGCAATCAAGACAACAAAGCCAATTTGTGTCAGCACGTTATTATCCATGCCGGCAATCCCGACACCCACGATGCCCGAAAGCAAGCACATCGGCACAATCAGGATAATCGCCAATGGCAGGGTCCAGCTCTCATACTGCGCCGCCAGAAGCAAGAACACAAAAACCACCGCCAAGACGAAAGCCAGCAGCGCGGTATTTCCGGTCTGCTTTTCCTGGAATGACAAATCTGTCCACTCAAAGCCAATGCCCGGCGGCAAGACTTTTGCCGCCAGTTGCTCCATCGCATCTAGGGCCTGGCCCGTGCTGGCGCCCGGTGCGCGATCACCCATCAATTCCGCCGCAGGATAGAGGTTGTAACGCGAAACGCGCGATGCGCTGGCTTGATCGCGTGCTGTTGCAACAGAACCAATCGGCACCATATCACCCTGACTATTACGGACTTTGATACGGAGGATATCATCAGGCGTTAGGCGAAATGGCGCATCGGCTTGCGCCGTGACGCGAAACGTGCGGCCTAAAAAATTAAAATCGTTCACATAGGCAGAACCCAAGAAAATCTCAAGCGCTGCGTTGATCTCGGAAACCGGCACGCCCAGCTTCTCCGCTTTCTCACGGTCGATATCCAGATAAATCTGCGGCGTCGATGTCTCAAAGAATGTGAATGCGCTTGTCGTTAAAGGCCCTTGATTTGCGGCCATCGCTAGCCCCCAGGTTGCGCCGGTCAAAGCCTCAAGCCCCAAACCGCCACGGTCTTGCACCATCATGCTAAATCCGCCGGCATTGCCAACACCTTCCACAGGCGGCGGCGGAATCACAATCAGGAAAGCGCCCGGAATGCCGGCCATGCGCATTCGCATCTCGCCCAATATCCCGTCAAAAGTCAGGCCCTTTTTCTCACGTTCTGCGAAATCCTCAAGCACTGGAAAAATCGCACCGGCATTGGAGGCATTGGTAAACGTAGCGCCTGAAAATCCGCTGAACGACACGGCATTCATCACACCATCAATCTGCAGCAAGGAATCCACTGCTTGGCGAATAACAGTATCGGTGCGCTCAAGCGCAGCACCGGGCGGCAGCTGAACCCCAACGATAAAATAGCCCTTATCCTGAGGTGGAATAAAGCCCGTTGGCACTTTTTGAAACTGATAGGCAGCCAAGACCATCAACCCGACATAAGCAAGAATGCAGACGAAAACGGCGCGCACCGCCCATTTTGTAAGCCAACTATAAGCGCGCGTGAAGCGACTCAGAGCATAATTAAAGATCCAGAAAACCCAGATTATTGGATTGGCATTGTGGGGAGGATCTTCGCCATGCTCATGCCCGGCGCGCAAAAACAGTGCCGCCATAGCGGGGCTCAGCGTCAGAGAAACAAGAACCGAAATTACCGTCGCAACCGCAATCGTAACGCCGAACTGTTGATAGAATTTTCCCGTTATCCCTTCGAGAAACATCGTGGGCAGGAAAACCGCAACTACCACCAAACCCATCGCCACAAGCGCACCGCCAACTTCATCCATGGTTTTGCGGGCTGCCTCGCGCGCAGAGAGACCGGCTTTCAGCTGACGTTCCATATTTTCCACGACGACAATCGCGTCGTCGACGACAATCCCGATAGCAAGGATCAAACCAAAGAGCGTGAGGATATTGAGTGTAAAGCCTAGCCCAGCCATGACCGCGAAAGTCCCGATCAAAGAAACGGGAATTGCCACAATCGGAATAATTGCGGCGCGCCATGTCTGCAAGAACAGAATGATGACAATTACAACCAGCACCACTGCTTCTAGAATTGTGTGCAGTACGGCCTCAATGGATTTGCTGACGAATTCCGTCGGGTTATAAACAATATCGTAAGCAAGCCCTTTGGGCATACTCGTTTTCGCTTCTTCCATCGTGCGGATCAACTCATCCGCTGTTGCCAAAGCGTTCGAGCCGGGCCGTTGAAAAACAACCAGCGCTACAGCCGGATTCTTTCCTAAATATCCGCGCGTGGAGTAAGACTGCGCCCCCAGCTCCACGCGACCAATATCACGTAGACGAACAACACGACCATCCGCAGAACTTTTAACAATGATGTTTTCAAATTGCGCCGGGTCAATCAGGCGCCCTTGTGTTTGAATACTCATCTCGAAATTGTACTGACTTGGGATCGGTGGCTGATTGAGCGTTCCGCCAGCCACCTGCACATTCTGCGACCGCAGAGCCTGGATAACGTCATTCGCCGTCAGATCAAGCGATGCAATCTTGTCCGGATCTAGCCAGACACGCATGGCATATTCGCTAGCGCCGAAAATTCCAAGGTCGCCCACGCCATCGATACGCATCAGACGATCACGCAGCTGAAGCACGGCATAATTAGCAATGAAAGTCTGGTCATAGGAATTATCGGGTGAAAAAAGATTGATCACCAGCATCAGGTTCGGCGAATTCTTGCGCGTGACAACGCCAATGCGCCTTACCTCCTCTGGCAATTTTGGCTCGGCCAGCGCCACACGGTTCTGCACCAGAACCTGCGCTGTATCCAGATCTGTACCCAATTCAAACGTAATGGTGAGAGAGAGGCTTCCATCCGCTGTGGAATGGGAGAGCATGTACAACATATTCTCCACGCCATTAATTTCCTGCTCCAGGGGCGTAGCCACGGTCGCCGCGATTGTTTCGGCGCTGGCGCCAGGGTAGCTCGCATTAACCTGAATGGTCGGAGGTGCAATTTCCGGGTATTGCTCAATCGGCAGTGAAAAATACGACAATCCGCCAACGATAATAACAAACACACATAAAACCGTCGCGAAAATCGGCCTGTCGATGAAGAAATGGGAAAATTTCATATTGCGCTCTTATCTTCTTCTGGTGCGGCATTAGGCGCGCCGGCAGGCGCAGACGAAGATTCCGCAGGTGCTGTCCCCTTGATGTTCACTTTCATACCGGGCTGTAGGCCCACCAGCGGATCGACAATAACCTTGTCTGTGGACACCAGACCGCTGCGCACCACACGCATGCCATCTTCAAGAACACTGCCAAGCGTAACGAACTTCATGGCCACACTGCCCTGTTCATCAAGGACATAGACAAATTTCTGCGTTTGCATACTGCCGATAATTTTATCAGGTACAAGCGTGACATCCGCCTCGCCACCGCCCGGAACACGCGCACGCGCAAACATGCCAGGCTCAATAACATTATCTTTATTGTCAAAAATGGCGCGCCCTTGAATGGTGCCCGTACTTTGGTCGATAACGTTATCCACGAAATCCATCACACCCTTGTGTGTATATTGGTCCTCATCCATCAGCTTGATAAAAACCGGATTGGGATTATCCCGTGAGCTTAAGCGCGTGCCATCATTCGATAAACGGTTGTATTTGAGCAACTGCGCCTCGCTGGCCTCAAAGTAAAAGTGAATGGGATCGGTCGTAACAACCGTCGTCAGAAGTGTCGCACTGACATCGCCGCCGCTGATCAAATTTCCAACGTCTACAAGATTCCGACCGACCCTTCCTTTAATCGGAGATTTAACTTCCGAAAATTCGACATTCAGCGCGGCCTGATCCAGATTGGCCTTCGCAATGCGAAACTCCTGCGTCCGCCGGTCAAAATCCTCCTGCGCGATCGCCTTTGACTTCAGAAGCTTTTCTGCGCGCTCAAACTCCTTGCGTGCCAGCTCATAAGCTGCCTCTGTGCGTTGCAACTCAATCACATAAGGACGCTGATCAATCACAAAAAGAACATCGCCCGCGTTGACAATCTGGCCATCCTGGAAGCGTATTTCCTGGATATAACCACTTACGCGCGCGCGAACATCAACCTTTTCCACAGGCTCAAAACGGCCCGTGAATTCGTCCCATTCCACAACCTTGCGCGTCTCGGGAGTCATGATGGTTACTTCGGGGGTCGGCCATCCGCCCGCCTGTTGCTCCTGCGGCTGATCGCACCCGAAAAGAAAGACAAAAGAAACGAGGAGCGCCAAAAGCGCAAGACGATTTTTCATAGGCACCCTTTCAGGCGAAAGCTCTTGAATTCAGACCAAGCCTCTCCGGTATATAGGTATGCCGTACACTATTTCAAGCCGCTGTCCAGCCACCATCCACAGCCAATGATGTTCCCGTGATATTCTCCGCGGCCGGAGAGCATAGAAATAGCGCCACACCTGCCAATTGCTCCACGGTAACAAATTTTTTGGTCCATTGCGCGGCGAGCATAACATTCTTAACGACCTCGTCTTCCGTGATGCCGCGCGCCTTGGCCGTATCTTTAATCTGGTTTTCTACGAGCGCCGTTCGCACATAGCCAGGGCAGATCGCGTTACAGGTAATGCCATTCTGAGCGACTTCGAGCGCAACCGATTTTGTAAAGCCAACAATGCCATGCTTGGCCGCGACATAAGCACTTTTGAATGGCGAGGCCACCAACCCATGCGCCGAGGCCAGATTGATAATCCGCCCCCAGCCCGCTTTCTTCATATAGGGCACAGCGGCCTTAACAGTATGAAAAGAAGAAGAAAGATTGATGGCAATAATACGATCCCATTTCTCCGGCGGGAAATCCTCTACCGGCGAAACATTCTGAATACCCGCGTTATTGACCAGAATATCAACACTGCCCAAAGCCTTGACGGTATCGTGCACCATCTGCTCGGTCTGTGCACCGTCGGTCATATCAGCGTTATTGTAAAGTGCTTTAACACCATACGCCTCAAGCGCCTTGCGGCTGCTTTCAATTTCGTTTGCATCGCCCAAGCCGTTGAGAACAACATGTGCGCCCACCTGCGCCAGCCCCTGCGCGATCCCCAGCCCTATTCCGCTGGTCGAGCCGGTGACAATCGCGACCTTGCCTTTCAAATTTGCATTCATGGATGACCCCGTCTGTTCAAAAAGGCGTAAAAGGAATCTGCAATCCATCATAGGCTGGTTCATAGCCCGGCGGCAGATCTTTTTTCAAACTCTGATAATCCATACCCAACGACAAGGATGTCAACACCACGCGCTTTGCACCAATCGTCTCGTTCAAAAGCATAATCGTGCGCAAATTCGCATGGACGCTAGGCTCATCGCTTTTATAGGCGGCGCAATCAACAACCCAGGTTTTAATGCCGTGTAAAATGTGAAGCGCATCTGTCTCGAGGTTAAGAAGATCCACACTATAGGCCAGATCACCAAAGCGGTAACCCACGGTTTGACAGGTCTTATGATCTTGCGCAAAGGGAATGAAATGCAGCGTCTGAACTTGATAGCTCTTGCCAAAATCATCAAAAATAAAAGGTTCCAGTAAAGGCGGATAAAGCGCGGCCAAAGCGCCGCCTTCGAACATGTAAGGAAAACGCGCCTGCAAATCCTTGACGGTAAAAGCGTTGCCAAAGACTGGCATTTTACCCTTACGGCGCAAAACCAGTCCGCGCAAATCATCAATGCCATTCACATGGTCACCATGCGGATGTGAATACAAAACAGCATCAATATTGGCTTTATCCGTCTTATTGAATTGTTCGCGAAAGTCGGGACCGGTATCAATAATGACGCTGGCTTGCCCTGACTCAACCAGAGCGGAACAGCGGCTGCGACGATTTTTTGGCTCTGCCGGGTCGCACACACCCCAGTAATTACCAATCGACGGAACACCCGTCGAATTGCCGCAGCCTAGGATGGTGAGAATGCCGTTCATGCCGCCTTCGAAAAGAGAGTATAAAAGTTCTGCGTAGTTTGCCTTGCCATCTCGACATCCGAGACACCGCGCAACGCGGCCAGCTTCTGCCCCACGAGTGGCACAAAGGCCGGTGCATTCATCTTGCCGCGATGAGGCTCCGGCGCTAGAAAGGGCGCATCGGTTTCCACGAGAATGCGGTCCGCCGGCGCTTGTGCTGCAATAGCCTGCAATTCCTGTGCTTTCTTGAATGTGATGATACCAGAGAAGGAAAGATAAAAACCAATCTCCAAAGACCGCTCTGCCATGCGCGCCCCGGATGAGAAGCAATGCATCACGCCGCGCAGCTTCCGATCGCCTGCGCCCTCCTCCTTCAATATCCGGATAATGTCGTCATCGGCTTCCCGCCCATGTATGACCAAAGGAAGATCTGTTTCCAAAGCCGCACGGATATGTTTACGAAAGCTGGCTTGCTGCTCGTCCGGCGTGGAGTGATTGTAATAATAATCCAGCCCCGTTTCTCCAATGCCTATCACTTTATTATCGCTGCGGCAGAGGGCGATGAGATGATCGAGATCAACCGCCTGTTCATCCGCCTGCCCGGCATCGTGCGGATGCGTGCCCACCGTGCACCAGATTTTATCATGCGCACGGGCAATGGTGCGGATCGTATCAAATTCCTGCGCGATGAGCACATTAATCGTCAGCATGCCCTCAACCCCAGCCGCGCGCGCGTCTTGGATAATATCGGCCGGATTACGCCCTTCGTAGCGTTCGTGATTGAGATGGCAATGCGTGTCGATCCACATTGCCACCCCCTATGCCACCGCTGGCAATTCGATGCGCGGAAATACGCCCGCGGGCTGCTCAATCAGGTGATCAGGTTTCAAGGCATGATCCACGCCAACATGTGCAAACTGGCGCTGATTCTCGGGAACATTCATCTGCGTCAGCAGAGCGGCAATCGCTTGCGGCGTTGCCCATTGCATCATGATGGCGGCGCAGCGGATCACTTCGCACAGGACATACAAAACAGTTTGCATCCGTGCAGGGTCTGTCTTACGCAAGGTCCAGGGCGCTTGCGCATCGATATAGCCATCCGCCGCGCTGACCAGCTCAGCCACAGCAGCCAGAGCCAGATCAGGCCTAAACTCATTCATCGCGGCGCGCAAGCGCGGCAACGTCTTCTCGTAGGCATGAACGAGCAATTCCTGATCGGCGGGTTGCAACGCCCCAGCGCCGGGAATTTTTCCCTCGCAATTCTTGAACACGAAGGACAGCGTGCGCTGCGCCAGATTGCCAATCCCATTCGCAAGATCGGCGTTCATCCGCTGCACCGCATGATCGGGTGCAAAATTGCCATCCTGCCCGTGCGGAATATCACGCAGCAGAAAATAGCGCAGCGCATCAACACCATAGGCCTTGATCAGATCATCGGGCGAAAGAACATTACCGATGGACTTCGACATTTTCTCGCCCTGCACATTAATAAAACCGTGCGCAAAAACAACGCGCGGCAGGTCAACAGCCGCAGACATCAAAAACGCAGGCCAGTAAACGCAGTGAAAGCGAATGATATCCTTGCCGATAATGTGATGCGCCGCAGGCCATTGCGATTTGAATTTGACGCTTTCCATGTCTGGATATCCCAAGGCGGTAATATAATTCGTGAGCGCATCCAGCCAGACATACATCACATGATCATCATCGCCCGGCACAGGAATACCCCAGTTCAGACGGCTCTTGTGGCGCGAAACGGATAAATCCTTCAGGCCTTGCTTGACGAAGGAAATGATTTCATTGCGTCGCGCGGCGGGTTGGATAAACTCTGGCTGTTGCTCATACAAGGCGAGTAATTTTTCCGTGTAAGCGGAGAGCTTAAAGAAATAGCTGGGCTCAACAACCCACTCGACTTCTGTTCCCTGCGGCGTACGCTTCTGCCCGGTCTGTGCATCAACAATCAATTCATCCTCGGTGAAATAGGCCTCTTCGCGCACCGAATACCAACCTTCGTATTTACCCAGATAAATATCACCCCGAGCCTGCAGACGCTCCCACATGGCTTGGGCGGCCTTGTAATGGCGAGGCTCTGTTGTACGGATGAAGTCATCAAAGGAAATATTAAGATCGCGATCCATATCCAGAAAACCTTGCGCGTTCATATCTGCGAAGGCCTTTGGTGTCATGCCGTTCTTCTCGGCGGTCTTGGCGACTTTTTCTCCATGCTCATCCGTGCCGGTCAAAAAGAAAACGTCATAGCCATCCAGACGCTTAAATCGCACGATGGCATCCGATAATATTGCCTCATACGCATGGCCTAGATGCGGCAATCCATTCACATAGGCAATGGCAGTAGTGAGATAAAATGGTTTTGACATGCTCTACTCAATTTCACTCAAATGTTAAATAGTGCAAAAGCGCCCGTGACACCTTGCCGCTTATCCAGATTGCCGCTATCAATTTTATCAAAATGATCGCGCAGCGCATCATAAAGCGCCCCCAATTTTGCAGATGGTAGGCGCGCCGTCAAATCCTCAAAATAGCTGCGTCCCGGAAAGGCAGGGTGCAACACCTGCCCGCGTGCCTGGTTCACACATAGCGCAGCCATAACCCATAGAATAAAATCAGCAAACCCCTGATAGGCCGCCTCATTGCCACGGCGGCCCAGATCCTCGGCATAGGCATGAACGCCTACCCAATCAATATCAGGAGCTGTCTGCAGCAGAGCAATTGCGCGCTCCATCACTTCAATACCACCACCTTCAATGATCTCAAGCGCCCGTCCGATTGATCCCCCCGCCTGCAGGATCACACCTTGGATCCCGGCTTGCCATGTGGCCTTCTGCAACAGAACCTGCATGGCCTCCTCGCGCAGAGGCGTGAAACGGACCATCTGCGTCCGGGAGCGGATCGTCGGCAACAAAGCACCCGCATTGTGCGCAATCAAGATTAAGATCGCCTGGCTTGGTGGCTCTTCAAGAATCTTTAGCAAAGCATTCTGCGCTGCACGATTCATTGTATCCGCATCATCAATAATGACCACGCGCCATCCCCCTTCACCGGCTGTCATACGCATGAACGCGGGGATCCTGCGTATTGTATCGACATCCAAAGACTCCCTTGGCCTGCCGCGCTCTTCATCCATCGCACGCTCTACGGTCAGCAAATCACCATGCCCGCCCGCAGCAACGCGTCGGAAAATAGGATCCTGCGCAGATACATCCAGTTTATCCGTCTTGCCTTTGAACAGGGCACGTGCAAAACGAAACGCCATCGTTGCCTTACCAATGCCTTTAGGCCCGGCAAAAATCAAACCGTGCGGAACCCGCGCGGTCTGCACGAACTGTATCAGCCGCGCTTCGGCATCCTCCTGTCCCAGAAAAAAATCCGATTGCCTTGGTGGTGGTAAACCGATATCCGCCTGCACAGCGATATCCTGCTCATCATCATGGTCTTGAATCGCAAATTCAGAGTCTTCTACTGGATCGGGATTACCAAAGAGATCATCCATAAATCATGCATCCCGCATTACGCCAGCCTGTCATCGACATACTTTATAATCGCCTTCTCAACTGCACCCGCATCCTGGCTGGCATCAATCAGAATGCAGCGCCCCGGCTCAGCCTGCGCAATCGCCTGATAGCCCGTGCGCAATTTCTGATGAAAGGAGAGGTCAAGGTTCTCGTACCGGTCTTCCGCCTGATGGACGTGCAAGGCATCTGCCGCTTCGCGACGGCGTGTGCGTCCAATCCCCATCTCCGGATCCAGATCCAGAATAAACGTGAGATCGGGGCTAAAATTCCCCAGCACCAGATCCTGCACCTTGCGCAGCCACTGCAAATCCAGCCCATGGCCATAACCCTGATAGGCCGTTGTAGAATCGACAAAGCGATCACAAAGAACGATTTTCCCCTTGGCCAGGGCGGGCTTGATAACGCGCTCTACATTCATGACGCGGGCAGCATAAATCAGCATCACTTCCGCTTCTGCGGTCCAGTCGCCGCCTTCACGGCGTACCAGTAATTCGCGGATTTTATCCCCCTCCGGCGTGCCCCCAGGCTCGCGCGTAGTAATAACTTTATGCCCGCGCGCATTCAGCGATGCAGCCAGCCGGTTGATCTGCGTCGTCTTACCGCCGCCTTCACCGCCTTCAAATGTGATCAACAAACCGGCCATTAATTCTCTACTTGCCCTAGTCCTAAAAGCGCTTTTCCGCGCGTAATAATTCGGCTGAATATTCCCGCCCGCGGCACATCCGCCCCGGCAAGCAGGGGAACTGTAAACGATGCCTGCCCGGGTATGGAAATTTCCAGCTTGCCCAATGCCGCGCCCATCGTGACCGGTGCCAAGACAGGCTGCATGAACCGGGCCTGGATTTTTGTCTCCTTCATCCCAATCTTCGGGAGTGTCACAAGCACAGGCTCCTTCACCACCAGAGGAATGCGCGCCAGCGTTCCCTCCGCCACGGGGGCTTCGAGAATGGGTGCGTTCGCTTCGAATAGTTTTTTATTTTCAAAGCGCTTAAGCCCCCATTCCAAAATCCGCGCGGCCTCCTGCGCCCGTGCCTGCTCATCGGGCAGACCATTGATAACAAAGATGACGCGCCGATTATCTGCTAGGCCCGAACCAATCAAGCCATAGCCCGCAACTTCGGTGTGCCCCGTCTTGATGCCATCGGCGCCGATGTTCTTGTACAAAAGCGGATTGCGGTTTTGCTGCTTGATTGCGTTAAAGGTGAACTCCGTTTCGGAATAATAGGGGTACTCGTTGGGAAAATCGCGGATCAGGGCGCGTCCCAATATAGCCAAATCGCGCGCGGTGGAATAATGCTGGGGATCAGGCCAGCCGCTCGCATTCATGAAATGCGAATGCGCCATGCCCAATTCTTTGGCTGTTTCATTCAGGGCGGCGGCGAAGGATTCCTCGGACCCTGCCACACCCTCGGCCAGCACAATCGTCGCGTCATTACCGGATTGGATAATCACACCGCGGATCAAATCTTCAATTTTAACCTGCTTACCGACCTCGACGAACATTTTCGAGCCCTGCATCCGCCAGGCCTTCTCACTGACGGGCAAAGTATCCTCTAGCCCCAGCTTGCCTTTCTTGAGCGCATCAAAAACCACATACATGGTCATGACCTTGCTCATGGAGGATGTCGGCATACGTTCATCCCCGTTTTTATCAAGCAATACGGCGCCCGTATCAAAATCCATCATAAAGGCCTGCTTGGCGATCGTATCCAGTGGTGATTCAGCGGCCATGGCATAACCGCTGAATAAAGTGAGGATGACTGTGTAAACAAGCGCCTTTTTCATGATTCCTTCCAATATTTTTTCATGCCCAATTCATACCGTGACTTATACCGCTAGTCGACGATAATTATCGCCTGGCTGCGCCCGTCCGCCATAATTTGGCCCAGAAGACGGTCCGCTGCGGTGACATCCCCAATCGGACCAATCCTTACGCGATAGAACTGCTGGCCGTGGACCACGGCGGGGAAAACGGAGGTCCGCCCAAATTGCGCCAGGCTTTGCGCGTGGTGGTAGGCATTCGCTGAATCGGCGAATGATCCTGCCTGCACATAAATCCCTGTTGGCACCACCGGCGCCTGACGCATGGCTGTGGGCTCCGGCAAGAATCGTCCCCCCCGTACCGAACCCGTGGCAGGCTGAGCCGGATGATAGGCAACAGGCTGGTTCAACACCACTTCGGTGCCGCGCGTGTCCATGCCGCGTCTAGCGGCTTCGGCCAGTTCAAGGCTTTCATGCCGCAAGACCTGCAATTTCACCTTTGCCGTTCCATTGCCCTTAAAGCCCAATAATTCCGCCGCGCGCGAGGAGACATCAATCACACGGCTGCGCTTGAACGGCCCGCGATCATTGACCCGCACGATCAGTGAGCGCCCATTCTCAAGATTCGTCACGCGCACAAGGGATGGCATCTGCAAGGTGCGGTGCGCGGCGGTCAGCTCATCCTCATCAAAAATTTCGCCATTGGCTGTGCGCTTGCCGTGAAAGCCCGGCCCATACCATGAAGCAATCCCGGTTTCCGTCAGCTCGTAGCTTTCCTCCGGGAAGTACCATTTACCATCCACCTGATACGGCTTGCCAATCTTGAAATTGCCTGTGGCGGATTCCGGAGGGAACATCTCCTTCCCCCAGTGCGAGGCCAACTCCGTCTCCGCGCAGGAGGACAAGAATAGGGCTGCTATAACCCAGAGAAAAAGATGTGCCCTTCGCATTAAACAGGTCCGTCCTGCGCCACCAGATCCGACAGTAATCCGACCGTCAGCGCAAAATAGGTTGATTTGTTCCAATGCATAATGACACGGAAATTGTCATACGCCAAATAGCTTGGTCCTTGCGGTCCATCGGGCTGCAACAGGCTGGCTTTGATCGTCTGTTCCTGCGGCAAGTCCTTGCCATCGGGCAGACGCACGCCCAGCGCCTGCCATTCGGCCAGGGATTTTTGAACATCCAGACCGGACTGCCCTTTAAGAGTTGCCGGTGCCTTCACCTTTCGGCCCCAGCGTTGATGCGGGTTCCAGCCATTTTGATGCAGGTAATGTGCGGTCGAGGCGAACACGTCGGTTTCACTCGTCCAGATGTCCTTGCGCCCGTCGCCGTTGCCGTCCACCGCCAGCTTCACAAAGCTCGAGGGCATGAACTGGTTTTGCCCCATCGCGCCGGCCCAGGATCCTTTCATCGCCGCGCGTTCAATATGCCCCTCATCAAGAATGCGCAGCGCTGTAAGTAATTCACCGCGAAAGAAATCACTTCGGCGGCCATCATAAGCCAGCGTCGCCAAAGCCGAAATCACATCAAATCCGCCCGTATTTTTGCCGTAGCTTGTCTCCAGCCCCCAGAGAGCAACTATCACCGATCCCGGCACGTTATAGCGCGCCTCCGCCTGATGCAGGGATTTGCTGTATTTTTGGCGCATGGCACGGCCCTGATCAATGCGGTGCTGAGTAATCACGCGGCGCTTATAATCCCCGAAGCTGATTCCCGGCCGGGCCTGCGCGCGATCCAGCTTGATCACGCGCGGCAGGTATTGCGCTTCCCCCAGCGCCGCTGTCACTGTGTCAGGCGAAATCCCCTGGGTCAGCGCCTCGCGTTTAAAATCCTGCACCCAGCGCTCAAACCCCTGCCCGGCCCAGGCTGGAAGCGCCAAAATACAAAGGCACAAACATAAACCTACAAGTTTTCTCATAACGTATCCATGGAACAAGAACGGCAGAATCACTGTATGATAGACAAGCTTAGAGTAACTCCTCCCTCCGCGTCATTCATTTCAGAGATGGACCTGCCATGAACACCAAATTTTCCACAATTTCTTTCCTGACAGCACTCACCATATTGGCTGCCAGCGCCACCCTCGGCCTTGCCCACGCCGCACAAACCCCTGCCACCAAACAACAGCCACTTCAAAATCAGGAATGGCAAAGCACGATCGCCGAGCAGGGGACTGTCATCGGCGGCGATGGGCGCACCTATACGCGCGATATGCAATATGTATGGGACAAGAAAAGCGGCCTGTGGGTGCAAAATGCGGCCACCGAGCCAGAGCCGCGCAAAAAGGCCCGGCGTAAGCAGCCTACAACCGGCAGTCTCAATCGCTAAGTCCGCGTGCCGGTGGTTTCTACGCCTAAATGATTGACAGCAACCCATCGTCGATGCTTTTCTGCGCACTCATGCTTTGGAGAGGTGGCCGAGCGGTTTAAGGCACCGGTCTTGAAAACCGGCGTGGGGGCAACCTCACCGTGGGTTCGAATCCCACCCTCTCCGCCAGCCTTCGCTAAAGCTTCTGCTAGATTACGAACGCTTCCCCCACCGCGCCACGTTCACCGGGCTCATGAGAACCTGCAATTCTGTACGCCCATCATCGGTCGTGCGCTGGGAGAGAACGCGCGCATGGGCATGAACCCAGGCCAGGGTTTTCCCGTCGGCGGCATCAATCACTAAGTCCATAGCCTGCCAGTCGCGGGTGATGAGCGCCTCGATCCTGCGCAATAACGCATCCAGACCTTGCCCCTCCCGCGCGGAAATCAGAACCGCGCGCGGGTGGAAGCCGGCACGGCGCGTGTAATCGTCACGCGCTTCATTATCAAGTGCATCGCTCTTGTTCCAGGCTTCGAGGATGCGCGCATCGGTTTCATAAGCGATACCGAGGTCGCCTAGAATTTGCGCCACATCATCATGCTGCGCCGCGCTGTCGGGACGCGCAACATCCATCACATGCACGATGACATCGGCGTGGTTGATTTGCTCGAGCGTGGCGCGGAACGCCTCTACCAGTTGCGTGGGCAGATCGGAAATGAACCCCACCGTGTCGGACAGGATGGCCTCCGTTCCGCCCGGCAAGCGCAAGCGTCGCAATGTGGGATCAAGCGTCGCGAAGGGCATATCCTCGGCGAACACGCCGGCCTGCGTCAGGGCATTAAACAGCGTCGATTTTCCGGCATTGGTATACCCCACCAGGGCGATCACAGGAAACGGCACACGCTCCCGGTCCTTACGGCCGATAGCGCGGGTGCGCCGCACGTCGGCCAACGCCTTTTTCAGGCTTTTGATTTTCTCATCCAGAATGCGCCGGTCCAGCTCCATCTGCTTTTCGCCGGGACCACCCATGAAACCGGCACCGCCGCGCTGGCGCTCCAGGTGTGTCCAGGATCGCACCACGCGCGAACGCTGATATTGAAGCGCTGCCATCTCCACCTGCAGCGTCCCTTCGCGCGTCTGCGCGCGGGCGCCGAAAATTTCAAGGATCAGCCCGGTCCGGTCGATAACCTTGGTGTTCCAGACCTTCTCCAGATTGCGCTGCTGCCCCGGCGAGAGCGCGGCATTGACCACCACGACCTCAGGCTTGTGTTCTTCAATTTTCGCAGCGATTAGATCGCACTGCCCCGCCCCGATATAAGTAGACGCGTTAATACGCGGCACGTTGAAAATATCCGTGCTGGCAACGCGCAAGCCGATGGCGCGGATCAGGCCCTGCGCCTCTTCAATTTTGGAATCCAGATCATGATGCGCGTAAGAGCGCGTCGTTGCCGCGCGCGCAGACAATTCCGGATGCACCAGAATTGCCAGACCGCCTATCGCCGAAGGGGTGTTCAAAATTACTTAGACCGCTTTGGCTTCGTCGCTGCCAGCAGGTTCTTCATCATGCAGACTTAAGGGGCCACCCGGCATAATTGTGGAAATCGCGTGCTTATAAACCAATTGCACATGCGTCTCGCGCCGAAGCAGAATGCAAAAGTTATCGAACCACGTCACCACGCCCTGCAGCTTTACGCCATTAACCAGAAACACAGTGACGGACATTTTTTCCTTACGGATTTTGTTCAGGAACACATCTTGAACATTTTGAAATTTTTCCGCCATTGTAAATACACCTTATGAAAATGTTACGCGCAATGCTTGCTCAACTCATACTCAAGAATAGGTGTTGCAGCAAGCAAAATCCATGGCCTATTCCAAAAGGTTACGAAGCGCCAAAAGATGAGGCACGATTGTAATATCGTCGTCGTTCGGCGATACATAAGGCGACTCCCGGCCATGCAAAACATACACGGGTGTGCAGTTGGCTGTGCGGGCGCAGGCAACATCAAAATCCGTATCCCCCACAAACCATAAACCGGGAGAGGCAGCGTCTGCCATGCCCCCGCGTTCCAAAGCCAGATAGAGTGGATCAGGGTGCGGCTTGTCCCGCGCCGCCTGCCCCGCGCCGACGATGCTGCGGAAAAATGGACCCCAACCCAGATGGCTGATTTCAAGCTCAACCAATTCCTGTTTCTTGTTCGTCACGATCCCGGCGGGGATATTCATTTTCTGAAGTTGTTCGAGCAGCTGGCGCGCCCCCTCCATCGGCTTAAGCAATGTCGCACGATACTGGTTGACGAAGTCGGTAAAGAATATTTTGGCTTCGTCCTCTCGCCCCGGATAGAGCCCGGCAAAGACTTTCTCGCGCTCCTGCCCGAAGTAATTCGTATAGAGCCCCACCGGCATAATTTCATACCCCAGTGCCTGCCGGGTCGCGTTGTGACAGGCTTCAAGAAAGGCATAAGTATCTGCCAAAGTACCATCCCAGTCGAAGAACACGCCGATGGGTTTCTGTCTTTTCATGTGTCGTAATCCTTCGCTTCCATGACAGGGATTGCATGCCCATATAAAGCCTGCGCGGCAGTCAAATAATTATTGGTGAGATCGCTCACATGGAATTCACTGCGTCCATTGCGACCGATGCGGTCGGAATATTCAGGATGGCGCATCAGATAGTCACGCAGTTTTTGTGGAATAATTTCATCCTGCGCCATGATTTGCGTCTGTGCGGGCAGATGGGCGCTGATACGATCGCGGATGATAGGATAATGCGTGCAGCCAAGCAAAAGCGCATCAACGGGGTCTTCACAAAAATCACGAAGATAAAACGCCAAGACACCATCAATCCAGGGCAATCCCCCCTGCTCGATCATGGGTACCAGCAGCGGTGTCGCCTGGGCACGCATGGAAAGATGAGGATTAAGTTTTTTCAATTCCTCCGCATAAACGCCGGACGTGACAATCGAATGTGTCGCGATCAGACCAATCGACTTGAATTTCTGGTCAATCGCAGCCTCCAGTGTCGGCACGACCACGCCAATAATATTTCGTCCTGCATAGGGTGTTCCTTTTAGGGTTGGCAGATAGGTCTGCTGTAATCGCCGCAGAGCTGCTGCACTGGCCGTATTGCAAGCAATGACGATCAGGGCGCAATCCTGTGCAAACAGGTAATCCATCGCCTTGCGCGTATATTTGTAAATCGCCTCATCCGAACGATTACCATACGGCAAATGCAGCGTATCGCCAAAATACAGCATATCAACATCCGGCAACGCACTTCGTATGGCGCGTGCGATCAGCAATCCTCCCAAGCCGGAATCAAAAACACCGAGCTTCATCAAGCGCTCTTCCGTGCTGCGATCTCGCCTTCGGGCTCTTCCTCAACCCCTGTCTCATCGCCAACCGCAAGTGTCTTGATCTTGCGGTGCAAAGCTGAACGCTCCATGCCTACAAATTGCGCCGTGCGGGAAATATTGCCCTCAAAGCGCTGGATTTGCGCCTGCAGATATTCGCGCTCGAACATCTCCCGCGCTTCGCGCAACGGCACGCCCAGATAACCTTGCATCCCCAGACGCGCGCCCTTTTGTCCGGCGCGAGCCGCAGGCGCAGCCCCCGTAATTTCTGCAGGAAGATCAGCAACCTCAATCAGGTCATTTCCACGCCCGGCATACATTATCATCACCCATTCCACAACATTGCGGAGCTGGCGCACATTCCCCGGCCAACCATAAGCCTGTAAGCCCAGCACAGCCGCATCCGAGAATTGTGCGCCGGGCAGGCCCGTCTGTCGTGAAATTTCATGCACGAAATGCTCCAGCAGCAGCGAAATATCCTGCGCGCGTTCCCGCAGCGGCGGTACGGTGATCGGCACCACATTCAAGCGGTAGTATAAATCTTGTCGGAAGATTCCGGCATCGGACGCCGCCTTAAGATCTTTGTTGGACGTGGCAATCACACGCACATCAACTTCGACAAAATGATCCGATCCAACCTTCTGAAACTTCTGATCCTGCAGCACACGTAAAATCTTTCCCTGCGTTTCGATCGGCATATCGCCAACTTCATCCAAAAGCAACGTCCCGCCATCAGCCTGTTCCAAAACACCTGTTACAGGTCCTTCTGATCCGCCGGCTGTGCCGAACAATTCCGATTCCATGCGCTCAGGCCGCATGATTGCACAGTTTAAAACCAAAAAGGGCTGCTCGCGACGTGGTGAATGCACATGCACATACCGCGCCGCAACTTCCTTGCCACAGCCTGGCTCGCCCGTTAAAAGAATGCGACTGTTGGTGGCTGCTACGCGCTCCAGAACCAGCCGTAAATTCTGCATCAGCGAACTCTGACCCAACAAGGAATTATTGATTGTATGAACACGGCGGCGCAAATTAGCGTTCTCACGGCGCAGCGTTGCGGTCTCAACCGCGCGGCGCAACATCAGCAATAACCGATCGGATTTAAACGGCTTCTCTATAAAGTCATAAGCACCTTGCTTGATCGACGCGACGGCGGTTTCGATGGTGCCATGGCCACTAATCATTATAACGGGCAGAGCCGGATACTTTTCACGCACATTACTCAGGATCTGCATACCGTCATGTTCGCTGCCTTGCAGCCAGATATCCAGCACCAGCAAATCCGGCAGGCGCGTCTCCAAGGCCTCATAGGCCTGCTTGGAATTTCCCGCTTGCCGAACAGAATAGCCCTCATCTTCCAGAATGCCGCGAATCAGATTCCGGATATCAGCCTCGTCATCAACAATCAGGATTTCGGTACGCACTGGCATCACTCAACTGCCTTTATCATTGGCTTTATATCTGTGCCGCTATGCTGCGGCTTCCTGATACTGGCGCGGCAGCAACAAAACAATCGTTGCCCCACGCAGATCCGTCCATGACGTTTGGGTGCGTAACCAGTCAGGGGCACCCATCATCACGTCACCATTATGATCTTCCATGATTTTTTTGACAATAGCCAGCCCCAGACCCGTTCCTTTGGGCTTATGCGTCACATAAGGTTCAACCAAATGCTTCGTATCCACAGACGGCGGAAACCCTAGTCCATTATCACTCACAGCGATATACAGCATATCCGGATCACGCGCACCCGCGATAATCTGAATGCGTGCTGGTGTCTGATCGGAAGGCTGCACCTCACGTCTCATCTGGATAGAATCAAGCGCATTCTGAAGAAGGTTCGTAAGCGCTTGACGAATCTGACGCGCATCAATCCGGGCTGCGATGTCTTTCCCCTGCGGACGCTGAAAATCAAATTGAACATCCGGATGCGCCTGACGCTGTAAGAACAGGGTCTCGTCAATCGTCTGCCCCAGCATCTCCCACGCCATGACAGGCTCAGGCATACGCGCGAAGGCGGAAAATTCATTCACCATGCGACCGATATCTTCAACATTCTTGACAATCGTTTCTGTGCACTGGGCGAAGATTTCCGGATCCGTTTTAATCTGCTCCAGATACTTGCGCCGCAGTCGCTCAGCCGACAATTGAATAGGCGTCAGCGGGTTTTTGATCTCATGCGCGATGCGCCGCGCAACATCCGCCCAGGCGGCCTTGCGCTGTGCTGATTGCAAATCGGTAATATCATCGAAGGTAATAATCGCACCTGCCTCCTGATCGCCCAGACGCTCGATGACGATACGCACCAGCAAAATCTGGCGCGGCGACCCTTCACGATGATAGGCAATATCTGCTTGCAGCATGCGCTGCGGCTTCTCATGCGCCTGCTCCAGCAAAGGCAGAAATTCCGGAATGATGTCGCGCAACTGCTTGCCGCTTAAATCCGCCTTGGCATGATGCAAAAGCGCCGAAGCGGAAGCATTGGCCAAGTTGATCACGCCAGCCGTATCCACGCCGATCACACCTGATGAAACACCGGTCAGAACAGATTCAATCAGACGCCGGCGATCATCAATTTGCTGATTAGCCTCCAGCAATGCGCCTTGCTGCTCTGCGATCTGGCGCGTCATCCGGTTGAATGCGCGCGCCAACGTATCAAATTCAGGCAAGCCGCTCTCCTCCGGCACACGCACCGTCAGCTCTCCCAGACGGACGCGCTCGACTGCGCTAACCAGTGTCCCGATGGGACTGACCAATTGACGCGCTAAAATCAGACCAAACCATGTGGCCGAGGACAAAAGCAAAAGCCCCACGACTATAAAGATCAAGGTGACGCTCAGCTGCAGATCGGTGATCTTATTCTCAAGACTTTGGTAATCCTCGGATGCTTCCTTTGTGGCCGACAGATGCGACAGAACATCCGGGTCAACCATCCGTCCAACAAACAAATATGCATCTGAAAAATTCGCCAGCTTAACCAAGGCGCGCACACGGTCATCTTGCGTGCCTGTCATCACCACCACATCGCCTTCGCGCGCCTGTGTCAGGGCATAATCAGGCACGAGATCGAACTCCAACGAAAACGTCAGGCCCGAACGCGACAACACATTTCCGCGTGAATCAAACACAACAACCTCAGACAGATTGCGCAGCACCGATTGCGTCTGCAACACTCTGCTAAAGGCTTCATCGTTGCTAACCAGCAATGCCGCCTGCCGGTCCAGATCATTGGCCATGGCCAAGATATCGGCGCGAATGACCTGCTTATGTTCGGCTAAGTACGACTCCGCGACCGCCTGCGACTCAAACACGGCTGTGCGCACACGCTCGCTGAACCAGGCCTGGACACCGAAATGAAAAAACAAGGCGGCAAACACCGTCATAATAATCGCCGGCACTGCCGCTAGCAGCGAGAAAATGTAAACCAGCCTGACATGAAGGTGAGACCCTGCCAGACCACGTCGACGGCTAAGCCATAAGGCCACCACGCGCTGTGCTACAAGCGCAAGCAAAAGCAACAACGCGACAAGGTCAATATTCAGCACCCATAAAACATTTTTCGGATCCTTGCCAAACGGCGGCATTTCATTGAACGCCGCATACGTCGCAAGCCCCAGCACCGTGATAAGGATCGCAAGCACAGGGATGAGCGCGCGCTGCCAGAAGGGCCGAGGCGCCGTCGGCGCAGAAGACCGCCGCCGCCGGTAATAGCGATGCAAAATAAAAGGCGCAAAATCGGTCAAACTATGCACAACAGCCTGCAGGGTTGCTAAGAGGCGCTCACGTGAAAAAAACGTAACCGAGGAAGATTGCGTTGCCGCAACCGTCTTTTTATCAAGGATTCCTTCTGGCAAGACAACCCCTCTTCTTCTATAACCATGGATTCATAGAAAGGATTTAACCCTTTGCCGCAAAAAATGCAAAAAACAGGCCCTTTTCATGTGCTGATCGCCGCCGCTGGAACAGCATCGCGCTTCGGCAGCACACTTCCTAAGCCTTATGTTAATTTTTGCGGGGGGCCGCTTCTACGGCGAACGCTTGGTATATTTTTGTCCTTACGGGATGTGGCATCACTGCGCGTCATCATCCACCCTGATCATATCGGACTATATGAAGGCGCTGTGCAAGGCCTTGATCTGCCGCCACCAATCATGGGCGGCAGCACCAGAAAGCAGAGCATTTATTATGGTTTGAAGAGTTTTTCTAATCCTTCAGATGAGGATAAAATCCTCATCCATGATGCGGCCCGCCCGCTGGTGCGGCCCGCGGATATCCTCAGCCTCAGCGCTGCTCTCCAGGATCATCCCAGCATATCTCTCGCCGCGCCGGTCGTGGACACGCTCACGCGCCACGATGGCAGTTATGTAGACCGCAGTGGCCTTTATGCCCTGCAAACACCGCAAGGCTTTGCCCTTAAGGCCTTGCTGGCCGCACATGAAAAAGCTGGCGACCGCGATTTTCCCGACGATACATCCCTCTTCCAGGCCGCGACGGGCATTGCCCCGCATCTGGTGATGGCGACGGGGCCTAACTTTAAAATCACCACTCAACAGGATCTCCCGATGGCCGAAGCGCTTCTTTCATCCCCCGCCGCCTTTTCCACCCGCATTGGCACTGGTTTTGATGTTCATGCCTTTGATACGGGCGGTGACCACGTCGTACTGGGCGGCGTTCGCATTCCGCATAGCCGCGCGCTTCAAGGTCACTCGGATGCTGATGTCGCCCTGCATGCCCTTACCGACGCTATTCTGGGTGCGCTTGGTGACGGTGATATCGGCGTGCATTTCCCACCGTCTGATCCGTCTTACAAAGGTATGGACAGCGCTCATTTCCTGAAATTTGCTGCAGAACGCGCACGTCAACGCGACGGCACCATTGAGAATGTTGATCTGACGATCATCTGCGAAAGCCCAAAAATCAGCCCCCATGCCAGTGCCATGCGCCAGAACATTGCAAGGATTTTAGATCTGCCCCTTAACCGGATCGGCCTTAAAGCCACCACCACGGAAGGCCTAGGATTCACCGGTCGCGGGGAAGGGATTGCCGCACAGGCCGTTGCCAGCTTAAAATTACCCGTATGAGGAAACTCCCGCCCCTTTCCTTTATTCTCGCCACCGGCTTTGGTCTGGGCTTGCTGCGCCCGATGCCAGGCACGTGGGGATCTTTAGGCACTCTGCCGCTGGGTTATGCTCTTTCTGTGGCTTATGGTCCGACGGGATTGGCTTGCGCAGCAATCATTGTTTTGCTGCTTGGGCTATGGGCAAGCGGTCAGGTTGTCATGCGCAGCGGCGTCAAGGATGATCCCCGCATCGTCATCGATGAAATCGCGGGCCAGTTCCTGGCGCTTATTCCTGCGGGACAAGATCTGCAACTCATCTTTTTCGCCTTTCTTTTTTTTCGATTTTTCGATATTACAAAGCCTTGGCCTGCGCGGCGCATTGACCGTCACTGGCCTGGCGCTCTGGGCGTGATGGTGGATGATATCGTTGCCGGGATTTATGCCGCGCTCTTACTCATGGGGGTTCATCTTGCAGGATTTGGTTGAAAAACTGGGACAAGCCTTAACCGACCGGCACATGATGCTCGTCAGCGCAGAATCCTGCACAGGTGGCTTACTGGCCGCCACGATTACGCACAAGGCCGGCGCTTCGAAATATTTCGACCGCGGCTTTATCACCTATTCCAACGAGGCCAAAACCGAGATGCTGGGCGTCGCCCAGACGATCATCGATATGAACGGCGCGGTCAGTGGACAAGTCGCCGAGGCCATGGCGCGCGGCGCGCTTCGTAAATCGCAAGCGCATCTGGCCATTGCCATTACAGGCATTGCCGGGCCCGATGGCGGCAGCGACAAAAAACCGGTGGGCACTGTCTATTTCGGCTACGCGCTCAAGGGCGGATCAGCCGGTAGCGTCCATTATGAATTCAAAGGAAGCCGCACCGAAATCCAGATGCAGGCCAGCCATACGGCGCTCAAAGACCTGATTGAAATCGTGGAGCGCGAACACGCCAACTAGAACTTTAGACCATGAATGACGCATTAAAAATTCTCTCCCGTGCGCTCAGGCCCTTCGGCTATCAAATCCGCCGCTTTCAGGCGCCCAATCTGCTGCGCATCCCCAATCTGGAAGACGCGAGCAATAGATCAAATGTCACCATACCGCGCGCCATGATCGCAAATGATTTTGGCGGTCATGGTATAGGCGATTCTGCTTTAAAATCCATGGTCATCTTCCTGCGCAGCTGCGTCCGCGCCGATCGCAACATTAACAAACGCCCCCGTATCACAGGCCATGATGGTGCGGAAAACGCACGGCGCTGCATCCAGTCGCTTGTGCGCTCGGTTCAACATTCCTTAAGAAATCACCCCGATTTATCCCTGCGCGTGATCGCGCTTGATGATCGTTCCGATCCTGAATTTCAAAAAGCCCTGCAAAGAATTCTATCCGCTTTGCCCTGCCCATGGGAATTGCGCCAGACTGAAATATCAGGCCAGGGTGCCTCGCTCTATCAGCAATTCTCGGAAGCCCGTGCGCATAATGCGCTGGTTTATTTCTGCGAGGATGACTACCTCCACGAACCCGAAGCAATCGCTCAACTTTGGACGTTTTATAAGGAATCATCGACGCGCATCGGTACGCATATGGTCTTGTATCCGCAAGAACACGCTGTGCTTTACGCCGATCATTACCCCTCTTATCTCGTCCTCGGCGCTGATAGACATTGGCGCACGATGCGCCATGCCACGCATACATTCATGACGCACGGGCACGTGGTGCGGGATAACTGGAAATATTTTGAAAACACGAAATTTGTCGGCAATCGCAAGAAGCGCAGATTGGGATCCGAAGCCCGTACTACGAATTTGCTGTTCAAACACATTCCCGGATTTTCGCCGCTAAAGCCGCTGGCCGTACACTTGCAATTCGAAGAAACGCTGCCACCGCTTTACGACTGGCGACCCTTGTGGGAAGCTTCAGCGCCATAGAGCTGCACCGCGCGCGCCTCAAACGCCGCCACCATACGCCGCACGGCCTCGTTAAAAAAAAGCCCCATCAATTTCTGCAGCAGAAAATTCTTGAACTCAAAATCGACATAGAAATCAATTGTGCAACTGCCGTCTTTCTCCTCGATAAACTTCCATGTGTTGGAGAGATATTTCATCGGCCCCGACAGATATTCCACCGTGATTTCCTTGTTCTTTTTCAGGGTTACTTTGGATCCAAAATGCTCGCGGATCATTCTGTAGCCGATCGCCAGATCGGCAAAAATCACATTGCCTTTGCGGCGCGTCACGCGGCAAGCCAGACACCAGGGCAGGAATTCCGGATAACGCTCAACATCCGCCACCAGATCAAACAGCTGTTGCGGCGTATAAGGCAGATTTCTTTTCTCGGCGTGGGTGGGCATTACTCCGCCGCCTGCGCCATCCGCGCTTCTTTGAGCCGCGCGAAATCATCCCCCGCGTGATGGGATGAGCGCGTCAGCGGCGAAGCAGAAACCATCAAAAACCCTTTGTTCTTCGCCATCTGCTCCAACTGCTTGAATTCATCGGGCGTCCAGAACCGATCGAGCGGCGCATGTTTGGGCGTAGGCTGCAGATACTGGCCGATGGTGATGAAATCAATCTGTGCAGCGCGCATATCATCCATCACTTGCCCTACTTCTTCGCGGGTTTCGCCCAGACCCACCATCAAACCGGATTTGGTAAATTGCTGTGGGTCGCGCTCCTTCACGCGCTGCAACAGACGCAGGGAGCGAAAATACCGTGCGCCGGGGCGAATAGTGGGATACAGCCGCGGCACCGTCTCCAGATTGTGATTGAAGACATCGGGCCGGGCGTCAATCACGTGATCCAGTGCCGCGATATCGCCGCGGAAGTCGCCGGGCAGAATTTCAATCGTCGTACCCGGGGCCTTCATGCGGATGGCCTGAATGGTTTTGGCAAAATGGTCAGCGCCGCTATCGGGCAGATCGTCACGGTCCACGGACGTAATCACAACATGCTTCAGGCCCATCTGCATCACCGCGACGCCAACGCGCAAAGGCTCCATTTTATCGAGCGCCTCGGGCTTGCCTGTCGCCACATTGCAAAAGGCGCAGGCACGTGTGCAGATCTCGCCCATGATCATGAAGGTTGCATGTTTCTGCTGCCAGCATTCGCCGATATTAGGGCAGCCTGCCTCTTCGCACACCGTCGTCAGCTTATGGCGGCGAACGATTTCTTTCGTCTTGCCATAGATTTTTCCCTGCGGCGCGGGCACACGGATCCAATCCGGCTTGCGCCCCGCCGGCCGGTCGGGGTTTTTCTGCTTTTCCGGATGCCGCTTGGCCTTGTCGAGGAGGTCAGGGTTGTAGGTCATTGTTCGATACTATCAGTACAATTTGTAATTGGCTATTTTAGCGGCTAAGCGCTATCCCTTAATTAGTGCAATTGTTTTCTTACCTAGTTCAATCGGCCTCTCCAGCTGCTGCCATCCAAACCAAACTGAAATGCCAATAGCTAAAACAGACAATAAAATTGCAATCCATGAATGCGTATTTGCGTGCTGAGCAGATTTTCTAGCCTCTTGCAACTCTTGCCACTCGATTAGACGTGAATAATACTCCATTTTTAGAAATCGCTTAGCGCCACTACCGCTGCCATGAAA
>JAKLKY010000002.1:21086-47785 GCA_023150415.1 Alphaproteobacteria bacterium | reverse complement strand
GTAGCACTGCGGCATTCCTATCGTATCCGGCATTATTAGCCCAGTCCTCGATTTCACGCTTTGTGGCCCCACGCTGTCCCACCTCCTCGCCATACTTCAAAAAACGAATAAAATAGTTATCAATTTCTCTCTTCATTTATTAGCCATCAAAAATGCACCGCCCTCCCATACGCTGATAAAACGCTTTCATGCATCATTTCTGACAAGGTCGGATGGGCGAAGACGGTGTGCATGAATTCGGCCTCGGTCAGCTCGGCGGTTTTGCCAATCACATAACCTTGAATGAGCTCGGTGACTTCCGCGCCGATCATATGCGCGCCCAACAGCTCGCCGGTCTTGGCATCGAAGATAGTTTTAACCAATCCCTCCGGCTCGCCCAGCGCAATCGCCTTGCCGTTGACGACAAAGGGAAAACGGCCAACCTTAAGCGTATAACCCTTTTCCTTCGCGGCCTTTTCCGTGAGGCCGACGGAGGCCACCTGCGGCATGGCATAGGTACAGCCCGGGATATTCTCCCGCTTCATCGGATGCACGCCCGCAACGTTCGCAATTTTCTCAACACACAGCACGCCTTCATGCGACGCCTTATGCGCCAGCCACGGCGCGCCTGCGACATCGCCGATGGCGTAAACGCCCGGCTCATCCGTGCCGCAATATTGATTGGTGACGATATGCCCACGGTCGACTTTTACCTTGGTTTTCTCAAGCCCCAGATTTTCTGTGTTGCCGACGATGCCCACCGCCATGATCACGCGGTCAACTTTCATTTCTTCCTTCTTCCCGCCGGCTTCGATGCTAACGGTTACGCTGTCCTTGGCTTTATCCAGCTTCTTGACCGTCGCACCAGTGAGGATTTTTATTCCCTGCTTCTCGAACGCCTTGCGCGCAAGTGTCGAAATCTCTTCATCTTCGACGGGCAGGATGCGGTCCATGACTTCGACCACCGTCACCTCAACGCCCATATTGCGATAGAAAGAGGCGAATTCAATGCCGATCGCGCCAGAACCCACCACCAGCAAAGACTTGGGCAGTTCGGCAGGCGTCATGGCCTCCTTATACGTCCAGACCAGCTTTCCATCGGGCTCCAGCCCCGGCAGCACCCGCGCCTGCGCGCCGGTGGCGATGATGATGTGCTTGGCGGAATAAGTGGTTTTGTTGACCTCAACCTGCCCCTTGCCCAGCAACTTGCCGTAACCGTCAATCACCGTGACCTTGTTCTTTTTCAGCAGATGCGCAATGCCTTTCGACAGCTGATTAGCCACGCCGCGCGAGCGTTCAATCACTTTCTTAAAATCGATCTCCACGCCTTTGACTTTCAAGCCGAATTGGTCAGCATGCTGAATCAGATGATGCACCTCGGCCGAGCGCAGCAATGCCTTCGTCGGGATACAGCCCCAATTCAGGCAAATGCCGCCCAGATGCTGCGATTCCACCAGCGCGGTTTTCAGGCCCAACTGCGCCGCACGAATCGCCGCGACATACCCGCCCGGCCCGCCGCCAATAACCAAGATATCAAAAGACTTATCAATCATTGTACACCCAAAACCTGATCAAAAAATTGTTCAACATGTTTGATATGATCCGACCGCAGCGTATCTTGCGGGAATGTGGCAAATGCCGCATCCGGCCCGAACAGCATAATCGGCTTGTTCATCATCAAAGCATAAGACACCTCGTTCTTCGTGCCGTGTGAGCCGGGCAAAAATACCAACGCGTGGGCTGTCATCACATTCAACAGATTGCGGCTATAGGGCACAGCATCGTTTTGCGACCGCGCATCCAGCGGCACCACCAGCGGCACTTCGATATACGGATTAGGAAATTCTTCGGCCGACAGCGCCTGCCCTTTATAAGACGAGCCCAAAATGGGATATACCCCTAGGCACACGCCGTTGCGGTCTGGCGTTTCTACAAAGGCCTTCGCCACCGCCGTCATGGCCGCTGGCCCCGCCCCGGTAAGCAAATGATACCCGCGTTGCGCAATCAATTGCCCCAGTGCTGAGGCATAGTCCGTCCATGCCTCCTTGCGCGAGCCCATCACACCAATCACCGGAGCTTTTCTGAGCATGACTACACCAGCATTGTGATGGGATTTTCGATGTAGCGCTTGAAATGCTGCAGCCACTCCGCCCCCACCGCACCATCGACGGAACGATGATCGGTCGAGAGCGTGACCGACATCACCGTGCCGATCTTGATCTGCCCGTTCTCAACAACCGGCTGCTCGATCCCCGCACCGACGGCGAGAATGCAAGATTGCGGGGGGTTAATGATAGCCGCGAAATCCTTCACGCCAAACATGCCGAGATTGGAAATGGTGAACGTGCCACCCTGAAATTCCTGCGGCTTCAGTTTTCCGGCACGCGCGCGCTCGGCCAGATCTTTCATCTCCGCCGAAATTTCAGGCAGCGATTTTTGCTCCGCGGCGCGGATAATCGGCGTGATCAAACCATTCGGCGTGGCCACAGCCACAGAAATATCGGCGTTGAAATATTGCAGAACTGCTTTCTCGGTCCAACTCACATTTGCGGCAGGATAGGATTTCAACGCCGCCGCCGCTGCTTTGATCACAAAATCATTGACCGAGAGTTTGTAAGCACCCTTCGCCTGCTCATTGAGCGCCGCGCGCGCCGCCAGCAGATTATCAATTCGGCATTCAACAGTGAGATAGAAATGCGGGATCGTCTGCTTCGATTCCAGCAGCCGAGCCGCCGTTATTTTCTTGATCTGGTTGTTCGGCAGTTCAGTTACAATTTGCTCTTGATGCGTAACGAGATTGTTGGATATCTGATTCCTGCCAGCTTGTAATTTGTCACTTGCAACATCACTTTTCACAATCCGCCCACTAGGCCCTGTGCCCTTGATGCGCGACAGGTCAATATTGCTCTGTGCAGCAATGCGCTTGGCAAGCGGAGAGGCTTTGATGCGCCCCCCCATTTTGTCATCCTGAGCGGAAGCCAAACTCTGCTTGGCTGGAGCCGAAGGATCTTGAGTCTTGATTGATGGCACAAATCCCTCCGCTGCGCGCGCCTTCGGCGCGGCTCCGGTCGGGATGACAATGGAAGAGGCGCTTTCGCCATCTTCAAGAAGAACCGCAATCACGTCATTCACGGGGACTTTTTCCGTGCCAGCGGGAACCAGAATACGGCCCAGAATGCCCTCATCCACGGCCTCAACCTCCATCGTCGCCTTGTCAGTTTCGATCTCGGCGATAACCTCGCCGGGTTTGACCTTATCCCCTTCTTTTTTCAGCCATTTGGCCAAATTTCCCTCCGTCATGGTGGGCGAAAGCGCGGGCATGGTGATGTTAATGGGCATTTTTAAATCCTCATTTCATTCGGACAGCTGATAGAGAATAGATGATAAATAACGGAAGTTTTCTTTTCTATCATCTATCATCCTTAATCTACTGATAACAAACCTTCTTCACCGCCTCGACAATCTGCTCCACCTGCGGTAAAGCCAGCGCCTCGAGATTCACTGCATAGGGCAGCGGTACATCGGCGGCGCAGACACGCGCCACTGGCGCATCCAGATCATCAAACGCGTGCTCCATGCACAGCGCGGCAATCTCGGCACCGATACCGGCGAAGGGCCAACCTTCCTCGGCGCAGACGATGCGGTTTGTTTTTTTCACGCTTTGCAAAATCGTCCAGCGATCCAGCGGGCGGATAGTGCGCAGGTTAATGACCTCAGCACTGATCCCCTGCTCCGCCAGCTTCTCCGCCGCCTGCATCGCCTTGCCGACCATGATGGAATAGGCAACGATCGTCACATCCGTTCCTTCGCGCTCGATTTTCGCGCGGCCGATAGGGATCACAAAATTCTCTGACACCGGCACATCAAAACTCTGGCCGTACATGATTTCGTTCTCAAGAATAACTACAGGGTTCGGATCGCGGATCGCCGCTTTCATCAGGCCCAGCGCATCGGCGCCCGACCACGGCGCCACCACTTTCAAGCCGGGAATATGCGCGTACCAGCTGGCAAAATCTTGCGAATGCTGAGCACCCACACGCGCCGCCGCACCATTCGGGCCGCGAAAAACGATAGGACAACCCAGCTGCCCGCCCGCCATGTACAGAGTCTTGGCGGCCGAGTTGATAATGTGGTCAATCGCCTGCATCGAGAAATTCATGGTCATGAATTCCACAATCGGCTTCAAGCCGTTGAATGCCGCGCCCGTTCCCAAACCGGCAAAGCCATGCTCGGTGATCGGCGTGTCGATCACGCGCTTGGCACCAAATTCATCCAGCAATCCCTGCGAGACTTTGTAAGCACCGTTATATTCGGCCACTTCCTCGCCCATCAAGAATACATCCGGATCACGGCGCATTTCCTGCACCATGCCGGCGCGCAACGCTTCGCGCACGGTCATTGTTTGCTTGTCCGTGAAGGACTCCTCGTCGAAGGCGGGCGGTTCAATTACCTCCCCCTGCGCGTAGAGGACATCCGTTTCAGGATTATTCTCTGCAGGGATCAGAATTTCCGTCCACAACTCGCTTTCCTCAGGCAGCGGTGAATCCTGGGAGAATTGCGCAGCATCGTTGCAGATATCGCGGATTTCCCGGTCGATAACCTTGATCTCATCCTCACTGATTCCTTCTTTTTGCATCAGCTCGAGAATGCGCTGGATCGGGTCCTGCTTCTCGCGGTATTGGTCGACCTCTTCCTTCGTACGGTATTTCGCAGGGTCGGACATCGAATGCCCGCGATAGCGGTAGGTCAGCACTTCCAGAATATACGGCCCATTGCCCGAGCGCACGTAATCCAGCGCCTGCCGCGCCGCCGCCTGCACGGCGAAAACATCCATACCATCCACTTGCTCGCCGGGAATGCCATAGCCCTCACCGCGCTTGTACAGCGTGCCCGCCGCCGCGCGCTTGACGGATGTGCCCATGCCGTACTGGTTATTTTCAATCACGTACAGCACCGGCAGCTTCCATAGCGCCGCCATGTTGTAGGATTCATAAACCTGCCCCTGATTAGCCGCGCCGTCGCCCATATAAGCCACAGCCACGCCGCCATCGCCCTTGTATTTATGCGAGAAACCCAAACCTGTGCCCAGCGCCACCTGCGCGCCGACGATGCCGTGGCCGCCGAAGAAATTTTTCTCGCGGCTGAACATATGCATCGAGCCACCCTTGCCGCGTGAATAACCGCCGCTGCGCCCCGTCAGCTCTGCCATCACGCCGCGCGGATCCATGCCGCAAGCCAGCATATGCCCATGATCGCGATAGGCTGTAATCACCGTGTCTTGCGGCTCCTGCACGGATTGAATACCCGTTACCACCGCCTCCTGCCCGATATACAAATGGCAAAAGCCACCGATTAAACCCATACCGTAAAGCTGACCCGATTTTTCCTCGAACCGACGGATGAGCAACATCTCACGATAAAATTTCTTTAATTCCTCTTGCCCCGGCTTCGGAGAAAGGTTGGAAACCACATGCAGCTTACCCGCGGATTTTGCTTTTGATTTAGACACGCGCTTTTTCACCATGAGACCTTTGAGAGCTTCTCTTAAAAATTTTCCTATGGTTAATCGTTTTGCTATGTTTTGGCAAGCGTTCTTCATTGCCAAACCCTTGGATTTGTGCGGCGCAGCAAGATCTTAGCGCTCAATGACGAGGATCTCATCCGGCGCTTGATATCCCAGCACCACACGGACGCGTTCTTCCAAAAGAGCTTTAGTCATATGATTGGGACGCATCGGCTGAACCTGCAACTGCAAGGCCGTCCTCTGCTGCTGCAAGAGATCATATTGCGCTTGTGTCTGCGTCATTTGCTCCTGCAGCGTCCAATACGCAAAAATACTGCGCGGGCCATAGAGTAAATGAAAACAGAAATAGAGACACAAAAACCCTGCAAACAGCGGGAAAATCAAGGATCTCAGGCCGGTATAGCGCGGAAGGGCATAACTCATACCCCATAGAATCACAGGTGATTCGCTCTGGTCAAGCCAGAAAATATAATAGAGTCAATGATTTAACTGGGAACATACACGGAACAGTTACCTCTAACCCCTTCAAACGACTCAGGAAAGAGTCAATGAAAAATTTTATCCGCGCAAAAACGATCCACCGGCATAAACAGCCTGACTACCCAGCATTTCCTCGATGCGCAGCAGTTGATTATATTTCGCTGTGCGGTCGGAACGGCAGAGCGAACCGGTCTTGATCTGCCCCGCATTCACCGCCACGGCGAGATCGGCAATCGTTGTGTCTTCGGTCTCGCCGGAGCGATGGGAAATCACCGTCCCGAACCCGGCGTTCTTGGCCATCGCAATCGCCTCGAGGGATTCCGTCAGCGTGCCAATCTGATTAACTTTCACCAAAATGGCATTCGCGGCCTTGCGGTCGATGCCTTGTTTCAGACGCGCCACATTCGTCACAAACAGATCATCACCCACCAGCTGTACTTTGCTGCCAATCGTTTTGTTCAGATTGATCCAACCCTGCCAATCATCCTCCGCCATCGCATCTTCGATTGAAACGATGGGATAGTCTGAGCAGAGTTGCTCGTAGTAGTGCACCATTTCATCGGGACTTAAAACGCGGTGTTCCCCCTCAAGATGATACTTTCCATCCTTGTAAAATTCCGTCGATGCGGGATCGAGCGCGATCATCACATCTTGCCCCGGCTTGTATCCTGCCTTCTCGATCGCCTTCATGATAAAATTCAGCGCTTGCTCGGCTGATTTGACTTCAGGTGCGAATCCGCCCTCATCACCAACATTTGTGTTCATGCCCGCGTCTTTAAGCAGCTTTTTCAGGCTATGAAACACTTCACTGCCGCAACGCAAGGCATCTGCAAACGTCTTCACGCCCACAGGCATAATCATGAACTCCTGAAAATCGACCGGGTTATCGGCATGTGCGCCGCCATTGATGATGTTCATCATCGGCGTGGGCAAAACATGCGCACGCGCGCCACCGATGCACTCATACAAAGGCTTATTGATAGAAGCCGCATGCGCCTTCGCCACAGCCAGCGAAACTCCCAAAATGGCATTGGCGCCCAGTCGCGCCTTGTTCGGCGTGCCGTCTAGCGCAATCATTTTCTGATCGATGGCGTTCTGGTCTGCGCTATCCAAGCCTTTGATGGCCGCAAAGATCTCCCTTTGCGCAGCGCTCACAGCCTGCAAAACACCTTTGCCGTGATAGGCGCTAGCATCGCCATCGCGCTTCTCAACAGCCTCATGTGCCCCCGTTGACACGCCCGACGTCACAGCCGCGCGGCCTTGCGCGCCATCCGCTAAAACAACATCCACCTCAACGGTTGGATTTCCCCGGCTATCAAGAATCTGCCGAGCCAGAATACGTGTGATTTCAGACATTAAAAAACCTCCGGATTTAAAATCACAGAGGTTTTAGCATGGGCTTTAATAAATCAAAATAGCTAAGCTTTGGTGTCTACTTTTGAGCCTTTTTTATCTGATCCACCCTCAACTTTTTTGCCATCCTTATCAACCACCTCAACCAGAGTATGGGCTAACTGCTCTGTTGGCGTCTTCGCACGTAAGGCCTTAATAATGATCTCAGACCCTGTGGTGTTCGAATCCGCCCCTGCAGCGAGCGAGAGAATCTTGTTTCCACCTGAGATCGATTCAGCAATCAACTGGTCATTCATCGCCCGGGACGTTGCAGATATGCCAGGCGAACCACGAACCTTTAATGCATTTTTTCCTGCCGATAGAATATCAAGGGCTTGGGAGCCACTGAGAATATTATCACTGCCACCCAACAAATTAGGTGCCGTGTTTGTCACCCCGATTTTGATCGCATTAACGAATCCTGATGCTCCGGTGATGGTGGTCATGATGCATATCCTATGCAATTGTGAACTTATACTTTCATTATACCCCGATTTTGGCGATCCTGTCCAGCTGTACCAAAACCCTAAGAATATCAGGCAGTTGCGAAAGGGGCACCATATTCGGCCCGTCTGAGGGCGCGCGATCAGGGTCTTGATGCGTCTCCATGAACACGCCGGCCACCCCAACGGCAACTGCCGCCCGCGCCAGCACCGGCACCATGGTGCGGTCACCACCGGACGATGTACCCTGCCCGCCCGGCTGCTGAACCGAATGCGTGGCATCGAAGATCACGGGATAGCCCGTCTGCGCCATGATCGGCAGCGCGCGCATATCCGACACCAGCGTGTTATAGCCGAAGCTCGCCCCACGCTCGCACAGCAAGATATTGTCATTGCCGCTTTCAGCGATTTTCGCGGCTACATTCTTCATATCCCAAGGCGCCAAAAACTGTCCCTTTTTGACATTGACCGCCCGACCGGTTTTCGCCGCAGCGACCAGCAAATCAGTCTGGCGGCACAAAAACGCAGGAATCTGGAGAACATCAACCACTTCTGCCACCGGCGCGCATTGTTCGGGCGCATGCACATCGGTCAGCACCGGCACAGCGAATTGCGTTTTCACATCAGACAGGATTTTTAGCCCCTCCTCCATCCCAATCCCCCGCGCGCCTTTAAGCGAGGTACGATTAGCCTTGTCGAAGGAGGATTTGTAGATAAAGGGGATATTCAGGGTATCCGTAATTTTCTTGATCTTCTCCGCCATCATAAAAGCATGATCGCGCGATTCAATCGCGCAGGGGCCGGCGATTAAAAGAAAAGGACGGTCGTTGGCTACGGAACAGGCACCAATCGTTACAGTTCTTGCGCTCGGTGTCATTTCTTCTTCTTTTTCTTTCCTGCCTTGCCTGAAGTGGCTGCGGGATCGTTGTGGATATAAGGGCTCTGAGCTTCATGCAAGCTGTAAGAAGGCCGGCCGGAATCGTAATAATTGTCCAGCCGGTCCAACGTCGCCAGACCACGCGCAGCAGAACCCCGCGCTGCACGAATTTTAAAGCGGTTCTCGATTTTAAAGCGGTTCTCTATGTCGAAAGCCGCAATCACATGCGCCGCCAGCTCCTCGAAAAGTTTATTCACCCTGATGTCCCGCGCCGCCGCGATGGTTTTTAGGCGCTTGGCTTTGTTTTCCGGCATCCGGATGGTCAGTGTTGCCATTGGTGCACCCTCCATTCATTCATAAATTTGACGGGGTGGATAATATCCGTTCCCATCGGTTTCAAGTCTGCATTATTAAAGTCCTTCAAATTCTGTGTGATCACCGATTGCGCCCCGCCTGCTAGCGCCAGTTCCAGCAAAAAATTATCCGCTGGATCGCGCAAATTCGGACGCCAGGTGTAATAGGTTTTCAACCATTCGCACACGCTGGCGACGTCGTCGAGAAAATCGCTGCGTTCCGTAGCATTCATCGGACTTCCCAAACGCTCAAACAGTTCACCCCACCCAAAGACATCCTCATATTCCGCAAATAAAGGGTTATTCAGCAACGGAACGATTTCCCCTTGAAACGCCAGCCTGAGAACAGCCCGGCAGGCATTTTCCGGGCTGTCGATGGCCGAAACCCGAACATTGGTATCGATCACCACTTTCTTCCTTATGATGGCATATATGCTATCATAGCCAATCTCTTTTTTTCATCATACCAAACGGCTTTGTTTCAGGGCAGCCCCAATAAAGGCAGTGAACAGCGGATGCGGCTCAAAAGGCTTGGATTTCAGCTCAGGATGGAATTGGACGCCAAGGAACCAGGGATGATCGGTACGCTCAACAATTTCCGGCAGCTTGCCATCAGGAGACAGTCCGGAGAACAGTAGTCCCGCTTTTTCCAGCTGGTCTTTGTAGGTAATGTTGACCTCATAACGATGACGATGACGTTCTTGAATCGCCTGCGCTCCGTAAGCCTGCGCTGCCAACGACCCCTTGCCCAGCAACGCGGGATAGGACCCTAGCCGCATTGTACCGCCCTTATCGGCTTCTTCCTGCCGGGATTCCAGAGCATTGCCTTTCACCCATTCGGTCATCAAACCAACCACGGGCTCAGAGCACGGTCCGAACTCCGTGGAGCTAGCGCCTTTTAAACCACAAAGATTACGCGCGGCTTCAATAACGGCCATCTGCATGCCAAAGCAAATGCCGAAATACGGCACTTTGTTTTCACGCGCGAACTGTACCGCACGGATCTTGCCTTCCGTGCCGCGCTCGCCAAAGCCGCCAGGAACAAGAATTCCATGCACATCTTCCAGATGCGGGGCAGTGCCTTCACGCTCGAAGATTTCCGATTCGATGAATTTGAGGCGCACCTTCACATTATTGGCAATGCCGCCATGCACCAGCGCTTCATTGAGCGATTTGTAACTATCCGCCAGATTGGTGTATTTCCCGACGATAGCAATTTTTACTTCCCCTTCCGGATCCTTGATCCTTTTGACAATCCGCTCCCATATGGAGAGATCCAGATTGGGAATGTCACGAATGCCGAAATGCGCCATCACCTGCCGGTCCAGCCCCTCGCGGTGGTAGGTCAAAGGCACTTCATAAATGGTCGATACATCGAGCGCGGGAATAACATTCTCCACATCAAGATTACAAAACAGGGCGATCTTGCGGCGCTCTTCTTCTTCAATCGCGCGATCGGCGCGGCAGAGCAGAATGCTGGGCCTGATCCCCACGCTCATCAATTCTTTGACCGAATGTTGCGTTGGTTTGGTTTTCAGCTCGCCCGCCGTCGAGATATATGGCAGCAAAGTCACATGGATATATAACGAGCGCTGTGGGCCCAGCTCATTACCGAACTGGCGAATCGCCTCCAGAAAAGGCAGGCTTTCAATATCGCCGACTGTGCCTCCAACCTCCACCAGCACGAAATCGGCTGTGCTATCCTTTTCCGCCATGAAGGATTTAATCTCATTTGTGATGTGCGGGATGACCTGAATCGTCGCACCCAGATAATCGCCCCGGCGCTCTTTTTGCAAAACGCTGAGATACATCTGCCCCGCCGTGGTGTTATCCCGCGCGCGCGCCGGAACACCCGTGAATCGTTCATAATGGCCCAGATCCAGATCCGTCTCCGCGCCATCATCTGTGACATAAACCTCCCCATGCTGAAACGGGCTCATCGTGCCCGGATCAACGTTGAGATAAGGATCAAGCTTGCACAGCCGCACCCTATAACCGCGTGCCTGCAGCAACGCACCAAGGGCGGCGGAGGCGAGGCCTTTCCCAAGGGATGAAACCACGCCGCCAGTGATGAAGATATACCGGGTCATGCTATTCCGAATTAGGCTTGGCCAGAGGTGCCGATGGTTTTTCCGCTGGCGTTTCTGCCGCCGCGGGCGAAGATGTCACAGGCGCCGTTTCAACAGCCGATGGCGCCATCCCTTCCAAGATCCCCACGCTCTGACGGTGCTGCGCGCCGGCCATAATCCCCAGGATCAACGATGTGATGAAAAAGAGACCCGCGCAAATCGCAGTCGCGCGCGTAAGAAAATTCGCAGCCCCACGCGGAGAGGCAAGCCCCCCCATGCCGCCGCGCTGCCCAATACCAAGGCCGCCGCCTTCCGAACGCTGCAACAGCACCAAGAGAATGATCCCCAGCGCCAGAATCAAGTGAATAGCCAAAACAACGTTTTCCATGAGACCGATGTTCTAGACGGTTTCGACTGTTTGTGCAATAGCGATAAAGGCCGCAGCATCCATACTCGCCCCGCCAATCAAAGCGCCGTGGACCTCGTGCATATTCAATATCGGTTTGGCATTATCAGCCTTTACCGAGCCCCCGTATAACACGCGGATTTCCGCGGCGGGCCAGCCTTTCTTCTCCAATTCCTGAGCAATCATGGCGTGCATGCCGCGAATTTCAGCCAATTCCGGCACCAAGCCGCTGCCAATCGACCAGACCGGCTCATAGGCGATCACAGTATTCTTGACATTCGCTGTTTCCGGCACGCTCTCCAGAAGCTGCGTGCGAACAATATTTTCCGCGTGCCCGCTCTGGCGGTCGTGCAAGGTCTCGCCCACGCAAAGAATGATCTTCATACCGGAATTATGCGCGGCCTGTGCCTTGGCCTTAATGACCGCGCTGGTCTCTCCGCGATCGATACGCCGCTCGGAATGTCCAACAATCACATAACGGCAAGCGCTGTCTTTGAGCATCGAAGCCGATGTATCCCCGGTATGCGCCCCATTTTCCTCGGCCGCGCAATCCTGAGCGCCCAGTGTAATATACGGCGTGGTCGCGCTGCTATGCCGCACAATATACATATACAAATTGGCCGGGCAGATGATAAATTCGCATTTACCGAGAACGTCGGGCAAAACGGAGAGCCCGTTGATAATGTCCCGAACCAATTCCTTGGCTAGCTGGACACTGCCGTTCATCTTCCAATTCGCCACAATCAGTTTTTTCATACAGAACCCCTTGTCGATATTCACGCGTTGTCCTTATAGTGCAGGAGTTAAAGCCCTGAAATCAAGACACTGTTTTTAGAAAGTGAAAGAGGCCCCCATGGTTATGCGTAGTATGCGCAACAGCGCCGCCGCCGGAATTCTGAAATTTATCCTCTTTGGCTTGTTAATAATGGCTGTCGGCGGATTGGTGCTGATGGATGTTGGCGGCTTCTTCCGCAATGGCGTCCCGGTCAATGATGTGGCAACGGTCAATGGGCAGTCCCTGTCCGCGCGGGTCTTCGACCGCAGCGTACGCGGTCAGCTGGGGCACATTGGCATCGAGCCTAACGAAGCCTACCGTCTGGGCTTGGTAGACCAAATCCTGGCGGGAGAGATCCGCAGCATGCTCTTGGAACAGGGCGCGCAAGATTACGGCATCCTCATCAGCCGTGATATCATAGCGAAAAAAATTGCCGAACTGATCGTCCCGATGATTCAACCCGGACAGACCCCGCAACAGGCGCTGAATCAAATTCTGCGCAGTCAGGGCATGATCGAGGAAGAATTTATCGCCTCTCTGCGTCGTGAAATGGCAGGTAACTTGCTGGCGCAAACACTGACCCAGAATGCGACTTTTACAACTTCTTCCTTATTGCAAGATATGGATCAATATATGGGTGAGAACCGCGATGTGGAATACATCCTCTTCCCCGATGCCGATGTAAAAGACATTGCAGCGCCAACCGATGCAGAGCTGGAAGATCTCTATCAGTCCATGCGCGAGCGTTTCGCCCGCCCCGAAATGCGCCAGTACGCGATTCTGCGCATCCGGGAATCCTCTTTGAAGAAAGAGGTCAATGTTCCCGAAGAGGATGTGCGCAAGGCTTACGAATCTTTCGTTGCCGATCACGCCAATGATATTCTCTATACGTTGGAACAGGCGATTGTGCCTACGCAGGAACAAGCCACGACGATTTTGGAAGCTGTAAAAAAAGACAAACCGATGAAAGCTGTGATCGAATCCAGCTTCAAGAACAAGAACATCTACCAGCCGCCCCAGGCGGCCTTGCTTGAATCGTGGGCAGAACCCATGCAAGCTGACCTTGAAGACGCACAACCCGGTGATATCATCGGCCCGACCCAAAGCATCAAGGGCTGGCATGTGGCACGCGTAATCAAAATCGAAAACGCGGCACAGCGCCCGTATGATGAATTGAAAGGTGACTTGCGCCGCGATCTGGAAGAAGGCCTTCTCCGCGATAAGTTTGATGCCATCGCCGCACAGGTGGATGACATGGCAGCCGCAGGCGCTATGTCGGAAGAAATAGCGCAAGAACATAAAATCGAGCGCCTTGTCCTTCCTGCCATGAGCGCTACCGGAATCGATGCGCAGGGAAAAGACGCACTGAAAGCGCACGAATACGCGCGCAAGCTTGTGCTGGAAACAGGGCCGCGCCTGCGCAGCGGAGAAGTCTCGCGCATGCATGAGGAAGAAAGAGGAACTTATTTAGCGCTGGCGCTAGAGAAGGTCGAGCCTAAGTCCTATCCGCCGCTTGCAGAAGTAAAAGACGTGCTCAGCAAAGAATGGCAGCACCAGGCCCGGCAGCGCGAAAATCGCGCAGAACTTGGCCGTGCCATTACGGAGGCTGCGAGCCTCAATGCGTTGTCCACAAAAACGGGTCAATCCGTGCGCCTCATCAACGGTATGACGCGCAGCAGCGACAAACTTCCCTTCACACAGGGGACAGATGCCCTCTTTGCCGCGCCAGTGAATGAAGTGCTGTTGCTTGAAACGCGCGACGGTCTTGCCGCAGCGCAGGTAAAAGCCATCAATTGGAGCCCCCCAGCCACCAAAGAAAAGATCGAAGCGCTGCGCCAAACGCTAAACAAGCAGATGGCGGAAGAAGCGCTGAGCCTGACGCTGATGCAGCTCCAGGCCGACAAAGGTGTGCAGATCAACAAGCCCCTTCTGGCGCGGCTTTATGGTTCCACAGATACGGAATCGGAATAATCAGGCGCGGATAATGTCGGATGCGTTACCTTCACCAGGGATTGCACAGGCACGAGCATAATCCCCTTTTGCGCAAGTGTTGGGATCCATGCTTCCAACGCATCCAGTGTCACGTCTTTGGGGTGTCCAATAGCAATCGCAGTGCCACGCCGATGCGCCTTTGCCTCCAGCTTTTTCAAGGCCTCCGCAACAAAGGCCGGCGTTTCGGTATGATCAAGAAAGACATCGCGTGCGGCATAGGCCGTACCTGCGGCCTGCGCGGCGGCGAAGACTTGGGAACCCGGCCCCGTCTTTGAATCGACCAAAACAAACCCCGCGCTTTAGCCGCCCGCGCCACTACATCCATCGCTTCCCGATCCTGCGTCAGCAAACTACCCATGTGGTTATTCAGGCCAACATAACCGGAAAAACTCTCAAAGGCCTTATCAAGAGCGGCACTTAATTCGTCTTGCGTCATACCAACACGCAAGGCAATCGGCCCGGGATCGAGTTTAGAATCCAGGGGCTGCATCGGCATGTGAATCATTACATCATGCCCCTTCTGACGCGCGATCTGTGTTTGCTTTGCCAAATCCGGCGCATAGGGCAAAAAGGCCAGAGTCACAGGCGCCGGCAGCCCCAGCGCGCGCCGGCTGCGCTTGCGATCCAGTCCCATATCATCAATGATGATCGCAATGCGCGCGGGCTTATCGCCGGGCTTTGATTCCGATTTCGTCAGCAAATGCTTGAATTCGGACTGGAACGTAAGATCCTTATTTTCAATCGGATCCGGCTGGGGCGGAAATTGAGGGCGCGGATCCATTGCCTGCAGCACCTGCGAAACATCAGGCTCCCACGCGTGTTCTAATGGCTTTTCTGGCCCGGGCAGAAAGTAATATCCCAAGGCAAGAAAACATGCATAAAGCATAAAAAGCAAAACACGCTGCCACAGTTTGCGCGGAAATTTGCGATGCACGGGGGCCATGGGCAGGCAAGATAGAGCTCGCGCCCAGTTTTCTCAAGCACCCTCCCAAGGCTGAAATAACGCTTGACAAACAAGAGTGAACTAAACTAGAACAAAAGTGGAAGGGAATTTTACTATGCTGACCAAAAAACAACGCGATTTACTGCTGTTCATCCATGAGCGCATGAAGGACGACGACGTCGCGCCCTCATTCGAGGAAATGAAACAAGCCCTCAAACTCAAATCGAAATCCGGCATTCATCGTCTGATTACGGCGCTGGTGGAGCGCGGCTATATCGAACGCCTGCCGCATCGCGCCCGTGCTCTGGAAATCAAGCGCCTACCGGAAACCATGGGCAAGCAAACAGCATCCGCAGCGCGCGCCGTGCGCAACCCCACCCCGTTCGAGAATATCGGCAGCGGATCTTTTGCTCTGAACATCATTCCGGTCTTCGGCAAAATCGCCGCCGGAACACCGATCGAAGCCATTCAAGATGATGGGCACACCGTCGCCCTGCCCCCGGGTTTTGTCGGCGCGGGCGATCATTTTGCCCTGCGGGTGGAAGGCGATTCCATGGTTAATGCCGGCATTCAAGATGACGATCTGGTGATTATCAAACGCTGCGATTCAGCCGAAAACGGTGCCATCGTGGTTGCACTGGTCGATGAACGCGAAGCGACACTGAAACGCCTGCAACGCAAATCCGGCACGATCATCCTCCAGCCTGAGAACGATGCCTACAAACCCCAGGTGCTTGAACCAAAGCGCGTGCGCATTCAAGGCAAGCTTGTCTCGCTCTTGCGCCATTATAACTAATGCATTTCTTATTCGCGCCAAAGCCGAGCGCCATGCGTAACCTGCGCGCTTTTGCGTATCAGAAACGGCTTACCCTGCGCCTGTGTTTCAATCCATAACGCCTGCGCTCCGCTGCGCCAGCCTTCCCGACGATCGAGAAGCATCGCATCACAGGCCAGGTCGGGAACCCGCACCGGTGCCAGCACAATCACCTGCTGCGCCCAGCCACATTCCTGCGCCAGCACTCGCGCGGCAGTAACTATCGAGAGACGCGCACCGTTCATGTTCAAGCGGCAGCCGCCCTCGGCACACGTCAAATCCAGATCGTCCGCACGCCCTTCGCGCGGAAACCTATGCACATCCTCCTTGTCAATACTCAGAGCACGTTCCCAAATTCCGCGCGCGAAACGGTCAGTACTGAGCGTGTTCACGTATAAAGCGCCTTCAGGACTACGCACCCCCACCAGTTTAAAATCATCGGCGATTAAAACATCCGGCGGCCGCGTGGTTAAACACAAGATGACCCCCGCCAAGAGGGGAAGAATACCCAAAGCCGCATGCCAGCGCGGCATCAACAGCATCATGATACCTGCTACCGAAAATAAAATCAGCGCGGCAATCGGCCAGGCCTGTACCCACAACACCGCATGGGGCCAAGTTGCAACCATGTGTGCGGTATCATAAATTACGCCCATCCCCCAATCCATCAGTTGCAAAACAGGCGCATCCAGCCCTAGCGGCATCAACACCAGCAACAGCACAGCCAGCGGCATAATAAAAAATCCCATCAAGGGTACCACGATGAAATTTGCCGCGACGCCATACAGCGCCAGCTGCTGAAAATGAAAAAGCGAGAATGGAGCGGTCGCAATCGTGGCCACGACGCTGGTCAAGGCGAGGCTCAACACATAAAGTCCCGCGCGGCGCAGCCATCCCCCGTTCTGATAAAGCTTTTGCCAGACAGGGCGCAGGCGCTCAAACACGACAATAAGGGCGAGCACAGCGGCAAAAGACATCTGAAAGCTCGCAGAGATAATCGCCTCCGGCATCAACAGCAAAAGCGCAAACGCGGCCACAGCGATAAGACGCAAGGAGAACGGAAAACGATCCAGCATAATCGCCAGATACACCAAACCCGTCATAATGACGGAGCGTTGCGTGGGATAGGATGCCCCGGCCAGGAGCATATATAAAAATGCCGCCGCAAATCCGGCCACCGCCGCAATCTTCTTGATCGGAAAGCGCAAGGCAATCGGCGGAAATAACGCCAGCCCCAACCGCACGACAAAAAAAATCACAGCTGAGAAAAGGCCGATATGCAGTCCCGAAATCGAGAGAATGTGGTAAAGGCCGGAATTACGCAGCGCATCATTATCGGCATCCGTTATACCGCCGCGCTTACCGATCAAAAGCGCCTGCGCCAGCGCGCCTTCGCGCGGACCCATAATGGCCATTAATCGATCACCAACACGATTGCGAAAATCTTCCACCGCCTCCATCAGGCCGATCGTACCGCCACTTAAAACTCTGGGCGCACCATATACAAAGCCAACAGCGCCAATCCCTTCAAAATATAAATCGCGACGGAAATCATACCCTCCCGGAATGGCCGGACCCGAGGGCGGATTAAGCCCTGCTAGAACATTAATCGTCTGGCCGATGCGTAACTCTCCGGCATTACGAATGCGCAGACGGATCCGCCGCGGCGTGTCCTCTGGCGGGGTACGCTCCATTTGTACATCTTCCAAAACCGCACGCACATACCCCTGCCGATCCAGATCCTCCAACGCCGCCACCACACCGCTAATCCGCACCGGGTTTTTCTCCCGTTCCAGCATCGGTGTATAAACCCAATGCGCGCGCAGCTGCGCCGCGCCAAACCCCAAGGCCAGCAGCAAAAGCATCAGCGCCATTGCCTGCGCAACTTGCCGCTTGCGGACATAGAACAACAGGGCAGCACAGCCCAAGAATGCAAACAACCCCGCATAAAGCGGGGGCTCCTGCGGCAAGGAAAAATACAAACCTGCGCCAATCCCGAGAAATATCGGCGCCCAAATCACAGCCTGCCCCTGGTACAGCGCGATCTGCCGTCCCCAGTACCCCGGATCAGGTTCTTGATTATTTTGCGCCTCCATGCTCAAACAAAGGCACAGCTAAAATGAAAAGAAAAGGCTTTATTCTATGACCATTATAACGCGCTTTCCGCCCTCGCCCACCGGCTTGATGCATATCGGCACGGCGCGCACGGCGCTCTACAACTGGCTGTTCGCGCGCCGGCACGGGGGCAAGATGCTGTTTCGCATCGAGGATACCGACCGCGCGCGCTATGACACAGCGCATGTCGATGCCATTATCAACGGTATGAAATGGCTGGAGCTGGACTGGGACGGCCCCGTGGTCTCGCAATTCGAACAGCGCAACCGCCATGCCGACGTCGCGCATGAATTACTCAAGAGAGGCGAAGCTTACTATTGCTACTGCTCGCCCGATGAGCTGGAAGAGATGCGGCAAAAAGCCATGGCCGAAGGCAGGCCGACATTCTATGATCGCCGCTGGCGCCACCGCTCCGCCGCCGACGCACCGAAAGACATTAAACCTGTTATCCGTATCAAAGCCCCCCTGCCCGGCGGCACCATGACCGTAGCCGATAAAGTCCAGGGCGATGTCAGCGTCGCACATGAACAGCTTGATGATTTTATCATCTTGCGCAGTGATGGTACGCCGACTTATATGCTGTCCGTTGTGGTTGACGATCACGACATGGGCGTCACGCATGTTATTCGCGGTGATGACCACCTCAACAACACATTCCGACAGAACATAATTTATAACGCTATGGGCTGGACGCAGCCGGTTTATGCACATTTGCCGTTAATCCTGGGCCCGGACGGCGCGAAAATGTCCAAGCGCCACGGCGCGGCGAGCGTCGAGGAATACGCGAAAATGGGCTACTTGCCCGAAGCCATGCGCAACTACCTGCTGCGTCTGGGCTGGAGCCACGGCGATGATGAAATTATCTCGACTGAACAGGCGATCGCCTGGTTCAATCTCGAACATATCGGCCAATCCGCCGCGCGATTTGACTTTGCCAAGCTGGAAAACCTGAACGCCCATTACATCAAGCAATGCGATCCGCAACGCCTGATCAACCTCACCCGTCCCTTCTACGCGAATGTGCCGCATGTCACGCTGAACGACGAAGGCCTTGCCCGTGTACGGCAAGGAATCGATGAATTAAAATCGCGCTCTAAAACCTTGATTGAATTTGCTTTCGAATCGGCATTTTATCTTAAATCTGCGCCAATTGATCTGGACGCCAAGGCGCAGGAGATTCTGCAAAAAGCAGATCCCGCGATTCTCAAACGCTTACAAGATGATCTTACCACACTGCCTGAATTCACGGCGGCAAGCATCGAAGATATTTGCAAAAAGATCGCGCAGGATCTTGCAGATGGTAAACTCGGTATGGTCGCCATGCCCATGCGCGCGGCCCTCACGGGACGCGCCGCCTCGCCCTCCATCTTCCCTGCAGCTGCAATTTTAGGACGGGAGGAAGTGTTAAGGCGGTTGCGAAAAACTTAAAATACGATGCCTTACCTAAGCCGCTGGCACCAGCGCCTGCAATGTCTTCAGAACATCAGTGCCTGGCTCGAATTCAATCCATATCAATTGCCCATTGCCTGAGGATCGAACACCTATAATGCCGGATACGCCAGAAAACTTCTCCCGAATTGTAGGAAGAGATCCTTGTGCACATTTGGCGGTCATATACACACGGTCCGGATGTCCGTGTGGATAAACAAGCTTCAATGCATATCCTCTTCCCCCACCTGCACCCTGTACGCCTAAATTGCTAAGAATAGACGCTGCTGCAGAATAAATACCGTTCAGACAATCTTCGGGTATGTCATTGCTCATAGAAGGCTCTCCTTATTTGATTTAAATCTGTATTATATACGAACAAAATAGCAATATTTTGCAATACAAAAAAAGAAGACGATAATTTTTGAACAAAAATCATGGCGCATTGATCTCCCCTTGAGAAAGGATTACTCTTCTATGTTGCAGGGCACAAAAATCGCCCATCCGGGTTAGTTATTCATAAAATAAACAAAGGGGTTCAGATCATGTCAACACCAGCCAAAGCGCAACCGAACGCGGCCGTCGGCCGCACTTTCACCCTCACCGATGATCAAACGGGCAAAAGCTATAAGCTCCCCGTCATAGAGGGAACACAGGGCCCAGCTGTCATTGACGTTCGCAAACTCTATGCCGAGAGCGGCTATTTCACCTTCGACCCCAGCTTCTCCTCGACCGGCAGCTGCAAATCGGCACTTACCTATATCGACGGCGATGAGGGCATTCTGATGCATCGCGGATATACGATCGAAGACCTCGCGGAAAAAAGCACATTTCTGGAAGTAGCCTATTTGTTGCTCAATGGCGAATTGCCCAATCGCGCCCAGCTCGACAAGTTCACCCGCGACATTACCTACCACACCATGGTGCATGAGCAAATCAACTATTTCTTCCGCGGCTTCCGGCGTGATGCGCATCCGATGGCCGTGTTATGTGGCGTGATGGGCGCGCTCTCGGCATTCTATCATGACTCGCTTGATATTCACGATGCGCGTCAGCGCGAAATCTCTGCGCATCGCCTGATCGCCAAACTGCCTACACTCGCCGCCATGTCCTATAAATATTCAGTCGGCCAGCCATTTATGTATCCGCGCAATGATCTCACCATTGCAGAAAACTTTTTATATATGTGCTTTGCTGTTCCGGCTGAACCCTACAAGGTCAATCCGATCCTTGCCGATGCGATGGACAAGATTTTCATCCTTCATGCAGATCACGAGCAAAACGCATCCACATCCACCGTGCGCTTGGCGGGATCCTCGCAAGCCAACCCCTTTGCCTGTGTCGCGGCGGGCATTGCCTCACTCTGGGGCCCCAGTCACGGTGGCGCCAATCAGGCTGTTTTGGAAATGCTCTATGAGATTAAGAGCAAAGACCGTATCCCTGAATTTCTTGCGCGCGCGAAGGATAAAAATGATTCCTTCCGTCTCATGGGCTTTGGTCATCGTGTCTATAAAAACTTTGATCCGCGTGCGGGCGTGCTGAAAAAAGCTGCCCATGACGTGCTGCACGATCTGGGCAAAACCAATGATCCGTTGCTGGAGATCGCGATCGAGCTGGAGCGCATCGCGCTACAAGACGATTACTTCGTACAACGCAAACTCTTCCCGAATGTGGATTTCTATTCCGGCATTATCCTGAAAGCGATGGGATTCCCCCTTAGCATGTTCACGGTTCTTTTTGCTGTGGCGCGTACGGTGGGATGGATCGCACAATGGAAGGAAATGATTGAAGAGCCTGACTTGCGCATTGGGCGTCCGCGTCAGCTCTACACAGGCCCAACAAAACGGCCCTATGTTGTGGTGGATAAACGCTAAGAGCCGTAGCTATGCGCTTAGAATTGCGATCCGACTAAAATCATGACGATAACGGTATTCCACCGGGGGAACAGGAAAACCCTTCCCACCGGTGGATACGGCTACGCCTTTTCGATGAAGAGAAGGCATAAGCATCCTATCGATTTTGCGTTTGGCCACCTTGATTGGAACTACCACCGGATGACTTCCGATTCTGTCCCTGATTATTCTGGCCTTGTTGGTTGTTTTTCTGGCTTGAATTGTTCGATGAGCCAGAACGGTTGTTCGATGAAGAATTTTGATTTGGCATTGTCTACTCCTTTTGGTTTGTGAAGTTGTGGTGCCATGGCCAACGTCCTTTCATACAATTTGTTCCTGTATAATTTCATGCGCTTTAGGGAACCGTTCGAATGAGCAAGACGTAAGCGCCCCTGAATGAATCTGATCAAGAAGGGAAATAAAAATGCAAAGGCGCCGATATCACGTAGCCAGCCAAACGGATCGCAAAAATTCTTCTACGCCTGCCGGTATAGCAAAAACCCTTCTTGAGTTTATCAAGCGGAAGAAGGTCCCCGATATCAATGATGTTTATCATTTTCCCGTGATGTCAATGCCACTGGAGAACAGTTCCCAAGACGAAGAGCGCAGAAAAACCTAAAACGGAAGCTGAAAAATCATGAAGAACGACAACACCATATGGATTGTAATTAGTATTTTGATAGTGACGCTGGTGATCTTCCTTATCGTCTTCGCCGGTCAAGATGTTGCAGAGCAAGGCCGTCTTGGCACAGCCATCACAAATCCCACAACAACAGCACCATCCAATGGCACAACGCTAACGCCGACAGCACCAGATCAAAACACACAGCCCGAAGACAACGTTGGCGAACAAATTCAGGAAGACATCGAGCAACAATTTCGTGATGATGTGGACCGCAATAATGCGCCGCCGCCGGATTGATCTTATGGCATAAAGGAAAAAACAAATTCTGCTGCTGCCGTTGAAGGTCGTTGGCCTGTATGAGGCTGCAAGAGCGATCCAAGTTGCGCGAAATTCTTCTTGTAAAAATTCTGCGCGGTAAGATCAAGATTCAAAAGATCGTGCGCCTGATGCGCGATCAAGGCAGGATCACAGCGCTCTTGCAAAAACTCCGGAACCACGGGCGCATCGAGGAGAATATTCGCCAAATGCGCATACTTCACGCGCACCAGACGCCGAAACACAAACCAGGTCAATGAGTTTGCCTTATAGGCAATCGCATGTGGCACACCGGCATAGGCCAGCTCCAGCCCTACCGTACCCGACACAGCGAGCGCCGCGTCGCAGGCGCGGAATGCTCCGGGCTTTTGCGCCGGGTCATCCATAACAATCGCATCGATTTGACATTTCTGAAGCAACTCCATAACGGCAGACTTCAGGTGTGGCACCGTCGGTGCCACAAATTTTATCTCCTTATTGGCTATACGCACCGCATACGCCGCTTGCGCTAAAACAACGCCAACCCGCGTCAACTCCGAATGTCGACTGCCGAAAAAGAGGCCCAGAACCCGATCATCATGCTGCAGGCCATGCGCCTTGCGAAAAGTAGAGCCCGCATCAGGCGCCACTGCGTCCTCCACCAGCGGATGACCGGCAAATAGAGTGCGAAGACCATGCCGCTGAAAATAAAGCGGCTCCATAGGGAACAAACAGATCAACCCATCCAGAAACTGCGCGATCTTCTTCGCGCGCCCCGGTCGCCAAGCCCAGACGGTTGGCGCCACATAATGCACGATTTTTCCCTTGTAAATCCCTCGCTGACGCAACTTCTTTGCCACACGAAAATTAAAATCCGGGAGATCGATCGTGACCAGCACATCGGGCTGCGCCTCTTCAACCATATGCGCCACCTGATCTATAAGGTTTAGAAGCCGCGGCAACTGGCGGACAATCTCAATCAGGCCCATGACGCACAAATTTTCCATGGGTAGGCGGGATTTCAAACCTTGCGCTTGCATCATTGGTCCGCCAATACCATCAAATGCAATGTCTGGCGCGCATTCCCTTAAGGCCTGAATTAACCGACCGCCCAAAACATCGCCTGAAGATTCTCCGGCAATCATAAAGGCGCTGCGGCTCATGAATCTTCAATCCCGATAATAAAAAATTTTGCCTGCTGCGCGGCATAGATGCATTCTTCGCGGTCAATAAAAAAACTTTTTCCCGCTTCAAGCGCAATTCCGGATAACCCAGCCGCCACCGCCTTTTGCACCGTCTGCAGCCCTACTGTTGGCAAATCCAAAGCGCGGTCTTGCTGTGGCTTGCTCATCTTCACCAGCACACCGCCGCGTCCCTCGCGCTGCAAATTTGCACAGCGCGCAATTAAGCCATCCGTTCCCTCTACGGCCTCTATGCCCAGAACGATGCCTTCTTGCACTATGCAAGCCTGCCCCACATCTGCTGCGCCGATTGCCTGACACACTTCAATTCCGCGCTGAATATCGCGCATCAGTTCAAGCGACGGCGTTGGCCCGGCAATATGGCCAGGCGGGGCCAGGAGTGTTTGAACGAATTCCTGAGCGCCGCGCACAATAAATCCTTCATCTTTGAGAAATTCACGAACCGCCGTAAGCAAACCATCATCACCCAGCGCCTTAAGACCATAGCGCGCAAAGAATGATGCAGCTTTTAAATCAGGCCGCAATTCTGCAAGCGAAGGCCGTCGAACAGCGCCAATTAGTACAATCTCGCAGATGCCGCGCGCACGCAGCGCCTCAATCATCTCGCCGGCCGCGCCAAGCCGCGTCCATTGATGCGGGTAATCCTGCACCCAGCTCTCATCGGCATGACCATCCAGTGCAATAATGAATACATCGTGACCCGCCGCGCTTACGCCCTGCGCGGTCAGCAACGGCAATGTGCCGCTGCCGGCAATAATGCCAATCGGGTTCAGGCGGCTTTCTTCGCGGGCTGACATAGCGGGAAGCGTGTTTTTGCGCGGGCAAATTCAATCATCTTCATCACCGCGTTATCATTCTGAAAGTCCGAGCCAACCAGTTCAATGCGCTGTTCCAGCGTGCCTTCCTCACCGAAAAGCAGATTATAGGCGCGTTGCAGATTTTTAATCTCATCCTTGTTGAAACCTCTGCGTTCGAGGCCGATCAGATTCAACCCCGCAAGAAAAGCGCGCTCGCCTTTCACGCGGCCATAGGGGATCACATCGCTCTCCACACCCGACATGCCGCCGATAATCGCTTGATCGCCAATGCGCACGAACTGATGCACCGCCGCCAATCCGCCGATGATGACATGATCGCCAACAATGACATGCCCACCCAGCGTCGCGTTGTTGGCCATGATGACATGATCGCCAATCACACAGTCATGCGCCACATGCGCCCCCATCATGAACAGGCCGTTATCACCCACAATCGTTTTCATCGCGCCGCCCTGTGTGCCCGGGTTCATCGTCACATGCTCGCGGATCACATTGTTCTTGCCGATGATGAGCTGCGTATCCTCGCCGGCATACTTCAAATCCTGCGGCGGGCCGCCAATCGAAGCAAAAGGATGTATGATAGTACCCGCGCCGATACTGGTCCGGCCATCAATCACAACATGGGACTTCAGAACAACATCCGCGCCCAGCGTTACGCGCGGACCAACAACGCAATAGGGGCCAATCCGCGCTGAGGGATCAATCTCTGCACCGGGTTCGATAACTGCCGTGGAATGAATGTTATCTGCCATATGGAACACGTTATAAGAAAAACGATTGCCGAGCGCAAATCACGCGATATTGCGCGATGTTGCAGCCTTAGCGCTCTCGGTCGGTAATCATGGCGCTAAAGGTTGCCTCAGCACAAACCTTGCCATCGACAATCGCCTCGCCACTGAATTTCCAGACATTTGCCCGGGCATGAACCTTCTTGACGTGGATATGCATGCTATCGCCAGGCACAACGGGGCGGCGAAAGCGCGCATCATCAATTGTCATGAAATACACGATCTTCCCTTCGGCATCCTTGCCCAGCGTATGCACAACGACAATTGCCGCCGTCTGCGCCATCGCTTCGACAATTAGAACGCCGGGCATGACGGGAAAGGCTGGGAAATGGCCCTGGAATTGTGGCTCATTCATCGTCACATTCTTCAGGCCAATTGCGCTCTCACCCGGCTTGATCTCCAGAATACGATCCACCAGAAGCAAAGGATAGCGATGCGGGATCATTTCCATGATCCGCTGAATATCAAGAGTTTGTGCTGCTGTATCTGCCATGGTCAGCATTGCCTGTGTTAAGAGGTTTTACCTTCTGTTTTATTAACCAAACGCTTCAGGAATGCAACCTGCCTGAGAAAGGATTTCATCGGCATGGCTGGATACCCCATCATCTCGGCTTTGGCATCCACATCGCGCATAATCCCCGATTGCGCCGCAATCCTCGCGCCGGCGCCAATTTTCAAATGACCGGCAATGCCCACCTGCCCGCCCAGCATCACATAATCCCCGATCACCGTGCTACCGGATATTCCCACTTGCGCGACAATCACACAGCCGCGCCCAATCTTAACATTATGGCCAATTTGGACAAGATTGTCGATCCATGTCCCATCGCCGATAGTGGTGTCTGGCCCCGCGCCACGGTCAATTGTTGTATTCGCGCCGATCTCGACATGGTTGCCAATCACCACGCGGCCCAGCTGCGGCACTTTGACAAAGCCACTGGGGTCAATGGCAAAGCCAAAACCGTCCTGCCCGATCCGTGCGCCCGGGTAAATGCGCACATGATCGCCAATCAGACTGTGGGAAATGCTTGCATGCGCGCCAATATGGCATTGCTTGCCCAAAACAACGCCCGCCCCGATAACCACCTGCGGGCCAACAACCGTGTCTTCGCCGATCTGGGCACGCTCTTCAATCACCGCGCCGGGGCCCACATCCACCCCAGCGCCTAACTGGGCTGTCGGATGCACAAACGCGCCAGGGTGAACCTGGCCTGCAGGTGCGGCAACAGGAAACAGTTTCTGCGCTGTCAGGGCAAAGGCCTTATAGGGCGTATCCGTAACCAGCGCGACCGTGCCCGCAGGCGCCAGCGCTGCGAATGAGGGACGGACAAAACACGCCCCGGCCTTGGTTTGCACGAAATGATCCTTGTAAAGGATATTGTCGAAGAAGCTGATATCCTGCGGGCCCGCTACCTCCAGGGGCGCCACAGATGAAAAAAAACCCGCGCCTTCGCCCTGCGTGCTCGCCCCGGTCAGGGCTACAATCTCAT
>JAKLKY010000002.1:0-21076 GCA_023150415.1 Alphaproteobacteria bacterium | reverse complement strand
GGACGAATTACTTGTCCTTCACCTCCAGCTTGATATCGGAAACGGCCGCATTCAGGCGCTTCATCGCATCGCTGGTCAAATCCAGACCATTATCGCCCAGAACCACGCTCTGCTTGGAAATGACCATCTGCAGGTTCTTTTCATTGGCGATCGCCTTAACGACCTTGACCAACTCCCCCTCCAGCTTTTGCAGGGCCTGTGTAGCCGCACCATCCAGACCACGCTTCTTTTTCTGTGCATATTCACGCGCATCCAGAAGCTGTTTCTCAAAAGCCTTCTTCTTCTCGGCGAATGCTTCTGCTGAAAGGCTTGCGCGCTGCTCCACCAGTGATTTTTCAGCCTCGCGCAGGGTTTGTTCCTTCTTCGACATCTCGCCCAGGAACTTCTCGCGGTAGGTCTTGATCTGGTTCTGGATGCTTTGGGCTGCCTTTGATTCACTCATCAGCTTTTGCACGTCCACGACGGCAAGCCCGCCCGCAGGGTTTTGAGCATAAGAGGCGCCGGGCATCATCGCCAACAGCAAAGTCATAGTCAAAAAAGTCAGGAATATGCGCATGTTTTCGTCCTTTTTTTGCATAGATGTACCGTGAATATCTATTCGATTGCGCGGAAAAAGCAAGGGGTAAAAAGCAAGATTAGAGAGTGGTCGGAGTGGAGGGATTCGAACCCCCGGCCCTCTGCTCCCAAAGCAGATGCGCTACCAGACTGCGCTACACTCCGCCATTAACGCCTAATGGCCTAACATAGGGGCGGCGGGTTTAGCAAGGGAATTGCGGAAAGTTTTGTAAATTACTGTGTCGCCGACACCAATACCCAGCTTGTCCGCCATACCGCCATTGATTTCCAGCACGGCCCGCACTTCATACTCCGCTGTAATCTGCGTTTCATCCAGCGGCTGCGCGCGGTGGTGAATATGACGGATCGTGCCTTCCTTGGTGATGAACAGCATATCCAGCGGGATCAGCGTATTCTTCATCCAGAAAGCCGGCTTGGCGTCGCCGGGAAATACAAACAGCATCCCCGCATCCTCGGGAAGTGCCTTACGGTTCATCAGACCCTTTTGGTGCTGGGTCGGCGTGGTGGCCAATTCGATTTTGAAGGAAAATGTCTCGCCTCTTTGTGTGTGTATGCTCAACGTGTCCTGCTTAAAGGGCGCTTCACCCAGTAAATCGTCAAGAAAAGCCTGAGCGGGGGAAATCCCCACGAACAAAAACAAAGCAATAATAAAAAGATGCGTTCTCATGATGGCCTCACCGCTTTTACAATCCTAGCAGAACCAAGAATAAAATCACTTTAATCTTTCAAACCCGCGCGCACCATGCGCGCATAAAGGCCTTCAGCCTTCATTAAAACCTCATGCGTGCCGGTTTCCGAAACCTGCCCCCTTTCCAACACAATAATCTGATCCGCGCTCTGCACTGTGGATAGGCGGTGCGCAATTACAATCGTCGTCCGCCCGCGGCGCAGATCATCCAACGCCTTTTGCACCAGACGCTCGGATTCGTTATCCAGCGCCGATGTGGCCTCGTCCAGCAGCAAAATCGGCGCATCGCGCAGCACAGCCCGCGCAATAGCAATGCGCTGGCGCTGGCCGCCGGAAAGTTTAACCCCATCTTCGCCCACCCGCGTCTGATATCCTTGCGGCAGTGATTCGATAAACCCGTCCGCCGCCGCCGCGCGCGCAGCGGCCTCAATCTGGATTAATGTCGCCTGCGGGCTGCCATAAGCAATATTGGCGGCGATGCTGTCATCGAAAATGGTAATGTCTTGCGACACCAGCGCGATATGGCGGCGCAAGCTTTCCAGGGTAAATCCGCGCACATCTTGGCCGTTAATCAGAACCTGTCCAGCTTCAACATCGTAAAAACGCGGGATCAGGTTGATCAGCGTTGTCTTCCCACCGCCGGATGGCCCGACAAGCGCTGTCACCTTGCCACCCGGCGCAGAAAAACTGACCCCGCGCACAGCATGGGTTTCGCCTGCCTCATAAGTGAAATAAACATCGCGGAACCGTATTTCGGGTGCCCTGGTCTGCAAGCTCTGCGCTGCAGGCTGGTCAATGATCTGCGGCCGCAGATCCATCATCTCATACACACGGTCGGCCGCGCCGATCCCCATCTGAATGGTGTTGTTTAGGCTGGCCAGCTTTTTCATGGGTTCATACGCCATAATGAACGCGGTTAGAAACGCACCCAGGGACCCCGCCGTCATTGCTCCGCCGCCGATCTGATACCCGCCGTAGAGCAATATGCCCGAGAAAACAAAACCCACCATGAACTCATTCACCGGCGTTGAGAGCTGGCCAATGCGTACGGATTTCATATTCAAATCGCGCACCTTGCGAATGGCTTGTTCAGCGCGCGCGATTTCCTGCGCCTCCATACCGTAAGCCTTAACCTGCCGGATACCCTGAAAAATCTGCAGCAGACGATCGGTCAGATTCCCCATCTCCTGCTGGATATGCCGCGAAACCTTGCGCAGGCGCTTACCCACATAACGCACAAAAAACGCCGCCAGAGGAAAGAACACAAATGCCGCCAACGACAACTGCCAGTCCTGGCGCATCATAACAACAATCAAAGCAATCAGGGTGACAAGGCTTTTGCCCAGCGATGTTACTGTTTCCATCACCGCGCCGCGCATGACATTGACATCGCTTATGACACGGGAGGTTAAATGGCCGCTGGGGTTCGCGTGAAAGAACGCCAGATCAAGGCCAATCAAATGCGCAAACAAATCTTTTTGAATATCCGCCACCACCGACTGTCCAACCTTGTTCATCAGTACTGTATGAATAAAGGTTGAAATGCCGCGCACAACGAAGGTCACGAAAACAGCCAGCGATACGGGCGCTACCCATTGTGTGCCTTCACGGCTCAGCACCTGGTCCAGAACCGGCTGCATCAACTGCGCCAGAACGGCCGTCGTCAAGGCCGCCACAACCATAAAAAAAACTGCTTGAATCAATAACTTAATGTGCGGCAACAAATACGTCTTGATTGTTCGGCGCAGCACAGAAACCGACGCTGTTTTCGGCGTTGCAGCAGCAATGTTCGTATCATGGGCCATGGGCGTGTGATACACTGAAATAAGAGGGTCGTGCAAGCGCTGGCACCCCAGAGAATTCAAAAGAAAGGGTCAGCCATGGCATTTGAAACGATAGACCGCGATGTTAGTGACACCCGCAAACATGCGCCCGGTATTGGTCTGGCGCTGGGCGGGGGGATGGCCCGGGGGTTTGTCCATATCGGCGTCCTAAACGTTCTCAACCGGCACGGAATTATCCCCAGCGTTGTTGCCGGCACATCCATCGGTGCCGTGGTCGCGGGTTCCTATCTGGCGGGAAAATTAAGCGATCTTCAAGATTGGTCCCTATCCCTGAACCGTATGAAGATTATCTCCTATCTCGATTTCCGGATGCGCAGTGGCGGCCTGATCGGCGGTAACAAGCTGCAAATTCTCCTAGATCGCTATTTCAAGGACATCATGATCGAAGACCTGCCCCAGCCACTGATTACGGTGGCAACTGATTTGCGCACCGGTCATGAAGTCTGGTTGCGCAAGGGCTCGCTGATCGACGCGATGAAAGCGTCCTTCGCCCTGCCCGGCGTATTCCCGCCGGTGATGCGTAACCATCGCCTGCTGGCGGATGGTGCTTTGGTCAATCCTTTGCCCATTGCTGCCTGCCAGGCCATGGGCGCGCGTATGACCATCGCGGTGGATTTGAACGCCGATATTATCGGCAAGGCCTCGAAAACCGGAGACAATTATCAAGCTGCTGCGGGCTTGGATATGCTCAATGAAATGGAGGCCCCCAAAGAGCCCTCCTACTTCGGCGATTCATGGCTGACGCGCAAAGTCCTGCGGCGCGAGGAAAACAGCCCCAGCCTCTTTGGCGTTATGGTCTCGGCGCTGGGCATTATGCAAGACCGCCTGACCCGCGCCCGCATCGCGGGTGATCCGCCGGATATTCACATCAAACCCCAAATCGGTCATATCGGTTTGCTGGAATTCGATAAGGCCAGTGAATTGATCGCAGAAGGCGAACGCGCCGCCGTCAAGGCTCTGCCCGAAATCCGGGATGCCATGCGGGTATTTCTGCCACCCAACGAATAACAGGAAACTAAACCTCTTTTAAGGCACGCTTCTTATGCTTGCGGTCAGGCAAGGCCTTGCCCCATTTCAGCGTATGCAGAAGATATTTTGGCCGGATATTATTGTACTGTGCGCTCAGGATATTCAGCGCCTTATCCACATCCGCTGGCGTTTTGGTGCCGCGGAATGCGCCGGCATGTAGGCCCGTGCGCACCAGCGCCGTATCAATATTCACCAGCGTTCCGCCCAAAATGTCATGGGCCATGGTATCGCCGATAATCACCGTCTGGCCGGGATAGATTTCCTTGGCCTGTAGCATCTGGATACATTTTTGGAAGATCGGCTGATGTGGCTTGCCGATGTAGTGAACAACGCCACCAAAATCACTGTAGCGCCGCGCCAGAGTGCCCGGCCCCATGATATTCATCTCGCCCATGACACCCATGGAATCGGGGTTGGCGCAGATGGCTTTCATCTGTTTGCGCACCGCAGCTTTGAGAATGGGTTCATAATCCTCAAGGCTCATCTCCGGCGAATCAGCCCCGCTAATCAGCAGGAAATCGGCCTTCTTGATATCATCCACCAACTCGACATCCAGCCCGTCAACAATCGAGCGATCACCCCCGCGGCTGATGAGATAGCATTTCTTGCCCAGATTTCGGAAAAATCCCTCATCCTGGTTCTTCATCCCCTGCCATGCCATCTCGCCCGAGGTCACAATCTCATCATATAGTGTGGGTGCAATGCCAATCGCTTTCAGGCGTTCCTTGTTCACCTGTGCGCGCTTACCGGAATTTGAGAGTACGATAATGAATTTGCCGCGGCTTTTGAGCTCGCGCAAACATTCAACAACCCCCTCATAAGGCTTCTCGCCATCGTGCAGAACACCCCATTGGTCGATGATAAACCCGGCATAGCTGTCGGAAATATCGGAAACGCCCTGGCAAAATTTAGTCTTGTTCACGGAAAGCATTGAATACGCGTCGCTCCTGTTGATACGGCACCGCCATTATTAAGGCTTTGCGAGCCGCAATCAATTCCCTTTTTCTCTCCTATTCTTATTGGAAAAAGGTTAAGCAGACTTTAACATATTGATATCAAGGCGCGATTCCCGCCCCGCAGTCGCACATAGGAAGCTATACAGACGCGCCACTTCACTCGACGCCACAAGCGTTGAGAGTAAAGCGCCGTGGTCATTTTCGGCCGCCTGCTCCAGCAATTCTTCGAACTGGCGGATGAAACGCTGTACATAGGTCCGGAATTCCGTATCGCGCGTGAATTTCTCCTGGGCGCGTTCGTGTGGATATTTCTGCGCCAGATCCAGCAATTTGCGCGTGAACGCACTGACATCGCCCTTCTGGAACGCCTTCCAGGTTTTCTCGGCCACCTCGCCACCTTCGAACATACGGCTCAAGTCAACCGAGAGCGAATGCAAACTCTCGATAATGAACTTGGCGCCCGTGAGGAAGGCTTCGCGTTGGACGCTTTGCGCGTTCTCCTGCACGCGTTTACTGAACTGCGCGGCATCCTGCGAAGCCTTGTACAGCGCTTCCGATTGCTTGCCGAAAATATGTGAGGCATCGCGCGCGGCTTCAACGGCTGCACCGCTGACATGCAACAGACGTTCCGCTTCAATCGCCAGCTTCTCGCCGCTGCTCTCCACTTCAGTGCGGGTTTCCTGTGCCTTCTTGCCAAGCAGATCGACCCTGCTTGCCAGTACATTGGCCGCCTTGCTCAGCTCCGCTGCAGAATTGGCTGAAACTTCCGCCACAGCCGCCGCTTGAACCTTGAGCCCGCGCGTATAGTTTTCATTGGTCTGCAGCGACGCTTTCATATGCTCGGCCACTTCGCGGGCACGTAACGCAAAACTATCGCCCGTCTTCTTCAACTCCAGCAGAGATTCGCCGGATTTCTCCAGCAAGCGTGCAGACTCTTCCTGAACCCGCGCCGCCAGAAGCTGTGTGCGCTCCGCCGTCTGCGCCGCGGCGCTGTTAAGATCCTGCGTCTGCTCACGCAATACACGCCCCAACGCCTCAAACGCCTGACGCGCTTTCTCCGTATCAAGCGCAGAATCCTTGCCCTGCGTTGCCAGAATTTCACCGGCGCTGCGCAAATGCGCCAAAGCCTGTTCGACAGTCGTCGAAAATTCCTGGAATTGCGCACCGACGGCCTTCTGCACGGATTCCACCCGCAACTGCGCCTGATCCGCAGCCAGATGCAAATCGCTTGCCTGGCCATCCATCACTGTTGCCACATCGCGCAAGCGGCGCTCTGTCATTTGTGCTGCTTCCTGAATCGCCTGGCTGCTGGTGTTCAAATCTTCGCTACCTGTACGCAGAAGCTGCGCCGCCTGCTCCGCTCCACTCTGCAGTGTTTTGAGATTGCCTTCAAAGATCAGACCAATCTGGCGTAATTTCTCAAGGTTGCTTTGCGCCGATTGATCATAAGAATCGCGCAGAGCCTCGAACCGCGCTTGTGTTTTCTCCACCGCCGTCAGCGTCTGAGCCGAGACAGGCTCCATAGTCTCCGCTGCGCCTTGCAATGCGGCACGCGCACGCTCCAAGGCTTGTGCCGCATCATCAGCACGCTCCCGCACCAGATTAATGCGACCCTGCAAGGATTCATCAATGCTGGTGAAACGCTCATGTGCCTGCGTTGCGGCTTGCGAAATTTCACCGTAACGTTCGGAAAGAACATGCCGCAGCGCCTCGATACGCGACGTGGATTCCTGCGTCAGCGAGTCCAGCCCCTGCGCTTCCTGACGCAGACGTTGCGAGACCGTCTCGATCTGCGCGAATGTCGTCTTGACCTGTCCCGTCAGCATTTCATTCTGCTGGCTCATCTCCTGATTAATAGCCCGCGCATGCGTGGCCACCTGCCCAGAAAGCGCCGCGATCTCCTGCGCCTGACCGCGCAATGTGTTGCGAATGTCCTCGGCGCCACTAACCGCCTTCGTGCTGGCCTCATGCAAATCAGCAACGCGCGCGCGCAAGGTGGTTTCGATTTGCTCATGCCGGCTGTCCGCAGCGGCCACAGCCTGCTGCAATTCGCGTAATGGCTCGCTCAATGCCACCCGCACTTTTTCGAGGCGTTCTCCCATAGCCTCAACATTCTCATTCAGGCCTTGCCCTTGCGCCTGCACGGTCTCACGCAGGGCTTCGGCCTGCGTCTGCGCCTGCGTCATGGCCGCGCTCATTTTCTCCCGGCCCGCATCCAGAGATTCAGCAACACTGCGCAACAAAGATCCGCTCTCTTGCGCCGTATTGCGCAAAGTCTGCGCGCTTTGCGCGGCCTGCTGCATCACATCCTGCGCCTGCCCTTGCGCACTTTGCGCGGCCTGCTTCAAGCTTTCTGATGCCTTCTGCACGGCATCGCGAATATTCTCGGCCCCCGACACCGCCACGGCCAGCGCCTCGCCCAGAGTACTGGCCGCATGCTGCCCGGCCTTTTCGATCGTATCCGACTCACGTCCGATGCCGCGGATCAAATCCTGAAGCACGCTTGCCTTGCGGTTCAGCCGCTCCTCAAGCGAATCCGTGCGCCCAATCACCTCTTCCACTTTGCTGCGCAGGCCATCGATACTGCCTGCGAGCGTCGCTGCAATCTGCTCCGCCTGCGTCGAAAGGGACTGACCAGCTTCCTCAAGCGTCTGGCGGTGCGCTGTAATCGTCTCCTGCGAGCGCGTCATCGCTGTCACGGTTCTCTCGGAAACATCTTCCAATGTCTGCACCTGACTGCCGATCATATCGGCCAGGCGCTCGCTCTCGCCAAACACATGCTCTGCCGTATCCGCAAGTGTTTTTGTCTGCCCCTCAAATTTGCCAGAGATGGATTCCAGCCGCGTCGAGAGCTGATCCACCGTCTCGTTCAACTTGGCATAGCTTTGATCCAGCCCATCCGCCACAGATTGTGTGCGCTCCTTTGCCTTGTCTGCGGCGCTCAAAATTTTATCCGCCCCGCGGCCTAATGCTATTTCCATTTCATCGGCGCGGCCCAGCATCTTCTGCGTCGCCTCATCCCAGATTTTAACACCTTCCTGTGCCTTCTCGCCGATACGCCCACTGCGTGTTTCGATCTCTGCGGACAAGCTGAGTAATTTTCCGCTTTTTTCGTGCAGCCCTTCCGTCAACCGATCAATATCAGCCGCCGTTTTTTGCGAGATTCCGCTATACTCCCGCAATTCGCCGCGCAAACCTTCGCGCGCGCGCTGCAACGACTTCAACACTGCCCGCGCCGCCATCGACACATCGGAGGCCTGCTTGCACAGCAAGCGCACGTTCTCGCTGATCAAACCATGCGTGCCCTCTTCGGGAAACAGCAAACTACGCAATTCCGAGCGCAGCGCTCCGGCGTAATGCTGAATGTCATGACTGCGGCGCGCCTGCGCGATCACCAACCATAACAACGCCGGTGGCGCAAAAATTCCCGCAAAGAAGGAACCCACCACATCCGGTGCCAAACTCGCCAGCCCACCGGCACCCACAATCCACGACAGGCAGTATGACGCCCATAAAATCGTTAGCCCCAACCCGGCGCCTTGCAGAACCTTATGACCCATGGACAATTGCGGTGGCTCAATCGGCGCCGGCAGCGCAGCCTGATCCGCCAACTGCAGCAAGGCTTTATAGTCCGGCTTGGTCTGTGGCTCATTCGCAGGTGTCGCATGTTGTTTGCCGACCGTATTAATCTTCTCCCGCAATGTCTGGGCACGCAGGGCGTGCAGATCAGGATTCAGACGCGGCAGCGCATCCACTATCGGGCTTTTCGCTTTTTCAATACGCTGCGCTGCTGCGGCCGTGTCGGTCATCGTGGAGCCTCATGGTTTGGTCGTGAAATGTGGAGGCATTTTTCATGACACGAGTTTCCGCTTTCGACAAGCGAAAAGTGACTTTCTGCGACCAATATTTGTGGTCAATTTTTTTGATGACAGATTACAGATGACAGATTACGGGCCACACATTTTTTCCGAGGGCGGATGATCAGCATAAGGCGTCGCGGCCCAGCGCCGAAAAGTCTTTTCATCCATGGCATTGGCCTTGGCAATACGATCAGCATGCTGGTTGCAAAATATGTCAGGACGAATCGTCGCGGCACTTACCGAAATTTTATTGGCCAGCCCAGTTCGTAAACTGTTGAGATGCTTCTCAGGGTCAGATTCGCCATTACTTTTATAATGATCTAGCAATGTCTTCTCATACTGCGCAAAGAGCAACGCATGGCGCATTGTAAAATCACGATAAGTTTTAAAAAGATCCTGGCCCGTCCGCCGCGCCATGTGCTGACAGTTCAGACCAATAACCATCAATTCACTCCGGATTCGCAGCCCCTGCTCCGCTTCGGCCTCGGCCGGGGTGTAGCATACCGCAGCTGAAGCTTGGCCTGGTACAGCCGCCATAAGAATAATATACGCGAAAAGAATTAAACCAATTTTCATAGAATTCAGAGTTTTCTTGATCTGGACTACCGCTTTGTGCTTAAAAGCTCTCGCATAAATCATATAAGATTGCAAACAGCCATGGGCACCGCCGCACAGAAAAAAAAGCTCTTTGTCAAAACCTGGGGCTGCCAGATGAATGTCTATGACAGCCAGCGCATGGCCGATGTGCTGGCACCGCTGGGTTATGCGACGTCGGAGACGCCCGAGGATGCGGACATGGTTATCCTGAATACCTGCCACATCCGCGAAAAAGCCACGGATAAAGTATTTTCCGATCTGGGGCGCATCCGCCCGCATAAGACAGCGAAAGCCGAACGTGGCGAAAAAATGCTGATCGCTGTCGCGGGCTGCGTTGCGCAGGCGGAAGGCGATTTTATTCTCGAGCGCGCGCCGTATGTCGATATGGTCTTCGGGCCGCAGACCTATCACGAGCTGCCCGAGATGGTGGCGCGGGTTCAAGACGCGGCCGGCGAAAAACGCATCGTCAATACAGAATTCCCCACTGTCTCAAAATTTGATCTCCTGCCCGTTGAACAAGGCGTGCATGGACCCAGCGCGTTTTTATCGGTGCAGGAAGGCTGCGATAAATTCTGCACTTTTTGCGTTGTCCCTTATACGCGCGGTTCGGAATATTCGCGGCCTGTGAATGCTGTGCTGGACGAAGCCAAACGCTTGATCGATTCCGGCGTGCAGGAAATCACCCTGCTGGGCCAGAATGTGAACGCCTATCACGGCGAAGGGTCCGACGGCGCAATCTGGGGCCTGGGTCGTCTGATCCGCGCGCTGGCAGACATCAAAGGATTACACCGCATCCGCTACACCACGTCGCATCCGCGCGATATGGATGATGACCTGATCGCCGCGCATGGCGAAATCCGCCAGCTCATGCCCTTCTTGCATCTGCCGGTGCAAAGCGGATCGGATAAAATTCTGCACGCTATGAACCGCAAGCATAAGGCGGAATTGTATTTTGACGTTATCGCGCGGCTGCGCGCCGCGCGACCCGACATCGCGTTTTCTTCCGATTTCATCGTCGGCTTTCCGGGCGAGAGCGACACCGATTTTGAGGACACCCTCAAACTGGTCGATACCGTCAAATTCGCATCCGCCTATTCCTTTAAATATAGCGCGCGCCCCGGCACGCCCGCCGCCGTGATGAAGGGACTGGTCCATCCCAAAATCGCCGAGGAGCGCCTCGCGCGTTTGCAAAGCCTCATCACAGGCCAACAACTTGCCTTCAACCAATCCTTCGTTGGCCAAACCATGCCCGTCCTGTTCGAGCGCCTGGGCAAAAAGCAGGGCCAAATTCAGGGCCGTTCGCCCTACAACCAGTCGGTGTATATCGAAGCCGCATCGGAAAACTTAGGCTGGATAAAAAATGTTTTGATTCAAGAAGGTTTTGACAATTCCTTGCGCGGTATATTAGCGTAGCAGTATCTATAAAATAAGAAGCAGGGATTTTTTCATACGTGAGCTTGAGTAACCTCTTCCAAGTTTTTGTTGATGGCAGCGCACACCCTAGCCGGCCTGAATACGGGATAGGCGGGATCATTCTCGGCATCGAAAAAAAAACAGCACATTCTTTCAGCCTTCGTCTTATCGGCAAACAAAACAGTTTGACCGCAGAAATTCTTGCGGTCTGCTGCGCCCTTGAAATGCTGAATGCCGGTGCGGCAGTGAGAATCCATAGCGATCATCAGGATCTTTGCCGCAGAATCAATAATGGAATCATTGAACCATGGCGATATAAATATATCCCCTCCGTTATGATTGCTTACGCTGCCCTGGCCAACGCAATTCAACGCCATGACTTTGTTGAAGCAAGCTTTAGCGACGGCAATTCCATCATGCAGCAGGCCCATCGGCTGGCCCGCGCCGGGGCTGTAGATGATCCTCAAACAGAAATGGCAGTAATCTTCGCACAGGTTTCCTATAAAATTCCCCTTCCCACAGCGCCCAAACAGCGAAAGCCAGAGCAAAAGCCACCACGACGCTCACAGATCATTAATCATATTCTGAACTCTTTCGATGGCAATCGCGCCGATGCCCAGGCCCTTGTCGGCAGGGCTTTGGCAATCTAATTTTAATCTCTCTGTGCTATGATAAAACCATCAGCAACTGGGCTTGGGATTGGACCGGCAAACCACGTTTGAAATCCCCGATAATGCCCATCTCCCCGTAATCTTCGGGGAGCACAGCCGCAATATCGCGCATTTGCAGCAATCCCTGGGCATTACGATTGCCGACCGGGGCAATCTTCTGACCCTGAGCGGGCCGGAAGATCAGGTCCGTAAGGCTTCAAAAATACTCAAATCTCTCTGGCAAAGGGCGGAAAAAGGGCATGATGTCGGCCCGGCCGATATCGATGCCGCCTTGCGTTTTATGCATGCGCCGCGGCATGATATACCGATGAGTGATGAAACGACCCTGATCAAAACCCGTACAGCCTATATCGAGGCCATTCGCGCGTGCCCGATGGTTTTTGGCCTGGGGCCCGCGGGCACAGGCAAAACCTATCTGGCTGTTGCGCTGGCGGTGTCGATGTTTATCGAAGGGTTGGTAGAGCGTCTGATCTTTTGCCGTCCCGCCGTTGAGGCAGGTGAACGCCTCGGCTTTTTGCCGGGCGACATGAAGGAAAAAGTCGATCCCTATCTGCGGCCGATTTATGACGCCCTGAACGACATGCTGCCGTGGGAAATTCTGATGAAGAAGATGGAGACGGGCGAGATCGAAATCGCGCCCCTGGCTTTCATGCGCGGACGCACATTGTCCAATGCCTTTGTCATTTTGGATGAGGCTCAAAATACCACGCCATCACAGATGAAAATGTTCCTCACCCGCATGGGCGAAGGCACGCGTATGGTGATCACAGGGGACATGACACAAACCGATCTTCCACCTGGCATCACATCCGGCCTGCGCGATGCCTTGAATGTCTTGCATGGCGTCGATGGTATTCGGTTCCTTGAATTCACCCGCGCCGACGTGGTGCGCAACCCGCTGGTCTCGCGCATTGTCCAAGCCTATGATGAGCGGACATGATCCGCATTTCCATCGCTCGACAAAGCCCCTTATGGCCAGCCTACGGCCCGCTTATTCGCCGCGCGGTAAAATCAGCGCATCGCCTGGCTAAAGGCCCCGCCGGCGAGGTCAGCATCCTTCTGGCCGATGATACTTTTATCAAAGATCTGAACAAAACATGGCGCGGAAAGAACAAGGCCACCAATGTGCTGTCCTTCCCGCAAGACACGCCCGGCATACTGGGCGATATCGTCCTGGCGCAAGAGACCATCGCCCGCGAAGCCAAGGCGCAGCGCAAGTCCTTTGCCGCGCATTTGACGCATCTTGTAATTCATGGTTATTTGCATCTGATCGGCTATGATCACGAAAACAAAGCCGACGCACGCAAAATGGAAGATCTGGAGATTAAAATTTTGACATCGCTGAAGATTAAAAACCCCTATATTTAAGGATCATGCCTAAGTACAATATACGCACCATGACAACGGACGAACCCGTCCCCCCACCCGAGATTATTCCCGCTGCTGAACCCACAGCGCCGAAAAATCCCGGTTTTTGGGATTGGATGAAGAACCTTTTGCGCAATCGTAATGAAACATCGTTGCGCGAGGCACTGAGCGAATTTATCGAGCAGAACGAGGAACAGGCGGATGATGACACCATCACCGCACATGAACGCCTTTTGCTGTCGAACATTCTCAGTCTGCGCGAAGAAACCGTTTTTAAGGTCATGGTTCCCCGCGCGGACATCTTCGCAATTGATATCAGAACATCCCAGGAAGAACTTCTTTCACTGCTGGCGCAAAGGCAATTCAGCCGCATACCCGTATATAAAGGCACCCTGGATGAGGTGCTTGGCACAATTCACATCAAGGATATTCTTGCGGCGCTGGTTCGCGGACAGAATATCAACATCTCTGATCTAATCACGGAAATTCCGATTGTATCACCGGCGATGCCCTTGCTGGATTTGCTGCTGACCATGCGCCAAAGCCGCCGTCACATGGCCTTGGTGGTGGATGAATTTGGCGGTATTGATGGTCTTGTAACAATCAACGACATCATCGAGTCCATCGTCGGTGAAATTGATGATGAACACGACATCCCCATTCAGGCGCAAATGATTGAAAAACCCGACGGCAGCATCATCGCCGATGGCCGTGTGTCCGTACCTGATTTTGAGCAGCGTTTTGGGGAGATTCTGACCGCAGAAGAAAGGGAGTCAAACGACACGCTCGGCGGTCTTGTACTCTATCTCGCCGGTCATGTACCCGCCCGTGGTGAAATCATCACGCATAGTTCCGGCATGGTCTTTGAGATCCTCGAAGCAGATCCGCGCCGCGTCAGCCGAATGCGTATCCGTAACATCATTCGCTCCGCACAGGCAGGATAGATGTGGAAATCAACCATCAGCCGAAGCCTTTTTTGCCTTCTGGCCGGTGCCGCTGCGAGCCTCGCCATGGCGCCTTATCATCTCTGGCCTGTCTTGTTCGCTGCCATAAGCCTTTTTTATCTTCTCCTGGTCCAGACCAGACATTCCCGTACAGCGGCGCTCTATGGCTGGCTGTTTGGTTTTGGCTATCTGGCCTTTGGCCTGTCATGGATTGGCAATGCTTTGCTGGTGGACGGAAATCCGCAAGCCTGGGCCTGGCCGTTGGCCGTCACAGCCCTGCCCGCAGCCCTCGCCCTTTATTTTGCGTGCTCGGCTTACTGCATCCGACGCTTTTATAATCTCAACACCATCGCCGGGTTTTTCGGCTTCATTGGATTTTTAACGCTGGGCGAATGGCTGCGCAGTGTGCTTTTTACAGGCTTTCCGTGGAATCTTTTCGCGCATAGCTGGGCCGCAACGCTGCCCATGATCCAGATCACAGCGCCTGCGAATGTGTATTTTTTAAATCTCCTGACGATTTTCTGGACTGCATTACCGGCCTTGCTTTGGCTGCTGCGCAAGGAACGGACTAAATTTTATTCCCTCCTCGCAGCGGGTCTACTGACGATCCTGATTGTTGCAGGCTGGGGTGCCATGCGCCTGCAAGCGAACCCCACAACCTATACCGATCATTCCATCCGTATCGTTCAGCCCAACATCCCGCAGGCCGAGAAATGGCAGCGCGAGAAAATGATCGATCATTTTCTGCGGCACACGCGGCTTAGCCAGCGCACAAATTCAGAACCCGCCGCGGACGTAATCATCTGGCCCGAAACGGCACTTAATTTCTTTTTGGCGCAAGATCGCGGCATCCAGGCCAGCTTGCGACACATGCTTCAGACCCATACGCCTTCATCTCTTCTCGTGACGGGCATGCTGAATTTTGATCCCGCGACGCAAACCTATCAAAATGCGGTTGTTGCTATTGATGCGCGAGGTGATGTCGTGCAACGCTATAACAAGCATCACCTCGTGCCCTTTGGCGAATACATCCCGTTTCAACGCTGGATCCCGCTTACGCCTGTCGTTGAATTTGAAGGCTTTGCCCCCGGCCCCGGACCGCAAACGCTCACCTTTCTTAACCCGGCCCTGCGGATCGCACCAGCGATCTGCTACGAAATTATTTTTTCCGGCGCACTGCGCGATCATAAAAATCCGCCGCCTGACCTCATTGTCAATGTCACCAACGACGGCTGGTACGGTCGCAGCGCAGGCCCTTACCAGCATCTTGATCAGGCAATTTTTCGCGCCGTCGAGGAGGGGGTTCCCGTTGCGCGGGCCGCAAATACCGGAATCTCTGCCCTCCAAGAATCAGGTTTTATGGACAATAAATTACCCCATGCGAAAATCTTTTTTTCAATTCCCGCTTTCTTAAAAACCTTTGCATTATTAATGTTTTTGCTTGTATTATGTACCATTGAACCTATCTTAAGGGTTAGGTATTTAAATTTTAAATTGCATAGAGGAAAAAAATAATACGTAAGATTAGTTGCACACCATAGTAATCAACCTTATCTCTACAAATTGCAGAATTATTACTGCTTAACATATATGGATTTTTAAAAACAAAATGATCATTCAAAAGCGCAAAACCAAAGGCAGTCCGGATTCTGTCGATGTTCATGTCGGAAATCGTCTGCGTATTCGCCGGTCTCTCCTCGGTCTCTCACAGGAAAAACTGGCGGAGGCTGTTGGCCTTACTTTTCAACAAGTGCAAAAATACGAACGCGGCATCAATCGCATCAGCGCCGGACGCCTGTTCCAGTTCAGCCGCATTCTCGATGTACCGATCACTTACTTCTATGAACAGGTGCAAAATATCGGGCGCTCCGCTTACGCGGGCTTGTCTGATGACGGCCCGGACGATTACATCGCCGACGACGACGTGATGAACAACAAGGAAACCTTGGCCCTGGTGCGCGCCTATTACGCGATCAAAGATCCTGAAGCGCGCAAGGACATCGTCAAATTCATCAAATCTATGGCTGATCGCCTGGGCACCGAAGAGTAACGCTCCCTCCTTTACGCTTGAAACAACGTAAAAAAAGAGCTACTTTCCGCGTTTGCGAGAGATTACCAATTCTTGAAACCGAAAGAGAGTTCCACATGTTAAAGGCTGTCAGCACCATGACTCAAAACAATCCTTCCGCACAGCATGATTTAAAAGATTACATCTTCACCAGCGAGTCCGTATCCGAAGGTCATCCGGATAAAGTCTGCGACCGCATCTCCGATGCCGTGCTGGACTTGTTCCTGACACACGACCCATACGCCCGCGTAGCCTGTGAAACACTCGCCACTACAAATACGGTTGTCGTCGCCGGCGAAGTACGCGGCCCTGATAGCATAACCAAAGACAAAATCGAGGAAGTTGTCCGCATGGCCATCAAGGATATTGGCTATGACCAGGAAGGTTTCCATTGGGAAAAATTGAATGTGGATATCAAATTGCACAAGCAATCCTCCGATATCGCAATGGGCGTCGATTCTGGCGAAAACAAGGATGAAGGCGCCGGCGACCAGGGCATCATGTTCGGCTACGCCACGCGCGAGACACCGGTTCTCATGCCCGCGCCCCTTTATTACGCCCATGCTATTTTACGCTCGCTGGCTCAGGCACGTCATTCCGGCGCTGTGCCTGAACTCGGGCCAGACGCTAAATCGCAGGTCACGTTGGAATACAAGAATGACAAACCTGTGCGTGCCGCTTCGGTTGTTGTCTCAACCCAGCACAGCGAGAAAATATCCCAGCAGGATGTGCGCGATATCGTCATTCCGCACGTGCGCGCTATCCTTCCTGAAGGTTGGATGCCGCCAGAAAATGAACTCTACATCAACCCGACAGGGCGCTTCGTGATTGGTGGTCCTGTCGGCGATTGCGGCCTGACCGGACGTAAAATCATCGTCGATACTTATGGCGGCGCAGCCCCGCACGGCGGCGGCGCATTTTCAGGCAAAGACCCGACGAAAGTCGACCGTTCGGCCGCCTACGCCGCGCGCTATCTGGCGAAGAATGTTGTTGCCGCCGGTTATGCCGATGGCTGCACGATCCAACTTTCTTACGCGATTGGCGTATCGAAACCCATCTCGGTCTATCTCAATACGCATGGCACGGGCACCGTGCCCGAGCGCGAGCTCGTCAAAGCCCTGCAGCAGCTGGTTGATCTCAGCCCCCGTGGCATCCGCGAGCATTTGAAGCTCAACCGGCCCATCTACGCCCGCACGGCCGCCTACGGCCATTTCGGTCGCGAGCCTGAGCCCGATGGCGGTTTCTCATGGGAAGCGCTTGACCTTGTCGAGCCTCTGCAGAAAATCATTGGCTAAACCTGTAACGCCGGAACGCCGTGTCTATGGCCGTCGGCTGGGGCGCCCCTTAAGCCCCAGTCGCAGCGATGCGCTGGATGCTGTCTTGCCATCACTGAGTATCCCACCCAATAGGCTTGACGAAGGCGAAGCGCTTCACCCGGACACGCTATTCTCCACACCCTGCGCGCAATACTGGCTCGAGATCGGCTTTGGCAATGGAGAGCATCTCCTCGCTCTTATACAGCGCCATCCCGATATCGGCTTCATGGGTGCGGAACCTTACATCAACGGCATGAGCGCGTTTTTAAAATCGCTCCCTCATCCCGCGCCGGAAAATGTCCGCGTTCTGATGGATGATGCGATGAAACTGGTAAACAGCCTGCAAGATCAAACGCTCGAGAGGATCTATATTCTCAATCCCGATCCCTGGCCGAAGAAGCGCCATCACAAACGCCGTATTGTGAACTCTGAAAATCTCGATGCTTTTGCCCGTGTCTTAAAGCCGGACGGCCAGCTTATCATGGCCACCGATGTGGATGATCTTGCAGGCTGGATGGTCACACATGCCACCAACCATCCCGTTTTTACATGGACTGCCGAATGCGCTGCCGATTGGCAAAATCCGCCGGCTGACTGGGCGCTCATTACTCGCTACGCCGCCAAGGGCGAACAGGCAGGAAGACGGCAGAGTTATCTGGTGTTTAAAAGAACCTAAGAATTACACCATCGCCTGCGGCAGAATAGGTCCCAAACGAATAGGCGCAATACTGAGCGCACGGCCCGTGGCATCATCGCTCACAATGAACGCACCGCAGAGGGTGCCCTCACCCGTAGCAGGCTGATTTTTCTCCCCCGGCACTTTGCGCACAAAACGCGGCACGGCAATGTTTTTATCCATGCCGATCACGCTATCGTAATCACCAGTCATCCCCGCATCGGACATATAGGCCGTGCCGCCTTTCATGATATGCGTATCGGCGGTGGGGATATGTGTATGCGTACCAATCACAGCCGTAACCATACCATCCAGATAATGTGCGAAAGCCATTTTCTCGCTGGTGGTCTCACCGTGAAAATCAATAAAGATTGCAGCGGTCGATTGACCCATCTTTTCTTTCTCAACAAGCGCGCGCACCGTGCGGAACGGGCAATCCAGCGCCTCCATAAACAGCCGCGCCATCGCGTTGATGATGATGATCGTCTTTCCGGTTTTAGTTTTATACCGGATCATCCCCTGCCCCGGCGCATCGGGCGGAAAATTTACAGGGCGGAGCAAGCGCGGCTCCTGCGCAATATAGGGGATCACCTCGCGCTTGTCCCATACATGATTGCCGGTGGTTATCACTTCCACGCCCAGATTAAAAAAATCCTTGGCGATTTTATCCGTGATCCCGGCACCGCTGGCGGCGTTCTCACCATTGGCGATCACAACATCAGGTGAGAGCTTTTCCTGCAGCATGGGCAAGTGCTGCGCCAGCGCCTCGCGCCCCGAGCGTCCCATCACATCGCCGATAAATAAAATTTTCATGTCAAACCCGATCTAAAATCATACACGCGCTTTGGCGTAACAACCGCATCCAGTCTTTGGTCATGCGCCGCCAGCGGCAGACTACTTAGACTCTTTTGGCCCTCATACGCAAGGCCAACCGCCATTATTTCTCTCTGCGCACGCAAATGTGCCAGCGTCGCATCGTAATACCCCCCGCCCTGCCCCAGGCGATAACCCTCAGCATCGAACAGCAAAAGGGGAACCAGAACGATATCGGGCTGTAAGGGCGCCGCCGTTGATGGGGGTTGCAGAATTCCATATGGCCCCTCCTCCATAACGGTCTGCGCATCCCAGTGCGCAAATTCCAAAATCTTGCGCCCCGAAACAACGCGCGGAAGGGCGCAGACAATCCCCTGCGCCAGCGCGCGCTGCAGAATAGGACGCGGGTCAAATTCATTGCCTTTGGGCCAAAATCCCGCCATTAGCTGCCCTGCCTGCGGTTTGATGTGTGTGAAAAACAAATCCGCCGCGCGCGCGAAATCCTGCGGCGATGGCGCAATCGCATCGCGTATTTGGCGGGCCTGAAAACGGAGTGTGGGTTTATCGCTCATAAATTAAAAAAGCCTGCCGCGAAAGGCCGTGACCATAACGTTATCCGCATGCGGCCCGGTTAACCAGGTGGGCGCCGTATAGCCAAGGCCACGGCCAAGGTCAGGGACAGCTCCCTATGCGAAGAACATCGGCCCCCGGGATAAGTTGATACACGCACCCCACAGCAAGGCATGCCCGACTATATAGAGTTTTTCAGAAAAAAGCCAGTTTTTAAGCCCGCTGCACCCGTCCGGCGATATGCTCAATCCGGCTGGCCAGCTCGTCAATGGCGGCGGCGATTTCCGCCTCTTCATCCGGCGCCATTCCCGGCGCGACAGGCCCTGCCTGCACTTGCGCTTCCAGATCCTGCATGCCCTGCTGTAGGTTCCCCACATGCGTGCGCAGGTCGAAATTCTCATCCGCCAACATCAAGGCAGTCAGGACCAGTAAATGCAGCTCATTATTCGCAGCGCCGGCGCGGGCAATTTCCCGCAGGCGCTCATCAACGAACTTGCCCAGATCGCGCACACGGCGCTCCTGCCCGTCATCGCAAGCAACGGGATAGGACCGTCCATTGATACTCAGCGCAACCTCACCCATAAAAACTCCTTACGCAGCCTCGCCCAGCAACTGCTCCACGCGCTCGATCGCCTTATCCAGGCGGCGAGCGATTACCTGGCTCTGGACCCTTCCCAAATTCTTGGGCGCATCAGCCTGCGCGAACATATCGCGCTGTTTACCTTTCATGGACGTTTCCAGCGCCCCCATCGAACCTTCCAGCGATCCAACGGCCCGATCCAAACGATAAAGAGCTTTTTCGATTAATGACATAGGTCCTTCCTCATCACAACAAGATCGCTTTATCTAGCAGCCCCCGTAAAATCGGGTCAAGTTTCGCGGCAAAGCTTTTTCAAACAGGCCACAGGAAAATATTGACCCCGAGGCCCTTAATCTGCAATCTACCGCCAAACAAAGGAAAGTCCCATGTCCATGACCGCCTCCGCCCGCCAGACCGACCCCCAATCCGACTTGCGCCTGTATGCCAACGCCATCCGTGCGCTGGCTATGGACGCCGTGGAAAAGGCCAATTCCGGCCATCCGGGGATGCCGATGGGTATGGCGGATGTGGCCACAGTCCTCTACAGCAAGTTTTTGAAATTCGATCCGCAAAACCCCGAATGGCCGGACCGGGACCGTTTTGTCCTTTCCGCCGGGCACGGTTCGATGCTGCTTTATGCCTTGAATTACCTAACGGGCTACAGCGCCATCACGCTCGACCAGATCAAGAATTTCCGCCAGATGCGCGCGATCACCGCCGGCCATCCAGAAGTGGAGCCGCACGCCGGTATCGAAACCACCACGGGCCCGCTGGGCCAGGGTATCGCCACCGCTGTGGGCATGGCGCTGGGTGAGCGTCTGATGAATGCGCGCTTTGGCGATGATCTGGTAGCGCATTATACCTACGTCATCGCCAGCGACGGCGATTTGATGGAAGGCATCTCGCATGAGGCCTGTTCGCTCGCCGGGCATCTGGGTCTGTCCAAATTGATTGTTCTTTATGATGATAACGGCATCTCTATCGACGGGCCGACCAATCTGTCTTTCTCGGAAAACATTCCAGCGCGCTTTGAATCCTATGGCTGGAACACGCTGAGCGTCGACGGACATGATTTCGCCCAGATCGAATCCGCCATCGCCGCCGCGC
>JAKLKY010000029.1:16255-21649 GCA_023150415.1 Alphaproteobacteria bacterium | reverse complement strand
TAACGCGTGGTGTAAGAAACAGGAAAGGCTTCACCGTAGCGCTGCGTGTAGCGGGTGAGAGAGTCTTCCTCTCGCTGCGACTCACTTAATGCTGTATTTAATCTCTCTGCCCAGGTCTGCCCAGCATCTTGGAGCATCATCTCCACCGCTTTATGGTCAACGCTGTGCAAGATTTTTCCCTGACGTGAAATCACGAACATGACGCGCGCGTAGAAGCTGTCATCCATGGTCGTGTAGAAATTCGCAATCTTACCGTCCAAGGCACGTTCAAGAATGCCGCCGATTTGCCGGCGTAATCGCGTACTGAACCGATCGCGCGGGATATACACCAGGCAAGAAACCGTCTTGCCGAAAAGATTTTCGCGCATGTAAAGAGCAATACGCTGGCGTTCTTGCAGGCGTAAAATACTTTGGCCCGTATGCAACAGCTCCGGCACGCTCATCTGGAAAATTTCATCGCGCGGATAACGTTCTAGAATATGGCGCAAGGCCTTGTGGTCATGAGAGCCAGCGCGAAATCCCGTGTGCGCCATAACATTATCGATTTTCTCACGCAGATAGGGCACATCGCTCAGGCTGCGGGAATAGGTCACAGAGGTGAACAATCCCAAGAAGACATGCTCGCCCTTAATATGGCCTTTGCTGTCATAAATTTTAACCGCAATCACATCCATCGGCACATGGCGGTGAACAGTGGAGGAAACATCTGTTTTTGATACACTGATCGCTGGCAAGGGATACTGCACAGGCTGCATATTACGCGGTAAACCCTCATTGATCTCATCAATCAAGGGCGATTTTATCTGGTCATGCAGTAGCCCCAAACCACTGTCCTTGACCGCCTTCATAGCCAGACCTCTGGCATCACCTTTGCGTGATGCAACCTGATAAGACTTATAGGCCAAGAGAGTGAAGTTATTGTCGTGGAGATAATCCAAAAACGCACAGAACTGTTGCACTTCAAAGGCAGAATACGGCGTATGCGCCTGCGCGAGTTCTTGCCGGGCTTCATTCAAACGCCCCAACATTGCGCGCCAATCGCGGTTGACGAGGCTCACATGGTCGATCACGGTCTTCAGATCGGATTCAAGCTGTGCGCATTCCTGCGCTGTTAGAATATCTTTGATTTGGACATGGACATGCGACACACGCACAGCATCTTCCATTGATTTGCTGCTGATATTGACAACCTGTCCAGATTTATCGAACTGGGCGTGCGCAGTAGTATGCAGCAAAAGATCAATCAGAAGGCTCTTTTCATTGATCTTTGCAACAATCGAATCAATCAGAAAAGCGTTATCATCTGCGACAATATCAACCAGGGTTTTGGGTGCCTGACCTTTAACCGGCCGGAGCGATTCGACCGTGATCTTAACTTCATTGTGACGCCGCGTTTGCCCCATCTGTGCATGCGCCTTACGCACCCGCGCCTTAAGCGTATCGTCAAAGGAAGCTTCTTCGTCGCGCGCTAGCTTCGCCAATAACAAACTAGCCCAGTCATCGCCGGATTTAACCTTCGACGGTCTTTGCTGTGCCGTCATATTGCTGACTTTGATGGCCCGTGCATTTGCAGCACGCGCAGATTTCGCAGAGGATTTCTTTCGTGAGGACATAAGGATCTCGTCGGTTAGGGCCCTTTCGGTCCAATGCTTGGCTGACTAAGGTGCACAGCTTTAGCAACAGGCCCTATTTTGGTCAAGTTTCATGTTGGAAGGCAAGCCCCGGTCGCATTTTATATGCTGCAAGGCACCATAACAGACTCTATACAGTTTGCAGCTTGGCCATCACGCGCCCAATAATATTAACATCCGAAAGTAATAAGGTTTGTGGCAGAAAATTCTTTGCTTTTGCGGCGACAGAGATTTCAACCGGATTGGAATTCACGACCAACGCACATTCCCGCACCATGAAATTTTGGCCATCAGAAATCAAAAAAGGGCCACGGCGGGTCGGAATGACATCATCCAGATCAACCAGGACACGCTCACCGGGTTTAAAATCTGGAACCATGGTTGTTTCACGAATGGTGTAAATTTGTGTTCGCCTGCCTGGCTCTACAGTGCGTTGCGCCTTCTGGACATCCGGAGGGATTTGCCAGGCCATAAAAGGGGTTGATTTCTCCGCTTCTCGCAATGTGCGCGGATTTTCGGTATCTGTAACAGTCATGCGCGGTTGCAGTGAAGCGTGACCATCAACGGGCAATCCAAAAAAAGAGCGCATAATCAGATATTCCTGGGCTTTAATTTGTCGCGTTCCTTTTAAAATCTTGCTGATGGCCGGTGGCTCAAGCCCCAGCGCCTTGGCCAGATCGGCCTTATTTCGCTTTGGGTTGAGTTCAAACTGCGTTTTCAGCCAAGAAGAATCCATAACGCCACTATGTCATGACAGCCGCAGGTTAAGAATTTCTATTTTGGAAATTTTTTCTTGCAAGTTTCCAAAATAGAAAGTAAAAATTGAATCAATTATAGGATGTATCTTTTGGTGCTCAATGAAATACAATGTGCAAATTGGACAGAATTTAAAAAGAGTTCGGAAAAATCAAGGGCTTAGCCAAGATGCGCTTGGAAAAATTTTAGGCGTTTCAGCACAGCAGATACAAAAATACGAAAATGGTATCAATCGGATCAGTGCCGAAACCTTGTTCATCCTCAGGCATGTATTCAACGTCAAGTATGAAAGCTTCTTTCAAGATCTGCAGCCCTATTCACGCGATAATTGATAAAACAATCGGGCTTTACGCCTACAAGCAGACCATGACAGAATGTGTCCATGTCTCTCTCGCTTATCCTTCCCCGTTGGTACGATTTGCATGCTCATTTCCGTCAGGATGATTTGATTGCGCCCCTCGTTCAGGCGCATCTTAGCATGGGATGCTGTGGTATTCTGGCAATGCCTAATACAAGCCCGCCAGTGGCAAAGATTTTCGATACGGATTCCCTGCCCTATACAAGCCTGGAATCATATCGGCGCCAATTACAAGATGCCGCCAACGGCTTGCTTGAGACGATCATCGTCCCGTTGTATTTGACAGCGCAAACCACACCGCAAATGATCGCCGCAGGTGCTCACACAGGATTATTAAAGGCCTGCAAATATTATCCCCCGCACGGTACCACAGGCGCCATGCACGGCGCGCCACTGGAGCTCTTTATCCAGAACGGCGTCCTGCGCGCGATGGAAGAGCATAATGTAATCCTCTGTGTCCATGGCGAAGCCCATGATCTGGCCGCAGAAAAATACTTTGATGAGAAAACGAACGCAGAGGATTTATTCTATCGCGAGATGCTGCCCCCTGTTCTAGATGCGTTTCCGCGCCTTAAAATCGTTGCCGAGCATATCACAACGCGCACAGCTGCTGAATTTGTCGCCCGAGGCCCCGATACGCTCGCGGCAAGCATCACACCACAACATCTGCTGTATACTGTTGGGCATTTGCTAAAAGGTCTGCGTTATCATCTTTATTGCTTGCCGTTGCCGAAGTTTTCCGATGACCGCGCAGCCTTGCAAGAGGCTGTGCTCGATAAGAGTAACCAAAAATTTTTTGCAGGAACGGACAGCGCCCCACATGCCCAAAAAACCACGGATTGCGGTTGTGCTGCGGGATGCTTTACCGGCGGCATAGCCCCTCAGCTTTACGCGCAAGCGTTTGAGGAAGCGGGCTGCAATTTAGAAGATCCTGCGCAGCAAAAAATTTTTGCTGCGTTTTTGTGCGAGAACGGACCCACGTTTTACGGTCTTCCTGTTGCACAAAAAACATTCCAGCTGCGCAAGGAACCTCAGAACATCCACACCCTGAAAATCGGCAGTCATGAGATTGTTCCCCTGCCGCTAGGCATGCGCGCGGATATGAACGCACAGCGTGCTACCCTTCCCTGGCAAGTTCATCTTTAAGGTTTACTCTTTTTCCGAGATATAGACGCTGCCATTGCTGCTCACGGCCAGAACCGCCAAATGCGTGTTTTGTGCCACCCGATCCCCGCCAATCGCGAAATCGTAATAGACATCCGCAGGAAAATAATGATCCGTTGCGGCCGCGGTCACACTCGAATTGCCAAAGCGGATATAAACGGGCTGGGTGGCGTAGACGCTGACGACGCGCGTATCGCTGCCAAAGGCCGTGCTATTGCGCGCTGAGCTTCCTGTAGCACTGATGGCATGTGCACCCGCACCCGCGCGCAGGCGCAAGGCAGGAATAGGATGATTGTTGGAATCCAATGGCAGTTGCGTTGGCATATTGATCTCTCCTGAAATGATGATGTGAAGGCATAAAAAAAGGGCGCACTGCGCCCGTTGATAGAGCTAATCTAACTTAAAGTTGCAGGATTGTCAAGAGAAAACTAGATTTGTCGCATCCGCAAGCGTCTGACTTGAGATACCGCGGGGCTTGCCCATAAAACGCCTAAAGCGGTCCAGCCAGAAAAAAACAGCGCCTGCGGGCGTCCATCGGCTTGCCACAGCAAATCTGCAACCATCATCGACAAAAGAATGAGCATTCCCAACCGCGGATAACCGGCAGCTGTGCGCGATCTAAAAAACGCCTGGCCCAGGTGATAAAAGAATATCTGCAACCCCAGCCCATAGACGCAGAGCGTACCCATCCAGCCACTTTCATACAAGCGCAGATGAAATGATGAAGGTGCCCCTTCAAACAAAGTCATATCGCGCATGGCCGCTAGCCCAGAAGGAAGAGCCCCATGGCCCAAGACGGAGGGCCACAGCGGCAAGGGCAGTAAACGCCCCGCTGCCACTGATCCACTGACTATAAGATAGGCGAGGAGGCCGAAGAAAAAAATGCAGGTGATGACTATCAGCCGAAGATTTTGGTTCTCCCGAAGGCTGAGCAGCATACCGACTGTGAACCCCGTCCCTATAAGCAACAGGTTTAGGATCAGAACCATGTCATCTTGTGAGAATTGCTGATGTATATCGGCTTGTACATTTTCCGCCTGCAAAACCGCTCCAATTTTGTTCATGACCTCGACCCATGATCCCTGCGGCGGGGGAGCGAAAATTGCGCCAATCTGAAAACACACAAGGAGCACAGCGCTGATGGTCAGAAGCGCAAGTCTTTGTGTGAGAATACGGTTGAGAACAAGGTGCTGTTGCTGTGCCCGGTGATGCAGCAGCCCGGATAATAATCGCGCCGCCAATGACCCCTGTTTAACCCGGCTGGCAAGGGGAAACCATGTGAGAATTGCCCCCCACAATATCAAAGCCCAGCCAATACTGAGCAAACCGATCGCAGTTGGGGGCGCTTGCAAAGATATGGCCAGCACGCTGAAGGAAAAAATCACCAGAAATGTCAGTGTCTCGTAATAGCTGCGCAAATCCATGACATTCACCGTTTTCGCAGACGATCCTCTGGCCTGGCCAAGGTCTTCAGTAAATCACGCG
>JAKLKY010000029.1:0-16245 GCA_023150415.1 Alphaproteobacteria bacterium | reverse complement strand
CTATATGACGGAGTGAAGGATCCAGGGAACGCGCAATATCCAGCGCCTGATGACCTTGTGAGTCAAAAACACCGCGCGCGCAAAAAGAAATAAGCGCCCTGCGGGTCCAGAACGCAGCAGCATCAGGCTTAAGCGCAAGCGCTTTAAGAACCAGGGGCTGCGCGAGACCAAGCAACTCCTGCACTGAATCATCATTACAGCCCTTCATCTGAACTTGCAAAAGCAAGGGATTTGCAGCCTCATAATATAGCTGGGCTTGCGCAGGCTGATCTCGCCAGAAAATAAGCACCAAGCCCAGAATAAGCAGCGTGATGCTCATTTCTATCAGCACGAACTCAGCCCATGTGATGCTCTTCATCTTCGGGCGATCCATGGTCTTTAGTAAATGAGAAGGCTATGTTGCATAATATTCTTTATAACGGCCATAATAATAAACCGTATCGCCATAGCCATAGCGAACATGACGCTGAACGTCCACATTTGTTAGAACAAATGCAAGGTTACGATAGCCCATATCAGAGAATTGTTTGACACCACTCATGACAACTTCACGCGGTGTGCGGTCCCACGCTACGCCATAAAGGGTTTGATCGGACATCATCGCAAGCACACGCGCATCAGAAACCGCCAGACAGGCAGGCGAATCTAGGATGACAAGGTCATAAACCTGCTGCAGCGAGGCCACGAGCTTCTTCATCTTGTCACCACTGAGCAGATCAAGCGCGCTGTTCGGTACGGAACGCCCAAACAAAACATGAAGTCCAGAAATTGGATCTTTATGAATCACGCTGCTAAGATCCTTCTGACCCGTCAGATAATCTACAAGACTGCTGTCGTTGTTCTCACCCATTGTGCGATGTACATTCGGACGGCGCAAATCCGCATCAATCAAAATCACCTTCTCGCCCGATTTAGCAGCCAAACGCGCCATCCAGACAGAAAGCGTCGTTTTCCCTTCACCAGGAAAGGAAGAAGTAATTGTGATCACTTTCGATTTCTTGTCCTTTTGCGGGCTTCGTAAATTCAAAACCATCCGAAGCGTCCGCACTGATTCAGCAACCGTGGACGAGGGCTTGGTCACAGTATAGCCTGAGAGCTCATTTTGCTGCACCCCTTCTACGGCGGGAATCATCGCAAAACACGGGAATCCAATCATATTTTCAAGCTGATTTGCGCTGCGGAAAGTATTATCAAGTTTTTCGATCAAAATCGCCATTGCCAAGCCGATGAACAAAGAAATTGCAGCACTTAAACTGAGCAGCAACATGCGATTGGGATAAGATGGCGCCTGCGGCACGATAGCGTAGGAGATCACACGCGCTTGCGCGTCTTGAAGTTCTTCTTGGTTGTCGGAGCGCTTATAAGCTTCCAGAAAAGTATCATAAATCAAGCGCGTTGCTTCTGCTTCGCGCTCCAGCGCGCGGAGGCGGATCATGGCTTCGTTATCCTCCTGACGCTGGCCCGAAAGCTCGCGCAAACCTCCCTCCAGAGCTTCGACGCGCGCTTGCGCAAAATGCACTTCGTTACGGGTCTGGTCTACAACTTTGCCAAGCTCAAGCTGCAGCGCACGACGTATTTCCTCAAGCTCCGCTATTGCTTTGATAATATGCGGGTGCTTGGGTCCATAACGGCTGGAGAGCTCCGAGAGCCGACCCATCAAGGTCACTTCCTGTTGTTTAAGATTTTGAATCACCGCTGAATTGACTATCGAAGACGCGTTTTCAAACTTGCTGGGACTTTTGCTCAGTGCCTGAATTTGCGCCAAACGCGCCTCAGTTTCCGCCTTCATCGCCTTGGCCAGGACAAGCTGTGAGTTTAACTCGGAGAGCTGCTCGGCTGAGACCACATTCCGCGTTCCTTCCACCAGATTGTTACGCACCTTGTATTCCTGCACAGCAGCCTCACTGCTTTCCACTTGCTGGCGTAGCTCGGACAGGCGTTTGTCCAGCCAGTCTGTGACTTTCTTTGTGCTCTTAAATTTTTCTTCCAGCCGCTGCTCGATATAGGTATCCACTACGGCATTCGCGATCAGAGCCGCTTTGTTGGGATCAGAGGATGTATATTCAACCTGAATCGCAAAAGATCCCGGTATGGCACGGACATTCAAATTATCCAGAAATTGTGTGACTACCTCTGCGATTTGCCGATCAATAACTTCGGGTGGAAGACTGTCGATTTCCGCGCTATAGACCGAAAGCTGTTTGAATGAGCCCAGAATTTCCCTCTTTCCTTCTGCTTTGGAAGGTTTTTGTTCCTGCTTCTTTTCCGGGTTGTCTGGCTGAGAAAAAGGAATTCGGCTGTTGAATTCCGGATCGTTCATCAGGTCCAGGCGCTCAATCAACTGACGCGCCATCGTCCGCGAACGTAGCACTTCAATCTCGCCCAGGATCAGCGTTGTATCAAACTGTGCACCGCCCAAAACGAGCTGGAGTTCTTTAGCATAGGGTTGATTATTATTTGACTCGATCAGAATCAGAGCTCGGGCTGTATAACGCGGTGTAATAAAAGTAATAGCAATGGCCATCAAAGCCAAACCCATAAACACTGTGCCGATGATGAATAATTTTCGCCGCCACAGCATCAATAGCAGGCTTCTGATATCGGCTTCGATACCGGGCGCCTCAGCCGAAGATGTCCCAACGAAATCGCCCAACCGTCCTGAATGGACTGGATTAATCTCAATATGTGTGGGCTGATCGTTCATAGTTTTTCAAGCATCTAAAAAAATCGTTCTTTTACCAAGATTATATCCCCGGGTGTAACTTTGGATTCAATCGGTACGTCTTGTGTGGTTGTATTGCCCCCTGTCTCCGTGCGCACAACCTCGACAGCATTCCGATTAGCCCGGTACGTAAAGCCACCTGCCAGTGCAACAGCATTCATAATGCTCATATCCGCCACATAAGCATAGCTTCCCGGTGTTCGCACCTCCCCCAGAATATAGAACGGTCGATGCATTTCAACCTGAACCGCAACGCTGGGGGTTACCAAGTACCCCTCAGCCAGGCGCGCAGCAATCAGCAACTCCACCTCCGCAACCGTTCGACCGGCCACTGAAACCTCACCAATCAACGGAAATGACAAAGACCCACTAGCACCAACACGATATGTTTGGGTTAACTCTGGCTCGCCATAAACACTAATACGCAGAACATCATCGACTCCAAGTCGATAATTCTTATCAGCTTGGGGCGGAGGTGAAGTTATTGCTGCAGCTTGTCCAGGAGAAAATTCGAGTGTTTTCTCAAGTACCTCCTCCTGCCTTTCCGCTGCCTGCTTTTGCTCTTGCGCCACCACATGGGTCTGTGCAGTAGCCAGCATCGATCCTCTGCCGAGAAAGGCAGCTATAATTAATACACCGATAAAGGCCCAAAGGACCCTTCGTCGAATTAAGTGCATAAAAAACCTGGCCAGGTTTCTAGAGAAAGTTGGATCGATAAAAAAACTGGAGAAGAACTGAAATACACTAAAGAAATGCATACAAAAGCATACACATATGAAAAGATACCCAGCGAAATGATTCACCGCAACAAGTTTAAAGCTATTTTTTTGAATATTTTACTTACTTGTCAAAGAATTAATCTGACGTTGGGCTAATTCAGCCCCGGTAGGCAAGGCGATAAGTTTAATGCCGATTTCAACAGAAGGGGTGCCATCACTCATGATGCGGGACAGACCCTCACGCATAAAGGCATCAGCAAAGCGATTGGCTGCTTCTACAGGTTCCGTTTCATCCAAAGGCGAGCGCAGCAATATTGCATATTCCGCCCGCCCTGTCTGGCCGACGATATCACTCTGACGACGATTATTAGTTAAGAATTTAGCCATTTTCGCGACAGCAAAGTCAGCAGCATAGGCCCCGTCCAGATTTAATATTTCACGGTAATTTTCTAATGTAATAAAGAGAACATATGTCTTTTCACCGTAACGGTCGGCGCGGTCAATGCCCGCCAAAAACAATTCATTGAAGGCTGATTTTGCAATAATACCACCAGCGCTGGGAAAATCCTCACTGCGGTCACCCAAATGCTGAATGAGATTAATCAAACGCTGTGCATTCCCAAGCAGCACAGGCAATTGCGCGGTCTGCAAGGGCAGAGGCAAGAGATCATTCGTTCCCGCCTGAATAGCCTCGCGCTGGCTCCGCACATCAGACATTAGGAAGATATACACAAAGCGCGCTGCGGCGCGGCGAATATTCAACACCGCAGGACGGGGCGTTGTCAGAGGCTCAGGGTTGAGGGCAATCACATCAAAATGCTCCTGATGCAAACGCCCGGCAATATTATTCTTCATCGGCTCCACCGATGCTTGGTGGCCTAAATTTACGATTGCTTCGCGCAATGATTTGCTAATCTCATCATTACGCTCCACCAGGAGAATTTTCATATTATTTAGCATTGTCGGTTTTTGTATCGGTGTACACGCTCTATTCTTAATGCCTGAAGGTTAAAAAAGAGAAAAGGAAAAAGAGAGATTTGACTTTAAACCAAAATTGGATTACCCAAAGGTCTTTCGCGATCAGCCCAGGTGGCGGAATTGGTAGACGCGCAGGTTTCAGGTACCTGTGGTAGCAATACTGTGAAGGTTCGAGTCCTTTCCTGGGCACCACAAATATTCTGGTTAAGCACATTTACGAGATAACATTTTAAATCTAACAACAACAAAAAAACCTATGACTTACCACTATCACAAAAACGACTTGCCAGCCGAAATTACTTTGAGCGATATGATCGCGGTTGACACCGAAACACTGGGTTTAATTCCGGTGCGCGACCCTTTGTGCCTGGTGCAACTCTCCTCAGGGGATGGAAAAGCGCATATCGTGCATCTAGATCGCACCACCTACCACGCGCCAAATCTAAAAAAATTGCTGGCTGATACAAGAAAAACAAAAATTTTCCACTACGCTCGCTTTGATATCGGCATAATCAAGAAATATCTGGGCGTGGATTGCACACCAATTTACTGCACACGCACAGCATCTAAATTGGTGCGGACCTATACCGATAAGCATGGCCTGCGCGAGATTTGTAAAGAGCTGCTGAATGTGGATCTGAACAAGCAAGTCCAGGCCTCGGATTGGGGCGCGGATCAACTCAGCGATGAACAGCTGCAATATGCCGCAGGTGACGTCTTGTATCTGCATGACATCAAGGCGCGATTTGATTCCATGCTGGCCCGCGAGGGGCGCACGGATCTGGCGGCAGCCTGCTTCGCCTTCCTTCCCGTCCGCGCGCAGCTGGACCTGCAAGGCTGGGCGCATATGGACATTTTCGAGCATTAATGCTGCATGCCCACAAAAACCAATTCTTTTGCGCCCTCTAATCAAACCGCCGTTGATCATGCGCTGCGCGTGATCACAATGGAAATTCAGGGGCTGCAAGCACTCGCACAAAGTATCGGAGATGCGTTTGTCCGGGCGGTCGAGATTATCGACAGCATGAAAAATGCTGCGCAGCAAAATCGGCAGCCCGGACGTCTGATCGTCGCCGGCATCGGCAAGAGTGGCCATGTTGCGCGCAAGATCGCAGCAACCATGGCTTCAACCGGTACACCAGCCTACTTTGTGCACGCGGGCGAGGCCAGCCATGGCGATTTGGGGATGGTCACGGAAAATGATGTCGTGCTCATGCTCTCGAATTCTGGCGAGAATGATGAGCTTTCTGACCTGATCCACTATACACGGCGCTTCGCCATTCCCCTGATCGCGCTCACCAGCAACCCTGCAGGCACGCTTGCAAAGCATGCAGATATCTGTCTTCTGATGCCCAAGGTGGCCGAAGCCTGCCCCAACGGCCTAGCACCAACAACATCAACTACGATGATGATGGCAATGGGCGATGCTCTGGCTGTGGCGTTGTTGGAGCGGATGGGTCTAACGGCAGAACAATTTCGTGTCTTTCATCCGGGCGGCAAGCTGGGGCGCAAGTTGTTGAAAGTTTCGGATTTGATGATTGAACGTGCAGACATGGCCATTGTGCAGCCTGAGACGACCATGGATCGTGCCTTGATCGCTCTGGCAGAGAAGAATTTGGGAGCGCTCGCCGTGACAGATTCGCACGATCATCTTATTGGCATTTTCACCGATGGCGATCTTAAACGTCATATTCGTACGCCTGATTTTCTAACGCGCAGCATCCAAGGCATGATGAGCCACAATCCAAAAACCATTGCCGCCGATGCCCTTGCCGCGCAAGCCCTGGAGATCATGACCCACACGCCGGGTCATTACCTGACGAGCCTCCTTGTCACGCAGGGCACAAAGCTTGTCGGGATGATCCGCTTGCAAGATTGTCTAAAGGCAGGCCTTGCCTAGCACCTCTCGACGGGGCAATCTAATGTCACAGCCATGCAAGACCAGCCGCAAAAACTTCAACTCTTAAGCACACCGCACAGACATAAGGCGCTCAATCTCCGCTATAGTCGCCTGATTCGGCGTTTGCGCCTGTTGTTGCCGCTGGGCGCTCTGGCGATTGGCGTGGTGGTTCTCAGCTGGCAATTGATTGAAGATCGTCAGATTGAAGCCATCAGCGCCGATATACCGCTGCCTGCCCTTGGCCGTAATGAATTGATTAGTCCTCGTTTTGAAAGCCGCGACGAAAAAGGCCAGCCCTTTACCATCACCGCTTCGCGGGCCTTGCAAGACAGTGGGCGTACTGATCTTGTTTTACTCCAGCACCCCCAAGGAGAAATAATTTTACAAGCAGGCGATGTCTTGCGCATACGTTCAGATAAAGGCGCATTCTCGCAAAATACACAGCGTCTTGTATTGAATGACCATGTTGTTCTCAGCACGGATCAAAATTACACTCTCAACAGCGCGAGCTTTCACGTTGATATGGCCGAAGGCGTGGCCTGGAGTGATGATAAAGTCAACGGACAGGGTCCGGCAGGAACCATTGATGCCGCTGGGTTGAAAGCCTGGAGCGCGCAGGAACATTTGATTTTCAAAGGTCCTGCGCGCCTGGTGCTGACCAATATCGGTGATGGCGAAGGATTGAAAGGGCTCTAGCATATGCACAAACTGCTTATCACTGTATTTCTGATTCTGATCCCGATTCTTTCGCAGGCGGCGCCCGCCAAAACATCCGAACCGCTTGAAATTACAGCGCAAGAATCCCTGGAATGGAAACGCGAAGAAAAGCTGTTCCGCGCAACGGGACAGGCCCGCGCCCAGCAGGGCGATGCGACAATCTCCGCCCAAAGCCTAACCGCGCGCTATCAAAACACAGACGAAAAATCCTTCGATATTCAAATGTTGGAAGCCGACGGGCAGGTCACAATCACATCGCGCGATAACACCATCACCGGCGATCATGGCACATACGACATTGCCAGCGGCCTTGCGGTCATAACGGGCAAGGATCTGCGCCTTACCGCGCCTGACCAGACCGTTACCGCGCAGGAGCGATTTGAATACAACACGCGCGCAGGACGTTTTGACGCTTACGGCGACGCTACCATCATCCGCGCGGAGGATACGCTCAAGGCGGATAAAATCACAGCCGTTCTCAAAACAGACGCCCAGGGCAAGCGCGTGCTGGATACGATGACAGCAACAGGAAATGTCAGCATCACCACCCCTACCGAAACCGTGCGCGGCGCCACTGGCACCTATAATGCCCGGCAGAATACAGCGGAATTGAAGGGTGGTGTGACAATAACTCGCGGCCCAAACCAGTTGCAGGGCGAGTGGGCAGAGGTGGATTTAAATACCAACACATCGCGCTTATTTGCAGGTCCTGCCTCGCAGGGGCGTGTACGCGGCATCTTCTATCCTGGTGCGCAAAATTCAGGACCGCCGTGATTATGACTTTATAAAGGGCGTAATTTTTCTTGCCATTCTTATCGATTTCACGTTTAATCCGGCCTCAGACTGCTCAGACTTCGCGCCTTGATGTGACCATCAGCCGAACTTAAGAGCTGATCGTTAACATTACTACAAGGAGTACAATACAATGTCTCAGACAGGTACAGTAAAATGGTTCAACCCGACCAAAGGTTTTGGTTTCATTCTGCCAGATGATGGCGGCAAGGATGTGTTCGTTCACATCTCCGCTGTTGAAAAGGCGGGTTTGAAAACCCTGAACGAAGGTCAGAAAGTCAGCTTCGAGCTGCAGGAAAACCGCGGCAAGCAAGCTGCTGTGAATCTGAAAGTGGTTGGCTAATTTTACGCCTTTCACGGCTTTTAAAAACCTCCGCCCTGTGCGGGGGTTTTTTTATGCCGCTGCATCCAACGGCGAAAAACCGTAATGGCCAAGCCAGCGCACATCACTTTCGAAGAAGGTGCGCAGATCAGGAATCCCGTATTTCAGCATCGCCAGGCGCTCCAGCCCCGTACCGAAGGCAAATCCCTGAAAGACGTCCGGATCGATGCCACAATTCTTCAGCACATTCGGATGCACCATGCCCGCGCCCAGAACCTCCATCCATTTCTGATCGGCCGGATTGGCGGCGCGGCCCAGCGCGATCGCATCGCCGTTCTTGATATAGCCGATATCCACCTCCGCCCCAGGCTCAACGAAGGGGAAGAAAGACGGGCGGAAACGCACGGGCAGGTCGGCAATGCCAAAGAACGCGCGTACGAAATCCTGCAAGCAGCCCTTGAGATGAGCCATCGTTACATTCGTATCGATCATCAGACATTCCATCTGATGGAACATCGGTGTATGCGTCATATCCCAATCCGATCGATACGTGCGGCCAAAACAAATCGTGCGGATGGGGGGCTTGTTTTGCTCCATATACCTGATCTGCACGGAAGATGTATGCGTGCGCAGCAAATGCCCGCCGTCTTTTAGAAAAAACGTATCCTGCATTTCGCGCGCCGGATGGCCAGGCGGGAAGTTCAGCGCAGTGAAATTATGCCAGTCGTCCTCGATATCTGGCCCTTGCGCGATGGTGAACCCCATGGCGGCGAAAATACGCACAAGCTCGTTTATCGTTTGTGATATGGGATGGATGGTGCCATTTTGCTGCGGCCGCGCCGGCAGCGTGATATCCACGCTCTCCTGCGCCAGTTGTGCTACCAGCGCAGATTCTTGCAAGACGCTCTCCCGAGCGGCAATGTGCGACGTAACCTCATCCTTCAGCGCATTGAGCAAAGGTCCTTGGGTTTTGCGTTCATCCGGATTCATCGTGCCCAGCGTTTTCATCAGCGCGCTGACTGAGCCGCTTTTGCCTAGCGCCGCGACGCGTACGGCGTCCAGCGCCTTTAAATCACTGGCCTGCGCGATTTGCGCCAAAATTTCAGATCGGAGTTTTTCAATATTGTTCATGCTCATTCCTTCCTACCATCCGCCCAGCGCGCTTCCAAGATTTTTCTTACCTGCTGCATAGCGTGGATCAGATAGTCCGGCTGTGCCTTACGCAGGCGCGCTGCGCTCAAAACCCCGCCGGTGATGCTGATAGAGGTGACGCCGAGATGGCGCGCGATTTCCGGCTCTTCATGCGAATCACCAATAATCACCGTATTCTGTGGGGAAAAACCCTGTGCGTCCATGAAGGCCGAAAGGCGCTCAAGTTTGGACGTCGCGGTCAGGATGCTGCTGCCATCGCAATCATGGGCGGAGATATGGTGGAAATAATCCTCCAACCCCAGCCGCGCCAGCGTAGTCTTGATTTTATCGGTTCGGTAATTGCTGAGCACGATGCAGCTCACACCTTGCGCGCGCAGCCATGCGAGCAATTCCCGCACGCCGCGTCGCGTACGGCAGCGCGCACTCATGCGCTCATAGGTGGTCTGGAATAGGGCGTTGGATTCCTCCCGCCGCGCCAGCACGTCATCGACGTCGCAGCCATTCAGTTTGTAAAAATGGATGACCGGGAAATGGAACGTCGCGCGAAATTTTTGCAAGCTAATAGGTTGTGCGCCGTGGAATTCCAGTAAGATATTCGATGCCGCCCAGGCCGGCACCGTATCGGCCAGAATAGTGCCGTTCCAATCGAAAACGAGAAGTTTGTGGTTCATCATGCTTTTTACCGCGGAAACGCGGATAACGCGGAACAAAAAAATAAACCTTAACCACTAAGAACACTAAGAAGTATTAAGCGATTGAAGCTCTGAGCGCTTAGTGTCTTAGTGGTCAAAAATTCTTATTGCGCTTGGCGCAAAGTTAAACTCCGCGCTCTTCGCGTCTCCGCGGTGAAAGTGAATTAAACTGCGCGGGCTGCTGCGGCCTGTTTGGCCACGGCGGCAAAGCCGGCTTCGTCATTCATCGCCATATCGGCCAGGATTTTGCGGTCCAGCGCGATGCCGGCCAGGTTCAATCCGTTGATGAATTGCGAATAGGTCAGGCCGTGCATGCGCACAGCCGCGTTGATACGCTGAATCCACAAGGCGCGGAAATCGCGTTTTTTGTTGCGGCGGTCGCGGTAGGCATACTGGCCGGCTTTTTCAACCTGTTGCACCGCGGTGCGGTAACAGCTTCCCTTACGGCCGTAATAGCCTTTGGCCGCTTTCAGAACTTTTTTATGACGGGCACGCGCGCGCGGGCCCCCTTTGGTTCTAGCCATTGTTGGCCTCCATTGTCTTGCGTGATTTCACTTTTCCTGGATTTTGCTTCTTGCGCGCATAGGGCAGGAAGTTATCGAGGATAATCTTGTTATCAGCATCGCCCAGCGCCTGCGTGCCGCGGGCTTTACGCTTCATGGATTTTGGCTTGTTCATCTGCATGTGGCGCATTTTGGCGGGTTTGGCCTTGACGCGGCCGGACCCCGTGACGCGGAAGCGCTTTTTCGCCCCGCTTTTGGTCTTCATCTTCGGCATTTCATGTCTCCTTATTTGATGACGATCGAGGCATGCCGGTATTCCAAAGCCAGACCGTCGGTTAAGGCCCGCACTTAAGCACAAAGGCTGTGATAAAGGCAAGGTCAAAATAAGGTTGACTTTTGTTTGACTTATGTATATTTTAACCCAAACAAACTTGAGGAAAGTACCATGGGACCAGAACAACCAAGGCCTTCATTAGACGATCTTTTTAACGCCGTCATAGGCCCACGCAAACCTCGGAAACCGCAAGTCACCGCGGCAGTCGCCGCGCACGTGGTGGCTAGATGCATGGAAATGGGTACAAAAATGCGAGTTTTCAGCCGCAACCAAAGAGTGGGATTTCCGGTCAAATTGCCTGAAAGTCACAAAACACAAGAAGTACTTAATCGATATGCACCTGTCCCTGAACAACTCAAGCTTGGGATTTAAGCAATTTTATTACTTAAATATTTTATTTAATTGCCTTTTCGTACCTGAATGTGCATTAAATCATTCCAAGTAAAACAATGCACAGAACAGGAAAGTTGAAATGGTAAATCGTGAAATACCCCCCCATATTGATGATGGCGCAGCACCATCAGACGATATAGATTTGGGCGCGAAGCTTGAACTTTGAGAATCTTCCCTGGTTTTAGTGCGCCTCCTGCCAGTTCGCGGCGCAGCCGGTTTCTACTTTCAGATTAAGCGCAATAGAGCTTCCCGGCGGCGGTTGAACATCCTGCATGATTTTCTGCACCAGGGCAGCGGTTTTTTCCGCTTCATCCTGCGGCACTTCAAACACCAATTCGTCATGCACCTGCAACAACATCCGCGCGCGCAAATTTGCAGCCGCCAGCGTGGGCGGGATCTGTACCATGGCAATTTTCATGATGTCCGCCGCCGTGCCCTGCAGCGGCGCGTTGATCGCTTGCCGTTCGGCAAAATTTCGTACAGCAGGATTTTTATCCTTGATACCGGATGTAAAACATTTACGCCCATACAGCGTGCGGACATAGCCGTTTTGTCGTGCCTCTTCCTTACAGGCTTCCATGAAATCTTGCAATTCGCGAAAACGTGCCAAATATTTTTGAATGAACTGATTGGCCTCGCCTTGCGAACAGCCCAGCTGCCTGGCCAGACCAAAGCCGGAAATGCCGTAAATGATGCCGAAATTTACCGCCTTGGCCGCACGGCGCAACTCTGGCGTGACCTGATCAAGCGGCGTATCGAATACTTGCGAAGCGGTGAGCGCATGAATATCCGCATCCGCATCAAAGGCCTGTTGCAGCGCCTTGATCCCCGCCAGCGCAGCGGCAAGGCGTAGCTCGATCTGCGAATAATCGGCGCTGAGCAAAACATACCCCGGCGCAGCAATGAAGGCGCGGCGGATCTTGCGCCCCTCCTCCGTGCGGATAGGAATGTTCTGCAGGTTCGGGTCGGATGATGAAAGGCGCCCCGTGCTGGTATGCGCCAGCGCGAAGGAGGTATGCACCCGGCCTGTGTGCATATTGATCGCTTGCTGTAGCGCTTCGGTGTAGGTGGAGCGCAACTTAGCCAATTGCCGATGTTCCAGAATTTTCGCAGCAATTTCATGCCCGTCCTCAGCCAGCTTTTCCAGCACCCCAACATCCGTAGCCCATTGGCCAGTCTTGGTTTTCTTGCCGCCGGGCAATTGCATCTGGTCGAACAGGATTTCGCCGATTTGCTTGGGCGAGGCCACATTGAACGAGCCACCGGCCAGCGTCTGAATCTCCGCCTCAAGCACCACAAGCTTCTGCGCGAATTCATTGGAGAGGGATTTCAAAAATCCGGTATCAACCAGAATACCCTCCAGCTCCATCGCGCCAATCACATCCATCAGCGGGCGATCGATATTCTCATAGACGCTGCACATTTTATCCTGCAGCAAACGCGCCTTGAGAATTTTGTGCAGGCGCAGCGTTACATCCGTATCTTCCGCAGCATAAGCCAGCGCCTTATCCACAGTTACCTGCGCAAAACCGATCTGCGCCTTGCCTTTGCCTGTGACATCCTCATAGGAAATGGTTTTATGCTGCAGATATTTTTGTGCTAGAAAATCCATGCCGTGACTATGCGCGCCACCATCGAGAACATAGGACATCAGCATCGTATCATCGCACGGCGCCATTGTAATTCCGGCCTTTTTAAACATCTGCCAGTCATATTTCACATTGTGTGCGATCTTCAGAACGGATGGATCTTCCAGCAGGGGCTTTAACTGCTGCAGCACAAAATCTTTTTGCAATTGCTGCGGGTCATTCTGTGCCGCTCCGTCACCAAACAAATCCTGCGCTCCTGTGCGGTGCCCCACCGGAATATATCCCGCGCGGCCTGGTGCCAGCGCCAGTGAAACACCCACCAAATCCGCCTTTGCAGGTGTGATGTCCGTCGTCTCCGTGTCGATGCAGACAATACCATTCTGCTGCGCTTCCGCGATCCATTGCTGCAAAATTTGCGCATCATTGATGAGCGTGTAGGACCTCGTATCGATCCCCGCAGCAGGGGCATTATCATGCGGTCTTGAAGCGGATTCTAGAGCAATCTCCGGCGTCGCAGAAAACGGAACCACGTGATCCAGTCGCTTTAACAGCGTGTTAAACCCCTGCTCTTTCAAAAAAGCAATCAAATCGGGATGGTGCAAATCGCGTGGCTTCATCGCTTCCAGCGCCAAGGGCGTCGGCGCATCCTCCGCCAGCTTCACCAATTGCTTGGAAATCAGGGCTTGCTGCGCATTGCTCACAATCAAATCGCGGCGTTTGGGTTGTTTGATCTCCGCCGCGCGCGCGATCAACGTCTCGACATCCCCAAACTGGCCGATCAACTCCGCCGCTGTCTTCGGCCCAATGCCGGGCACGCCGGGGATATTATCCGTCGCATCACCCGAGAGCGCCTGCACTTCGATCACCTTATCCGGCCCGACGCCGAATTTCTCGACGACCTCCGCCGCGCCGATGTTTTTTTGCTTGATCGGATCGAACAGCGATACATCGTCATTGATGATCTGGTACAGATCCTTGTCCGACCCCACCACCACCACTTTCATGCCCTGCGCCCGCGCCAGCTTTGCGTAAGTGGCGATCAGATCATCGGCCTCATAGCCCTCCATTTCGATGGCCGGCACGCCGAACGCTTCGGCCGCCTTGCGAAAATAGGGGAATTGCGGGATTAGATCCTCGGGCGCGTCGGGCCGGTGCGCCTTGTACTCCGCATAGATTTCATTGCGGAAGTTGCGCCGTGCCGCGTCGAAAATCACGGCGATATGATGCGCCTGTAAATCGGTCAGCAACTTATAGAGCATGTTGCAAAAGCCCAGCACAGCACCGATTGGCTCACCCTTCGGGTTCGTCAGATTCTGCGGCAAGGCGAAATATGCGCGGAAAATATAGCCGGAACCGTCAATCAGATAGAGCGTGTTGTCTTTTGCCATGGGCATAAGGTGGAGAAAACCGCATGTGAAGTCCAGCCCCTCCTGCAAAACACAAAAAAAGGCCCCGATTCACATCAGGGCCTTGAGTTTCCTGAAACCGACAAACGCGAATTGGGTCAGAACCCGCGTCTGTTTTTCATGGGTTTCAAGGGGATTGGAGAGAAAACCAAAAAATCTTTCAGGTAAAAAACTTTAAAAACCGACACGGCAGCGAGCCCAAAGCTCAGCACAATCCATTGCAACATTCTCACACCCTTTTTTCCGTGCCGTTTATCCGGCTTATAATTTCAGCGTATCAAAGTCAGGGTATGAAAGTCAAAGTTTTGGGATAAAAATATGCACAACCGCAGAAATCCAACCGAAAGTTTGTAGCCTTTGGGTTAGGAGCGCAGCGCATAAAGCGCCACAGCGGCTGCATTGGAGACATTCAGGCTTTGAATTTCTCCTTGCGTCGGTAGGCGCAACAGAACATCGCAATGTTCCTTCACCAGGCGGCGGATACCCTCACCTTCCGAGCCGAGAACGAGCGCTTGCCTACCGCCTGCTTTATACGATGATAACGGATCGCCGCGCTCATCGAGGCCGGCGACAAAGAAGCCATTCTCCTGCAGTTCTTCAATCGCGCGGGAGAGATTGGTGGCCAGCGCAACGGGTAGATGATCCACACCACCGCAGGCGGTTTTGGCCAGCACACCCGTCAATTCCGGCGCGTGTTTCTTCTGCATGATCAGACCCGCCGCGCCGAAGGCACTGGCGCTGCGGATAATCGCGCCGACATTGTGCGGGTCGGTGACTTGATCGAGGATCAGGATCAGCGCATCACCAGCGGCTTGAATGATCAGATCCTGCACATCCATCTCTGGCAAATTATCGACCACCAACGCGACTCCCTGATGCACTGCGCCTTGCGGCAGCATTTTCTCCATTTGGCGCTTATCGACGATAGTCGGTTTTGGACGTTTGAGATTGCGCCGCGCACCTTCCTGCAGCGTTTCCTCAAATCCTTTCAAGGCCTCTTGCGTGATCCATAAGGACTGAACATGCCGACGCGGGTTCAGCCATGCCGCCCGTACGGCGTGAAAGCCGTAGAGAGTGGGTTTTTGCTGCTGCTTCATTCTTTTATCCTTTCCACAAACGAATCCATCACGCGCTTGTGCCCGCCTTCGTCGAACATAATGTCCAGCTTATGCCCGTCGACATGGATAATGGTGCCAGTGCCAAAGGTATCGTGCTGGATGCGCTGGCCGGCTTGTAAGGGGCTACCCTCTCCCTGCGTACCGCGCGCGCTTTCCCTCTCCATAAAGGAAGAGGGATTAAGACCGCTGCTATCCCAATGCGCCGAACGGCCGGGCTGGGACAGGCCCAGTTCGCCGCCGGCTTCGATCAGATGTTCGGGCAGTTCATCGACAAAGCGCGACGGCAGACAATCGATGAAATTGCCGTAGACACGGCGATTGCCGGCATAGGAGACAAAAACCCGTTGCCGCGCGCGCGTCAGACCAACATAGGCCAGGCGGCGCTCCTCCTCTAATCCTTTAAGCCCGTGCTCGTCCATGCTGCGCTGGGACGGGAAAAGACCTTCCTCCCAGCCTGGCAAGAAGACGGCATCGAACTCTAACCCCTTGGCGCCGTGCAGCGTCATAATGTTCACGGCATCCATATCGTTTGTGCCTTGCGTATCCAGCACCAGCGCGACATGCTCCAAAAATGCTGCAAGACTTTCGAATTGCGCCAGACCGGAAATCAGTTCTTTCAAGTTCTCGATACGCCCCGGCGCTTCCGGACTTTTATCCATCTGCCACATCGCCATATAGCCCGATTCATCAAGGATTCGTGCGGCCAGATCGGGATGCGGCACAGCGTCCAAATCGCCGCGCCAGCGCGCAAAATCATCCATCAATTTCATCAAGGTGCCGCGCACCTTGGGCTTCAATGCTGCGCCTTGGCATAGATCAAGCACTGATTGCTGCAATGAAATTTGCTGCGCCCGCGCGTGGGTGTAAAGCGTCTGCAGCGTCGTATCGCCCAGACCGCGCTTCGGATT
>JAKLKY010000028.1 GCA_023150415.1 Alphaproteobacteria bacterium | reverse complement strand
TTTTGGACCATCCGATATGAGGGCTTTCGATGGTGTTACCTCCAAATTGTCCCGCTCTGAAATCCTGAAGATGAACGCACTCTCCTGCGATAATCCCCAAGCCTTTATGTTCGCCAAACTCATATCCTTTTTCCATGAGAACTTGCATTCCGACGCAAATTCCCAGGAAGGGCTGTCCATTTTGAATCCATTTACGGATTTTCAAATCCCAACCTAGTGTGTTGAGTTGGTCTGTTGCGTAGGAAAATGCACCGACGCCAGGTAAAACCAGGTGATCATAAGGGCTTTGTTGAGATGGCGACTTAAGGACAGTAACGTCACAGCCTATATATTCAAAGGCTTGTGCGACGGATCGTATGTTGCCACAGCCATAATCGATAATACCGACACGAGACATGATAAAAAAATAAATAGGGTTGCAATCCGAGCTTTACAACATGAAGCTATGCAGCACAAGGTTCTAAAACACTTGATTTTTCTGAAAAACGGTGATTTTTTGTCCATCAGTTGTGTGCATCTAGATAATTTGCAGGAACCCAAGTCTCATGTCGGAATTAAGAAAGCAAGATTTTCCCTTGTCAGACTCCTTGTCGAAGCTACATATGCTCATTTATCAGCAGTTAGAACAGGAGCAGCGCACAAATCCAGTAAGTTATGTTAAATTCTCAAATGCAAAAGGCCGCCCATATCAAAGTTATGAAAGAATCCAGTTTGAAGGATTGAGATGGTCGGTCGAAAAACGGATAAGCACCTATGGTCTGGAACGTTATTTCAATCCAAACAGTACAATTTTGGACATAGGATCAAATTATGGCTTTTTTGTTACGGAATTTGCGATGTACGTAAAAGAAGCTCATGGTGTTGAGCCTGTTCCTGAGCTATGTAGAATTGGTGAGATAACAGCGACACATTTAAATGTGCATGATAAAACAAAATTTTTTGCCCAGAAGTTTGAAGATTTCCAACCGGACTGTCTTTATGACACGGTTTTCTCGCTTGCTTCGTTTTTCACCACGGATAAAAAGCAGCGCAGTTCAGCAGAAGAGTTTTTTGGAAAGATAGACAGCATTTTAAAGCCCGATGGTGAATTCTTTTATGAATCTACTAGTTACCAGAAAAGCCCTGGCAGCGAAGATTATGAACATTATGTGCATGCACAAAAGGCGTTTGATGTTCTCAAAGATATGTTTGATGTGTATGAATCATATGAGGCTCAATCCGGTCCGGAGAACCAAAGGTTGTTTGTCGCGTGTAGAAGAAAGTGAAATCAGGGTTCCATGGGCGCTAAGCATAAATCATATTCAGCAAATGAAGATGAACTGAATGGTTTTTTCGATTCCCGATCGAAAGCAGAAGTATTAGATAATTTACGCTCCCGTATTCGCTCGGCTATAATTTTGCCACAAGTTACGATAAAAGTTTCAGAATGGAAGGGAAATAAAGAGGCGGGAATCGAACGTGTATGCCTAGGCCTTTTCAACCAGAAGATTCAAGAATCTACAAATTTTCCGTTTTCATTAATTGTGCGCTCGAGTGCGCAATGTGAGGACCAGCATGGCCATTCTATGGCCGGCGCTTATGACAGTGTTTTGCATGTTTCTAGCATTCAAAATTTAGTTAATGGGATTGAACATGTCATTGCATCCTATGAAACAGAAAACCCAGATAATTCAATTTTTGTGCAACCGATGCTGCAAAATGTTGCCCTCAGCGGCGTAGCTTTTACTTGCGATCCCAGTACTTTGGCGCCGTATACTGTGATTGACTATGTGCTGGGTGAAGATACAACGGCTGTAACAGCGGGTAAGGCAAACTCTGGAAAAACATTCTATTTGCACCATGCTTACCCGCATCTCATTCCCGATCATTTAAAGCAAATTTTGAGTTTGTGTGATGAGCTAATCAATATTACAGCGGAACCCAATCTAGATATTGAATTTGGGCAAGATAAAGAAGGAAAGCTTTACCTTTTTCAAGTCAGGCCGTTCTACTCAGGACAACAGAAAGAACTGCAATCCACCCTGGCAGAGCGTCGCGCGCGGCAAGAAGTGGCCTTAAAAGATGTTGCTCAACTTGTCAGCCGGTTAAATAAAAAAATTCCGTATGTTAAGGGGAAAAAGACGCTGCTTGGTAATATGCCTGATTGGAACCCAGCAGAAATGATTGGTCTGCGGCCGCGCCCTCTGGCTTTATCGATGTATAAGGAAATGATTACAGATCGCATATGGGCGTATCAACGTGATAATTACGGATATAAGAATTTAAGAAGCGTGCCCTTACTTTATTCACTTGCCGGAAGTCCGTATATCGATGTACGCGCGAGCTTCTATTCTTTTATCCCTAAAATGGTTTCTGAGAGCTTGGCTACCAAACTTGTTGACTATTACTTGTCGAAGCTCGAACAACAGCCGGAGCTGCATGACAAGGTTGAGTTTGATATAGTTTTCTCGTGCTATACACCTTCTGCTGCTGCGAATATTAACTGCCTCAGTGACTTCGGATTTTCTCAAGCGGATATGGCGGAACTGGTCGTCGCTTTAAGAGACCTTACCAATCGCATGACGCACACTGAAACTGGAGAGTGGCGTATTGATCGTGGCAAGATTGATATTCTCAAGCAAAGACAAAGAAAACTGAGCCAAGAAAATCTTGAGCCGTACGATTATCTTTTCTGGCTGGCTGAGGATTGTAAGCGGTATGGCACGCTAGCTTTTGCAGGTTTGGCGAGAGCTGCGTTCGTGGCCACGCAATTCCTGAATTCCATGCGCGACACAGGCATTATTAGCCAGCAGCGTTATCATGATTTCTGGCACTCGCTTGAGACAATCGGTGGAAATTTGAAACGCGATGTCAGTTTCCTGGATCGCACAACTTTTATCGAAAGGTATGGCCATTTGCGGCCCGGAACATATGACATTCTTTCGGAGAGTTATGAAGAAGCTCCTGAGAAATATTTCAATTGGACTCAAGCAGAGCGGGTTGATTATTCCACGCCCGTGCCCTTTACCCTTTCCGCGGAAGAGGATCGGGATATCCAAAATATGCTAAATGAGCATGGTTTGCAGCATACAAGTGAAAGTCTTTTCCGCTTTTTCCGTACGGCGATCGAAGGAAGAGAGTACGGAAAATTTGTTTTCAGCTGGTCAATTCACGCCATTCTCAAGCAATTGATTATGGTAGGAGAGCAGTATGGATTTAGCCGAGATGATTGTTCTTATCTGGATTTCCAAACTTTGCTTCAGGGTTATTCTTACTCAGATTCTTTAAAGAATATTATGTTTGATTCTATAGAGAAGGGACGGGAAAAATACCAGACTACGTTGCAGATTCTCTTGCCTAGCCTGATAAAGAATGGAAACGACATCTGGGCATTTGAACAGGCAAACGGAACCCCGAATTATGTGACTTTGGGACATGTTTTCGGTGATGTTGTGATGGTCAATTCAGAAACAAATCATGCGTCGTTGCGTGGTAAGATTGCACTAATTACGAATGCCGATCCTGGCTATGACTGGATTTTAGGTACAGGATTGCGTGGCTTTGTCACATGCTATGGAGGCGCAAATTCACACATGGCGGTTCGGGCTATGGAGCTAAATTTGCCGGCGGTTATTGGTGCAGGGGAAAGATTGTTTCAAAAATGGAAGCAGGCAAAAACGCTTGAGTTGGATTGTGCCGGCAAGCGGGTTTCGATTTTAACCTAACGGCACCTGCATGAACAAGAAATCGCGCTCCATGAAAATTGGCATTACGCAACGTGTTGTTGACAACCCTTCCTATCCAGAAAGGCGCGATGCTCTGGCACATGATTGGGCGAAATTTATTCATGCGGTGGATATTTATCCAGTTCTGCTGCCAAATTATACGCCGCTTGCAAAAAAAATGATTGCTGAAAACAGTATAAATGGATTTTTACTGACTGGTGGTGATGATCTTCAAGACTATGGGGGGACAACACCTGAACGGGATGATTTGGAACATTATATACTTGAATATTCTAAGAAAAAAAATTGCTCCGTTTTAGGAATTTGCCGAGGAATGCAGGTGATGCATGTGTTTGAGGGGGGGGATTTGGTTGCATTGCAAGGTCATGTGAAGGCAGAGCATCATATAAAATTCATGGGTGTCAGTAGACAGATCAACAGTTATCACAACCATGGCATCAATCAGCTCTTGCCTCGTTTCAAGGCGCAGGCTTTTGCGGAGGATGGAACGATCGAAGCATTTTCTCATCTTGATTACAAATGGCTAGGGGTCATGTGGCATCCTGAGCGATTAGAACCTCATCATCCGCAGGATATCGATTTCATTAAAAGGTTTTTCTTATCATGAAAGCAGTGATTTTAGCGGCAGGTCGCGGTCGACGCATGAATGCGATGACGGAAGATAAACCTAAATGTCTCGTCGAATTAAAAGGAATGGCTCTCGTAGAGAGAATGATTTCATCCCTTGCCTCTGCAGGGATTTCAGATGTGGCTCTTATAACGGGCTATCAGCGTCAAGCCCTGGATTATCTAGGTCTCCCGTCATTCCATAACCCGGACTGGGCCAGCACCAATATGGTGAAATCTTTGATGCATGCTTCGTACTGGCTGGAGAAGGAGCCTGTTATTGTCTGTTATGGCGATGTCTTTACTGCTTCGGACATTTTGATGAAGTTAAAAGATTCAGAGGCCTGCTTATCTGTTGCTTATGATTTATCCTGGCATGATCTTTGGTCACGCCGGTTTAACGACGTGCTGAGCGATGCGGAAACATTTAGGATTGACGGAGATCGCATCATTGAAATTGGCCGTAAGCCCGTAAATCTAGAAGAGATCCAAGGCCAATATATGGGTCTCTTCAAGACGACGCCCAGTTCTTGGGGACATTTAACTGGGTGTTTTTCACGGCTTTCAGAATCTCGACAGAACGATATAAGTGTTACAGAATTATTTCAGTTGCTGATTAACGAAGAGTGCACGATTACGGGTATTCCTGCGCGGGGGCAATGGGGTGAAGTTGATTCACCTGATGACCTATCGCTCTACGAAGATCTTATTGATCATCAGTTTTTTGGCAACTGGCTAAAGGTAGCCTCACGCAAAAAGCAATCATCCTGAGAGTGCAAAGAGCCCCCTATGCGTGATGATCTTAACCAACAGCTGGAAGCGTTTATACAGCGTGTGAATCTTGTGCTCATTCTGGATCATGGCGGGAGGGCAGGAAGCAATTTTTTCCAATGTCTATTTGATGCGCATCAGGAGCTCTTAATTTGCCCTCTTGTACATTACCTTTATTCGTATTGGCGTTCTAGCTTTGGTGAGCTATCCGTTGTAGAGGGTAGAAAAGCTCATGAATTTATCGCACACACATCTTATTTTAGGCTACTTTATCAGAATCCTGAAGCTGGGGTTGGGAATCTTATTTACAAGATTGGTGGCGATCCTCATGCGCCTTTTGATCGTGCACGTTTCCGTTCGTTAATCGATCATTTTTTACTACATACCAGAATGATGAGCCGTAAAGAGATAATATTAAAATCATATGCCGCTTATGCCGTTTGTCGTGGTTTTGATTTATCGAAGGTCAAATATATTGGTGTAAACGACGCCGTTTCTGAGAGAAATGAGAATATTTTTTCAGGATATTCTTTAAAGCTTCTTGATACAGCGGCCACTGATTTCCCTGACGTTTTTGTTCTGGCGCTGTTGCGTGATCCAAGAGCGCAGTATGCTTCGACACGCCACCAAATGGTGAATGAACTAGGTAATAACTATGGATTAAACAGCTGCAATTATTTTAGAGTATTGCACCAAATCCTCTTCAATAAAATTGACCTGGACAACGGTCCTGCGCATTTATGCTTCCTGTATCAAATTGCTGCGTTTCGTGCACTAATCAAAAAATGGCAGCAGGCCAATTCTCAAAAATTATCACGCCAGCAGTGGCATTTTTTAAAGAATGAAGATTTTAATCTTGATTTCGTTCTAACCATGTTATCCGTTTGCCAAGCATTAAGGATCTCTCCTGATCCAGAATGGATAGAAAAGGGTGATGATTACAAGGCAAAAATGATGGGCGTTCCATGGCACGGTACGGGTGCCTACAACTCGCGCTATCAATCTGTTGTTGATGGCCCCCTGAAGAATGATGCGCAGGAGGCTATTCAGAAAGCTCTGGGACCCAGCCGCTATGTGACGCAGCGATGGAAGGATAAATTATCTTTCTTTGAAAAATTTTCTCTGGAAATATTTTTTCTCGAGGAGATTACTATTCTGGGCTATGAGCGCATATTTAATAATTCAAAGTTCAAAAATTTGCAGCTCTTGATGTATCAGCTATGGCCTTGGTCCGGAGAAGTTCCTTCAAGTTCCTGGGTACTTGAAGGTAAAAGCAATAATGAAAGAATAAAGAGGGCTTCATATTACATTGTATTGTGGCCTTTGTATGTTTTATGTCGTTTGAAAATTTATCGTTGGATCTTGAGCGGCGTATTTAAGGCTACATCTCAAGATATACAAGTTCCGCTTATAAAGCCTATAAAGATGGAATGAAAACTGAATGGAACAAAAAAGAAAAATTACCCATATAGCTTTGATCGATAGGCCCAGTATCAGGGCCCTAATCCATATCATTTTTTCTTTTTTAAAAGTGAATAATGTTTCTGAAGTGCTTGTTGCGGAGCTTGTCGGGCCTAAGTGGCTTATATCTGTCTTGAACGCCTTTTGTCCTGTCAGGCTTATCAAGTACGATCTTGGGGACTTTACTTCGGAAGATGGTGTTCATCTGTTTTCAGAGCGGGAGCGTCTACTGCATGAAACATATGTCCATCTGCGTTCCCATGTACCCAATTGGTCTTTAACCTTAGGCGAAAGTTATGAACGGCTGGCCACGCAGATGGATTTATTCATGTCGCGTTATGTGTTGCATCATCATGCTTCGCAATTTGCGAGAATTTTGCTCTTAAGGGAGGTGGCTGCCATATATTCTGAGGATACAAAGTTGAGTGTTATCTTTGAGAGGCCGCCTGTTGATATTTCTTTTAAAGATATAAATGCACAAATCACTTTGATCTCATATTTCTTTCCGCGCATCTTTGTGCACGATGTTTTGAATATAATTAGATCCTTCAAGATTATTCTTTTTTCGCAGTTTCAGCATTTTCATGCACCCGATCTAACATCTAGTGATCTGAAAGCGAAGATAGGGATTTCATATGTACAGGGAGTAGAAGATAGAGGATACGGTACGGACTGGGATTGGATTAATGAAACCCAGTTATCACTGAATGATTGTGTCTATTTTTTGAATGAGGAAAAACTCAAAGATCATGGTGACCCTAAAGCTTTAGATATTTTTTGCCAATCTAACCCAAATCTCTGTGTAGATGAGAAGAAGTTCACAAATATCAATTTTAAGATCGGTCAGGATATTGTGCCTGCGGGTTTGGAGGTTGCAAAAAGAGTATGCTTTAGAAGCGGTTTTTCATTTAGGAATCAAATAAAAGCAATCAGTATGTATTTTTTTTACGAGTACATCTTTAGAAAATGGCAATCCATTTTCTACTATTACAACATAAGGGTTTATATTAATGTTGCTGATTCCAATCTAGATGCATTGCCAGTATCTTATGCACTTGAAACACTTGGCGGTGTAGATTTGTCTTTTGAGTTTAGTGCAACCGGTTATCATGCATACTTCGATGCACGTCCCTTGCCTATTCTGCAATATCTATGCTGGGGAGAGATATCTGAGAAGATGATAAATTCTTGCGAGAAGAAATTGTCATACGCAATTAAGCCAGAAAATATAGTATATGCAGGTAATATGAAGCTCTATCTTCAACATGCTAACTTGAATAAAAAGCTTGAGTTAAAAATAAAAAATGCAAAAGAAAGGAAAGGAAATATTATAGTCGTTCTTGATGCGGCGACGACGCATCTAAAATTTTTCTCCGTTCAAAGATATCGATCCTTTTATGATGCCATTCTTATTCTTATGAGAGCACGGCCTAATGATTTATTCATTATTAAGCCTCAACGAGATTTAAATCTTGATGAAAGGCAGAATAATGAACTTGAGAGATTGATTAGGGAGCAGCATGTCTTTGTAGCTCCAGCGTTGGGTTTGCCACATTTTTTATTTCTGCATTCTGATCTTGTTATAACTACGCCGGTCTATTCTTCGGCATTTTTTGAGACTTTGGCTAGCGGAGGGATGGCGTTGTGTTATGACGATATCCTTTGGCCGCACATATTGGATAAATTTCTGCCCGATTTTTGCCGTGCCAACAACTCGGCGAGCATGCAAGAGAAAGTAGAGATGATACTGGATGTTGGGCTGACAGAACAGCAAAAAGATCAAGTCATGGCACTTCAGAGAATGATTGATCCCTATGGTGATGGACAGGGACACAAGCGTTTTGCATTTTATATTGAGTGCTGGTTAAGCCACATACGGACTTACGGAGACGCAAAGGTGGCGTTAAAATATGTTCTCCATTCATACAACGAACGCTGGCCATTAGGTAAAAATAAAGAAAAACGAGTACGCGCATGATTATATGGATTACAGGCCTATCAGGTGCTGGTAAGTCGACGGTTGCAGGACATCTCCTATCGCAGATAAAACAACGTTGTAAGCATGCTGTGCTGCTTGACGGCGATGTTATACGCCAAGTTTGGGCTGATCAGTTGGGGCACGATTTGCTTGGGCGTCTTAAAAATGCAGAGAGGGTATCTCGCTTGTGCGCATATCTTGACCAACAGGGGATTCATGTTGTTGCAGCCATTCTTTCGATTTCTCCTGAGTGGAGACAATGGAATAGAAGTAATTTTTCTTCTTACTATGAAGTATTTCTGGATACGCCTTTTGAAGAAGTTGTTAAACGAGATAGTAAAGGCTTGTATAAAAATGCTCTTGCGGGCAATTTAAAGAATGTGGTTGGTGTTGACATTCCTATGCCGACAGAAGAGACGTGGGATCTTAAGATTTCTGCCCCCGAGGTTTTACAGGCACCTCAGACCATATCGAATATTATCTACAATCATATCAAGGATAAAATATTTTGAAACCCCATAATAAGAAGGACGCAAATTTAGCCCAGCAATATGCTTATATCCATCCAGCCCCATTTCAAAAGGCTATGCGTTATGATTATGCAGATTGTTCATCACGATTGTTTTTCAAGAGTTGGTCTGATTTTCGCGATCTAGTTAGAAAAAGGCTTTCTGCAAAGCAGTTGTGTTTCGATCAAAAAGAATTTCCGAGTTTAGTTGATAAAGATTGTATTGATATTGAAATTCTTTTGTCGCGTGATCTTTCTGGATTCTGGCCATTACTTAAAAAATTCGAAATTTTTGGCAGATTATTTTCCCATTACGATTCAAATTTGCAGCGACACCGTAATGCTACCTTAGCAACAATGGATCATTATATTCAGTTTGGTTGTGCGCTTGTTTCACATCATAAAGGCGATAATCTGCAGCCCGTCTCAACTTTGTTAAAGCTTATGGATGCAATTTGTGCGTCAGAGCTAGAGCAAATTTCTGAATCACAGAGAGATGGAATACTGTCTTTATTAGCTGAGGAACGAAGAATTGTGCATGGTCTCGACGAATCTGAATCTGAGATTTTTTCATCTAAATCATTATTTGATTTTCCGCAAAAGAACATCAGCCATCCTTTAGAATGGGCAATTATTTTATCCCCGACTGTGCGTTCCCAGGTTATTTTGCAAACGCTTCTCTCGTTAGGTTTTAAGCCTGCTTATGCTGTTCTGTTACCGGGAGATCCGCCAAGTTGTCCTGGTGCATTGCAAGAGCATATCAATTTCCCCCCTGTAAAGATTATTTTATCAGAAAATATTTTAGAAACTCTGTGCGCTCATAATATTTCATATTCTTATGCGCCCTGTGCCGATGTTAATCAACTCGAGTTTATAGAATTTTTGCGAGGAAAGGGGCCAGATATATATTTGTATTCAGGATTGCCGGGCTGTATCTTAAGGCATGAAATATTGACGAAGAGTGGTAAGCGTTTCTTGCATGCACATGGGGGAGAGGCGCCACGATATTCCGGCAGTACGGCTTTTTACTATAGTATTTTAGAAAGCGGACTTATGGGTGCTACGACGTTTTGGATGGATGAAGGTCTTGACACAGGTGAGATTGTGGCGCAGGTAGTACAAAAGCCGTTGTATGGTATTGATATTGATTATATTCAAGATCCTATCACGCGGGCGATTTCCTTTGCTATGGCGTTGAATTTACTAGGCCAAAATAAGTCAAATTTTTCCAAGCAAAATCATGAACAACGTGTTACATACCATGTCATTCATCCCATCTTAAAGCATATTGCCCTAAAAAGAATTGGGTTAGTTCATGGTTGGATATGAGGTCTGATATGAGAGTACTAGCAACCATTGAAGCTCGTATGGGTGCAACGCGTCTTCCTGGAAAAGTTCTTCTTCCTTTAGGGGGGGTGCCACTTCTGCAAAGAAAAATTGAAAGGGTGGCGCGTGCAAAGAATGTGCAAGGGATTAAAGTTCTATCCACTGTTAATCCTGTTAACGAGATTATTGAAGATTTGTGCCATAGGATTGGTTGCCCTGTCTTCAGAGGCTCCGAAGAGGATGTGTTAGACCGGATTATTAAGGGCACAAATAATGAATCTCCAGAAGTCATCGTGCAATTAACAGGCGACAATCCTCTTGTAGATCCCGTTTTTATTGATGAATCGGTTGAATATTTGCTAAAAAATAATTTTGATCTGGTTTCGAATTCGCTGACGCAGCGTACTTTGATAGGTCTTAATATTCGTTGTTTTAAACGAAGTGCACTTTTGATTGCGGATCAAGAATGTAGCGACCCCCTAATCCGCGTGCATGGAGGATATTACATACAAAAGAATCCTGATCGTTTTAAGATTGGAGAAAATTTCGTCCATGAGAGATTTCATACAGAAGATATTAGATTGACAGTTGATGAACCCAGGGATTACGAGCTGGTTCGTCGGGTCTTCGAAACGCTCTATCCTATAAATAGTAATTTTTCGGCAGATGACATTTTAGGCTTATTCTCACGCTTTCCTGAATGGAAGGCGATTAATGGCAATGTTCGGCAAAAGCGGCCTGGTGAAGGATAAATAGCCATTATGCCAGATCAATATAAAGCTGCCGTAATTGGCGCGGGGATGATGGGGGCGATGCTCGATGTACAGCATGCAGCCTCTATTAGTAATGGAAGAAATAAACCTCAGAGTCATGCAGCCGGATATACATGGCACCCACGCTTTCAGTTGGTCGGTCTATGCGATCAGCATCCTCAGGCAGGGCTTGCGGCATGGGGTGCTCCTATTTTCGAAGATCTTGAAAACATGATTGGTCAAGTCAAGCCGCAGGTCTATTCCGTTGCTTTGCCAAAGTCAATGCAGCCTAAGATCTTGCGACAGCTATTGAAACATAAGCCTTTGGCTGTGATTGCCGAGAAGCCTTTGGCCCCCTCGCTTGAAGAGGCAGTCGAGATTGTGACTTTGTATGAACAGCAAAAAGTACCATTATTAGTAAATTATACACGTCGCTATTCTCAGATCTTTCAAAAGCTTGCGCATAAAATTCAGAGCCAAGAAATAAGAGTGATTAATACAATTATTAAATATGGGAAAGGACTGCTCCATAATGGCAGTCATGCACTGGATCTTGGCTTAATGCTTTTTGGAAATTTTATTGAAAAAGAAATTCAGCCTTTATACCATATATTTGATTATTGGGATGATGATCCTAGTATTACCTGCTTCCTAGCCTTTGAATATTGTAATCAATTTTTGCTGCAAGCCCATGAAGATCCTCATTTCACTCTATTCGAGGTAGATCTTTTAATGGAGGATAGACGCTACGTTGTGACCAATGATCATCGAGACTTGCATATTTGGCAGAAGAGAGAGAATGTTGGTATCCCAAAAGGGCAGCGTCTGATATATGAAAAAAAAATTACAACGGATTATGAATCGTGTATGGAGAATTTGATGTCAAATCTAGCAAATGTGTGTGATGGTGTGGCTGAGCCGGTTTGCAGTGGACGAGTAGCTTTGGAAACGCATCGCCTTTTTGACCATGTCCGCACGAAGTGGGAGACAAAATACCGTGTCTAAATGTGTATCCAGGACATTAGAAATTCCTCCTCGCTGTGAAAATTGGACGACCCAGCTAAGCAATATTTTAAAGCCATACAGTCATGTCCATTTTTATGTGACTGATCCTGGTGCGGTAGCCATCTTAAAGCCATTCTATGAGATCCTTACGCAGGAAAAGAGCACTCAATCCATATGGTTTGTAGAAGGGTGGGCGCTGAACGCCTGCTTGCCGAATAGCATGAATATCTCAGGTCTGCCGAGATTGTCAGAGGAGGTTATCACAGGCCAGCAAAAAAACAGCGTCGCGGTGCTGATGGGACAGCAAACCGACTTTGAGCGTGCGTATCGGCGTTTAACAATGTTTAAGGATCTTGGGATAGATATAATTTTTGTATCTGATCACTGGAAAGATATATCGGGCATATTCGCCCCCGATGGAGGTCGTCCTTTTATTATGCCTGCGGCTTTACTTTTACCAGATCAGCATGCCTACGACTTACAATTCAGCAATTTATTAAAGCGCGGTGTTAATGTCACTGAACTGCAAAGAAGTCTTAAAGTCTTTTTGCATCCCGGTATTGAAAGGTCATTAGAAATCATAGAGTCCTTTAATCCAGATGAAAAAGAAAAATTAAGGCAAAAATACAATATGGGCGATGTAACAATTTTAATGGCACTGGATGGATCTAAAGAAGATCAAATTCAAGATAAACATTCTGATTGGAAATATTCCCTTGATCGTGCGATTACTTTTTTCAAATTAAACTATTCTCAAGCAATTATGTTGGTTAAGCCGCACCCGCGTCAGGATCATAAAGAAGTTATGCTCCATATTCAGCAATACCATGAATTGCTCAAAGAAGGCCGGATACAAATCGTTGAAGAATTTGCTCCAGAGCCATTTATTGCAATCTGTGATGAAGTATGGGGCATGACGTCAATCTTGCTGATTAAATCTTTACATCTTGGCAAAAAAGTAAGGGCTTTCCCGCCAGCTGGAACAGAGGCGGAGGGGATAAAAATATATGCGAATCTCCTTACATGCAGGGATGATTAGAAAGGATTGTTCAAGATGCGCCCGGATCCGCAAATTACTGTGTATATTCCTTGTCGCAATTATGGTTCCTATTTAAAAGAATCTGTCGATAGTGTTTTTAGACAAAATTATAAAGACTGGGAATTGCTCATTATTGATGACGGATCTACCGATAATACGCCTGATATTATTAAGCTGTATGAAGGAATTCCCAATGTTCGTGCGTATCGCACAGAAGGGATTAAATTACCGGGCGTTTGTAATCTCGCAATTCGTGAGGCAAAGGGAAAATATATCATTCGTCTGGATGGTGATGATGTCTTTGATGAGAATATATTGCTTGTACTGGCGACGTTCTTAAATAGTAATCCAAAATATGCAATGGTTTTTCCGGATTATTATTTAATGGATCAAGTCGGAAATATTTTCTCACATGAGCGAAGACGCAAACTGTATGAAGAAGATCATATCCTGGATCTGCCGCCCAACGGAGCCTGTATCCTGGCAAAAACAGAAGTCCTCAGAGCGATTGGTGGCTATCGCGAAGATTTAGGTGCGCAGGATGGTTTCGATTTGTGGGTGAAGGTAAGAGAGAAATATAAATGCGGCAATGTCAACTTGCCACTTTTCTATTATCGTCGCCACTATCACAACATGACAGGAGCAAGCGGAGATAGTTCCGTTATTAAAAATGCGCGGCGGAAAATTAAAAAGGACGCCAGTCAGAATGCCATCGGTAAATACAGACCTATTATTGGGATTGTTCCCATCCGCAAGCATTTTGATTTTATTGAGGATTTGTGGAAGCAAAAGCTCGGCGATCATACGATGCTTGATTATACTCTAATGAGACTTCAATCAAGTTCTGTGTTTGATAAGATTCTGGTGGCATCCGATAACGACGATGCCCGCATATACATAGAGGATAACTATACTGATTCGAGAATTCAGTTTTGTACACGATCATTTGAATCCACTTATCGCACAGCTCCTTTATCTCAATTGCTAGAAGAGATCATTGAGCCATTTGACCCTGAATTCAAGGGCATTTCGGTCATTAATTTTATTCAGGCCCCTTTTTTGACGCGCGATTCTATTGAAGAAGCAGTCTATACTCTTTTAATGGCGGATGCGGATGCAACAATTTCTGTTGAAGAGTATCATGATCAAAACTTTTATGTACGAGGCGAATACGGCTTGCAGAAACTAAATCTGCATCAATTCCAATATCTGGACGGACGCAAGATTTACCGTGACGCGAATGTTTGTACGGCTCTAAAAAATATAAATATCAAGAAAGGCAATATGCGTGGCCCGCGTTTAGGATCTTACAGTATCACAGGAGCGGAAAGCTTTTTTATATCTGATGAATATAATTTTGATATAGCACAGCTTATTGCAGGAAATTTTCATCACGAATAATGTTCGGCTCGTCCTATGATAAAATATTCAAAGCCCAGTACGGATGTCGCCATAGAGTTTGATGCCATCTTCCATCAAGAGGAAAAGCTTGTCGCATTGGTCGAGAGCATGAATAATGAGCTCACTGCCTATCCAGTCAGGGAGTATTGTAATCTTTGTGAAAATTCTTTGAATATGAGCGAAAAATTTTTACATCGATCTTTGCCTTTTTATACATGTCAGATATGCGGCCATGTGCAAAGCATGAATATGCCTGATAAGAAATTTCATAGCCATGTCGCAAAAAGATTAGGGTATGACCAGATTTATCAAACGCCGGATGAGAAGGCATATTCATCGCGCTGCGAAAGAGTATACAGGCCTAAGTGGGATTGGGCTCATGAAGTTTTGAAAAAATTGCAGCGCAATGCGCAAAAATTACAATGGCATGAGATTGGATGCGGAAGCGGGTACTTTCTGAAGTGTCTTAAGGACGCGCAAGTTAATAATATTTCTGGCGTCGATATTGACAAAAGCGGAATTGGGGTTGCCAAAAAATTCCTGGGTCCGGAGGTAAAATTATGGTGCAATGAAGACCGTTTTGAAGAGAGTTTGTCTGACGTGCAGGCGGATGTTTATGTTGCGTTCTTCGTACTTGAGCACATTGATTTGCTCTTCAAAGTAGCTGATGCGCTAGCACGAAAGCCGAGCGGGACAATTTTTATTTTTTCTGTTCCCGTTATGAGCTTTATAACACTTTTTGAAAGTTCAATCTCACAGCATTATCCCAGAAATTTAGATGGGATGCTGCATACGCAAATCTTTACAGATGAGTCGATTGATTATTTTATAAAGCGGTCTGGTTTCGAAATCGCATCACAATGGGTATTCGGTCAGGACATCATGGATATAAATCGATTTCTAGCATTTCGTCTTAAGGACAAATATCCAGAGGATCTGCTACGTCGTATGATTAAGAAAATGCAGAATGCAACAGATGGTATGCAAACTGCCCTTGATCAAAATTTCTTCTCAGATGCCAGACATATTTTGGCTGTAAAGATTTAACATGTCATTTCTCACTCGAGAATCTTTGAAAATCGGAATGCCAACATCCTCCTTCTTGCCCAGCCTAGGGGGCATGGAAGTAGGCTTGCATAATATTGCACTTCGTTTGCACAGGCGCGGCCATGTTCCGAAGCTTATCGTTCCTGCCTCTCAGTACATGGCATTGCAATCGAAACCATACGATCTTCCATACGAAATCTACCCTTTCTGGCCTAAATTTATTGATCTCAGCTTTCGTTATCCATGGGCAGGAATCCTGGCGCATCAATATTTTTTTAATCGCTTTCAGAAAAAACACAAAATTAATATGTGGCATGCGACAATGGCTTATCCTGTTGGGGTTGGGCTAGCTAAGTTCTTGGCTCGGAACCCTACTCCTGCGCTTTTGCGCTGCGCGGGAGCAGACATTCAGGTTGACAAATCCATTGCTTATGGCATGCGCATTGACCCAAGGATAGATCATTATGTACGGGAATGGTTGCCGAGATATGAGGCCCTGGTGGCAATTACAGACACTGTGCGTTCGGAATATTTAAATCTAGGTGTGACAGTAGAAAAAATATTTGATATTCCGAATGGTGTCGACACAAAACGATTTGCCAGCCATGTCCCTTCGATTAATTTAAAATCAAAATACAAAATTCCATCACAGTCTTTCGTGTTTATAGCAGTTGGTCGTCACCATCCTAAAAAGAATTTTCATGCTCTGGTAAGGGCATCCAAAATCCTTAAAGAAAGGACCCGGCCAAATTCCTTTGTTTGCGTTGTGGTTGGTCAAGGCACATCTGATTTGCAAAGCGTAATTAACGCGGAGGGACTTCAGGATTATTGCCTCGCTCTTGAGGGCATATCACCGAATTCTGGTTCGAAAGGCAGTGAGCTGGAGCTTCCCGCGTCAGAACTGTTAGATTGGTATAAAACGGCGAATGCATTTGTGTTTCCTTCTAAGATAGAAACATTTGGAATTGTAATCATTGAAGCAATGGCTGCAGGATTGCCTGCGATCATTGCAGATTCCCCAGGATGCCGCGATGTGACGCAGAATGGAGAATATGCGCTGAGTTTTGAGCCCGATGATGTCGAGAAGCTGGCCGATTGCATGGAGCAAATGATGTTGTGCGATAGTGATCGGCAGAAATATGCTGCAAAATCTTTACAGCGTGCCAGTACCTTCGATTGGGATAGAGTAGTTGACTCCTACGAACTGCTTTATACCAAGCTATTAAAAAAATCTAGGAATAGGATCTGATGTCTGCGACTATAAGAAATCCTGAAAAAAATTTCCTTGATTTGTGTCCGAATGGCGCATTGCATTTTAACGCGCATGCGATTGGGAGAGACGCATGGTCTCAACCTGCAACTTTTCCAGGTGAAATGAATGCAGCGCTTACACAGTTCTTTTATAAGATTTTATTAGATTCATCTTTGTGGCCTTGCAATCAGCTCTTGCGTGCGCAATTTTCATTGACCGGAATTATTACGTTTAGCATCTCCTTTTATGGTCTGGCTATGTCTGCTCTGCGATCCGGGAATCCTGATTTTATTTACGATTCATCAAAGCTTGTGGTGACGCGCGGCCTTGATGAAGATTACCCGTTAAAGAGCCGTGCCAATTATTTCAAGCAGGCGGCTAAGGATTACATCACGACTTACTTGCAGAAAGTTTTTTTTCGGTTCCTTAATATCTTTCATCCGCGGCTCAAAATTTCTTTGATGTCGCATGATATATATAAGCAAGTATATACGAAACGTTTCCGTCGCTATGACGGCGTTACCAGAGTTTTTAAAAGTGAGCCAAGTCCCGCGCATCGGGCACAAATCAAAGAGATTTCGCAAAGGATTATTCATTTTTCCTGCAAGACAGCAGAAGAAGTATACAGCATCACCTTAGATCAAGCGCATCGAGAAGCCTTATTTGATATCATTTTCAGTCAAATCCTGCGATCGCATTCGGATTTAGAATCCTATAAGAAGTTTTTCAGGGGGATTTCTTTTAATTTCTATGAGAAAAGTTTGAGCCGCTATCATGCCGCGCTCATTGGATTGGCATGCCAATCCCGTGGGGGCGAGGTCTATGCCTCTTTCCATGGCCCATGTCTTACGACGAATGAGCCGGATATTATAACCCTTATGAATTGTGATGTTTTTTCTGGTGTAACGAGTGGATTTACGCAGGACGCCCGCGATGTATCACTCTTAATTCCTGAAGATTTAAGAAAGCAGGAAATTATTGATCTTGATCTTCGAAACTATTATCAATCTTATCTTAGCGCAAGAAAAGCATGTGGAAAAAATTGCCGCGTAGCAATCATGGGGCGTCAAGTGGTTATGCGCCAGTCGGCTTTTAATATGCTAGAATTCCCGTACTATATAGATGTCGAAGTAAGATTAGCGCGTCTTTTGCTTGAGGCGGGATATGAGGTGACTTATAAAGCGCATCCTGAAAGCAATTGGCAGAATTTTGACATTCTGTTCGATCCACGCGTTAAAATTGATTATCAAAGTTTTGAAAAGAAAATAGAAGATTATGATGCTGTCTTTTTTCATTTCCTGGCTTCAACGACATTTGTTCATGCGATGGGGAGCCATTTGAACATCTATTATTTAGCAGATGGGTGGCACGATAAAAAATTATTTCCGCCCAGATTGCAGAAACTTTGCGAGACATACTGCAACCCCTTAAAGGCCAGTCTTGGTTCAAGTGGATGGGTTGAATGGGACGTTGAAAAAATCAAGTATGCTTTTGAGAACCCAAAGCCATTTGATCCTGAGGAGAGAATAAGGAATTGGTTTAATCTAGTGGATGGAGCTCAGGATTTGGTGTAACAAAAGCCATGGGTGATTATATTCATATAGAGACCAGCAGGCTTGAGATAGTTCCTTTCAGCGAAGAATTTCTTACGTCGCGCTACCTGTCCTGGTTGTCTGATCCAGATGTCGTTAAATATTCGCAGCAACGCTTTCATTCGTATGATCTCGTGAAGGCAGAGCAATATATGCGGTCGTTTGCAAATACAAATAACTCCTTCCTTGCATTGCTTCTACGAGAGGATGCCGAAAAAAAGCACATTGGCAACATGGGGGTGTGGCTCGATGTAAATAATCAAATTGCGGATATTACCATCATGATTGGTGAGCGTGAAATTTGGGGGCAGGGATACGGCCTGGAGGCTTGGTCTGCTGTCATGCATCATGTATTAGAAAAAAGGGCTGTAAGAATGGTCACGGGTGGTTGCATGGCTGTTAATAAGCCAATGATAAGCATTATGCGTAAATCGGGTATGAAAAAGTATTATACACGCAAGAACTATTTCAGGTTTGAGGAAGGCTTTGTTGACAGTCTTCATTTTTATTTTGATAAGAGTATGTTGTGAAAATATCTCAATCATTAAATTCCATGAAAAGTTTGCACCGAATCTTCAAGGATTCTTTCGCACTCTATCCATTTCACGCTGTTACGCTTGTGCTTGCTATTGTGTTTTCTGGCCTTGCAGAGTCCTTCGGGATTCTAACAATTTTACCAATTATTGAATTGGGTTTAGATCAAGCTGGTCTTCAGTCACAGCAGGCTAGTTCTTCGTCTCCGATTGATGGTGTTTTTCTTTCTATTTTTGATTATTTTAATATTCACCCCAGTATGGTGATATTACTGGCGTTCATGGTGGTGATGATTACGATTAAGAGTGTAAGCTCTCTGATTGCTACGGCTTACGTCGGAATCGTTTCTACGTTGATTGCCACGAATTTAAGAAAATCTCTTGTCAAATCACTTTTATCAGCATCGTGGCGGTTTTTCACCTCACAGTCTGTTGGGCGCTTTTCTAACGCGATAAGCACAGAAGTTAATCGTGCTGCGAATTCCTATATTGCAGCGTGGAATATGGTGGCGGCATCGCTCCAAATTCTTTTATTCATGATAGCCTCAGCTGCCGTATCCTTTCAGACATTGCTTTGCGGAATAGGCGCTGGCCTATTTATTAATATCCTTCTGCATTGGACTGTGAGAGTAGCGCGGCAAGCTGGCTCTAAGGAAACACAATTAATGAATGATCTGATATCGCTTCTTACAGACAGTATCAATGGTATTAAGCCTTTGAAAGCTATGGGGATCGAGAATCGTGTTCTTCCTATGATAGAGGGACAGACAAATGATCTGCGGCAAGCGCAAGCTCGACAAGCCTTCGCAAGTGCGGCCCAAGCGACCTTGCCGGAACCCTTAATGGCACTGATGCTTGCGCTGCTTGCCTATTTTGCACTTAATTATATGCAGGTTGCTATTCCAGAGTTGGCTGTTATTGCTATCTTTTTTAACCGTATGGTGGGCCGAATATCTCAAGTGCAGAAATATTATCAAATGCTCGCGCATTCCGAGAGTGCTTATTGGTCTTTGCAAACCCTCATTCGACGCGCCGAATCTTCTGCCATTACAAGATCGGGAATCGCACCCCCTGAACGACTTGTTAAAGGCATAGAGCTTCAGGATGTATCCTTTTTTTATGATGAAAAACAAGTGCTTAGACACTTTAATTTGTTTATTCCTGCTCGCAAGTTAAGTGTTTTAATAGGGTCTTCAGGAAGTGGGAAAACTACTCTTGTTGATTTAATCAGTGGCCTAATGGAGCCGACACATGGTCGAATTCTGATTGATAATGATGATCTTGCACAAATCGATACAAGGGCTTGGAGCCAGAAAATCGGATATGTACCTCAAGAACTCTCACTCTTCCATGATACGATAAAAGACAATATTACACTAAAAGATCAAAGCTTTGCGGATCATGATGTTTGGGAGGCTTTGCGTCGCTGTCACGCTGATGATTTTGTTCGTGCTTTACCAGAGCAATTAGAGACTGTGATTGGAGAAAGGGGGAGCAAGCTTTCTGGCGGGCAAAGGCAAAGGCTTATGATTGCCCGTGCTATGATACGCAAGCCCGTATTATTAATACTCGATGAGGCAACAACAGCTCTGGACCCTGAGGTTGAGAGAGTGATTTGCGATACTGTTAAGAACCTAACAAAGGATGTCACGATTTTGGCTATATCGCATCAACCAGCCTTGCAGAAGATTGCTGACTGTATTATCGATATTTCTCAGATAAAGTGATTATATTTGTTTCAGAAAGAGAAAAGAAATGACATCCCAAATAGATGCACGTGCTACTGAAGCATTGCTTGCGCTTTCCGGAGGAAAAGCCTGCGTAGAGGAGCCAATCCCTGTCTACCACGGGATTGGAGAAGAGGAAAAAGCCGCCGTGATGGCGTTCTTCGATAAACGAATTCCGCTCTCCGGCTTTCATGGCAGTCCGAGGCCTAGCTTTTTTGGAGGGCCAGAAGTTCTAGCCTTTGAAGCGGCATGGAAAGCGAAATTTGGATGCAGGCACGCCGTTTCAATGAATTCTGCAACATCTGCGCTTTTTGCAGCGATGGGGGCGATTGGCATTTCTCCGGGTGATGAGGTTATTGTACCCCCGTATACAATGTCGGCCACGGCAATTGCTCCGCTGGTTTATGGAGGGATTCCTGTCTTCGCTGAGATTGAAGATCAGTATTTTTGCCTAGATGTAACGCAAGTCCAAAAGAAAATTTCTTCACGCACGAAGGCGATCATCGCAGTGAATTTGTGGGGTCATCCGGCACAGCTTTCCGAGTTGCGCGCACTTTGTGACGAGAATAGCATTTATTTAATTGAAGATAATGCGCAAGCCATCTTATCACGGGAGAAGGGTGTTTATACTGGCAACATCGGCCATATCGGTATATTTTCTATGAATATTCACAAACATATACAAGCAGGTGAGGGAGGAGTTTGTACCACCGCAGATGATGATCTCGCGGCACGTTTGTGCATGATCCGTAATCATGGTGAGAACGTTGTTGATTGGTTAAAGCACGATAATCTAGCCAATGTTTGGGGGTTTAATTTCAGGCAGACTGAGATTGGAGCAGTCATCAGCCGCATCCAGCTTCAAAAACTCGAGCAGCGCGTTGCGCGTTGTGTTGATATTTCAGAAAGATTGACGCAAGGCATTGCCGGATTGAAAGGTATATATGCACCTAAGGTTCGCCCTGGATGCACCCATAGTTATTATATGTGGTCCGCCAGGTTTAATGAGAAGGAAGTTGGATGTAGCCGTAAACGTTTTTGTGAAGCACTTAAAGCTGAAGGTGTTCCTATTGCAGAAGGTTATGTCGCTCCGCTATATCGTCTACCTGTGTTTCAGAAAAAGATTGCGATTGGCGATCAGGGTTGGCCGTTTAATTTAACGCGCGCCGACTATAGAGATGGCCTTTGTCCCGTGACAGAGCGCTTGCACGAGAACGAAATCATTCAGTA
>JAKLKY010000027.1:11772-22613 GCA_023150415.1 Alphaproteobacteria bacterium | reverse complement strand
AGAAGCTCTGGCCATGATGCGTGGTGAGGCCGGCCATGAAAAGCTGCCACAGCCCTGCATTGTATTGATGGATATCAACATGCCGCGCATGAACGGCTTTCAGCTGTTGGTGGAGATGCGCAAGAGCGAGGAATTGCGGCAGAATATTGTTTTCATGCTTACGACGTCCGCACGCGAAGAAGATAAGAAGCGCGCCTACGAACTCAACATTGCTGGCTATGTTCTTAAAGAAAATCTGGCCGCCTTTGCCGAAATGCTGCGTAACTATTTCCTGGTGAATGAGTTTCCTTAATCCGAGATATTTTCCTACTCTGGATTCACAGGACGGCGTGGTCTATAAATGAGAGCAGAATCAGTTGCTTGTCTCATTTATGAAAGGCTCTCCCATGAAAGCTCCTGTTAAAGTCGTTGTTACCGGCGCCGCCGGCCAGATTGGTTATGCGCTACTGTTTCGCATCGCGGCGGGGAATATGCTGGGCCCTGATCAGCCGGTGATTTTGCATCTGCTGGAGGTCACGCCTGCGCTGCCAGCCCTCAACGGCGTGGTGATGGAGTTAAATGATTGCGCGTTTCCGCTGCTGCACGGCGTGGTGGCGACGGATGATCTGAACGTCGCGTTTAAGGATGTATCCTATGCGCTGTTGGTTGGTGCGATGCCGCGAAAAGAGGGCATGGAGCGCAAGGATCTCCTCGCCGCCAATGGCGGGATTTTCGGCCCGCAGGGACAGGCGCTGAACAAGCATGCCAAGCGCGATGTGAAAGTGCTGGTGGTCGGCAATCCGGCGAATACCAACGCTTTGATTGCGCAGCAGAACGCGCCTGATCTCGACCCGTCTTGCTTCACGGCGATGGTGCGTCTTGATCACAACCGCGCGCTGAGCCAGTTGGCCGAGAAAACCGGCACGCATTCCACCGATATTCAGAAGATGATCATCTGGGGCAATCATTCCTCGACGCAATACCCCGATCTTCATCAATGCATTGTGAAAGGAAAACCAGCGCTTTCGATGGTCGATCAGGCCTGGTATGAAGGCACGTTCATTCCCGGCGACTGGGTGTCGATGGCGGTGCCGTCCGATGGATCGTATGGCATCAAGCCTGGCGTCATTTACGGCTATCCATGCATCTGCAAAAACGGTAAATACGAGATCGTGCAGGGGCTGTCGGTCAATGATTTCTCCCGCGCGCGCATGGATGCAACAGACAAGGAACTGCGCGAGGAGCGCGCCGGGGTAGAGCATCTGTTCGCCAGCAAGAAGGCGGCATAGTTTTTAAGACAAGAATGAGCATGAATGAATATAAATAAATTAACAATTTTTTTAATCACCAAGACTCTAAGGCACTAAGGAAAAGTATTTTTTTAAAATAACTTGGTGTCTTTGTGACTTGGTGGTTTATCTTTTATTTGTGCTCATTCGGAAGTTGTAATTTTTAAAAAAGGAAAAAAGCATGAACATTCATGAATACCAAGCCAAGGAATTGTTGCAAAAATACGGCGTGGCCGTGCCCAAGGGCATCGCGGCGATGAGCGATGACGAAGCCGTGAAAGCTGCGCAGCAGTTACCCGGTCCCCTATGGGTGGTGAAAGCGCAGATCCATGCTGGCGGACGTGGTGCGGGCCGTTTCAAGAACGATCCCAACGGTAAGGGCGGTGTGCGCCTGTGCAAGTCTGTGGATGAAGTAAAGGCCGCCGCGAACGCGATGCTGAACCAGGTTCTCATCACCAAGCAAACCAGCCCCGAGGGCAAGCAGGTACAGCGCCTGTATGTGACGGATGGCGTGAATATCTCCAAGGAATATTACTGTTCGGTTGTGCTTGATCGCGCCAGCAGCCGCGTGACCTTCATCGTCTCCACCGAAGGGGGGATGGATATCGAGGAAGTGGCACATAGCCATCCTGAGAAAATCACCAAAGTCGCGATTGATCCGGCAACGGGTTTTAGCGGTTTTCACGGGCGCAAGCTTGCGGCGGCGCTGGGCTTTGCCGGCGATGCGAATAAGAATGCACTTAAATTTTTCGCCAGCCTGTACAAGGCGTTTATCGATCTGGACGCGTCGATTGTCGAGATTAATCCGCTCATCTTGACAGATAAGAACGAAGTCTTGGCCCTTGATGCGAAAATGAATTTCGATGACAACGCGCTGTTCCGTCAGCCGGGCGTTGCTGCGCTGCGCGATCCGTCGGAGGAAAATGAAAAGGAACAAGAAGCGCACGCGCATGAGCTTTCTTACGTCGCGATGGATGGCAATATCGGCTGCATGGTCAACGGTGCAGGTCTGGCGATGGCGACGATGGACATTATCAAGCTCTATGGCGGGGAGCCTGCAAATTTTCTGGATGTTGGTGGCGGCGCGGACAAGGCGCGTGTGACGGCGGCGTTTAAGATCATTCTCTCCGACCCGAAAGTCAAAGGTGTTCTCGTTAATATTTTCGGCGGAATCATGAAATGCGACATCATCGCCGAAGGCATTATTGCGGCGGCGAAGGAAGTGAAACTTTCTGTGCCGCTGGTGGTGCGTCTTGAAGGCACCAATGTTGAGAAGGGCAAGGAAATCCTGGCCAATTCCGGCCTGCCCATTCTGGCGGCCAATAACCTCGCCGATGCGGCAGAGAAAGTTGTGAAAGCGACGAAAGACGCGATGAGCAAGGCGGCGTAGTCCATGTGGCATGACATTCTTCCTTATGTGGCGGCCGGGTTTCTTGCGCAGTTGATCGATGGCGCGCTGGGCATGGCCTATGGTATTACGGCGTCCAGCCTGTTGCTCGGCTTTGGCCTGCCGCCGGCGGCGGTAAGTGCGACGGTGCACGCGGCCGAGTGTTTTTCGACTGGCGCGTCGGCTATCTCGCATCATGCCTTCAAGAATGTCGATAAGGATCTGTTCAAGCGCTTGTTGATCCCCGGTGTGCTGGGGGCCGTCATTGGGGCCTATGTTCTCACAAATATTCCCGGCGATACGATCAAGCCTTACATTGCGGTTTATCTCATGGGAATGGGGGTGATTATAATCCTCAAGGCGTTCAAGCAATTCCCGTCGCAAAAGATTACCAGCCATCTGGTTCCACTGGGTTTCTTCGGCGCGTTTGTCGATGCCATCGGCGGTGGCGGCTGGGGGCCGATTGTGGCGTCGAATTTGATCGCGCGCGGAGCAGAAGTCCGCAAAACCGTGGGCAGCGTTAATGCGGTGGAGTTCTTTGTGACCCTGTCTGCCTCGGTGACGTTTTTCCTCACACTGGGATTTGCGCATGTGAATGTGATTATTGGTCTCGCAATTGGCGGTGTATTGGCCGCGCCTCTGGCGGCCTGGGCATGCAAGGTGATTCCGCACAGGCCGTTCATGATTGCCGTTGGCGTTCTGGTGATTGTCCTAAGCACCTATAATTTCTGGCGCGCGATTTCTTAGAGTACTTCCAGCATCTCCCCCACCAGCGGATGGCGCACGATGTCTTTCTGTGCCAGGCGGATGACGGCGACATTACTTAAGGCATCAAGGCGTCGCGCGACATCGGATAATCCTGAAATTCCTTCCAGAAGATCGGACTGGTCAGGATCGCCTGTGATCACCATCGTCGAATGCCAGCCCAAACGAGAGAGCAGCATTTTGAGCTGGGCGTAGGTGCAGTTCTGCGCCTCATCAATCACCACGAAGGCATTGTTGAGTGTGCGTCCGCGCATGAAGCCCACGGGTGCGATTTCGATTGTGCCGTCTTCAATATATTCGCGCACACGCTTGCCGCCAAGACGGTCGCCCAGCGCGTCATAGAGCGGGCGCAGATAGGGGGCCATTTTCTCATGCATATCGCCAGGCAGGTAGCCCAGACTCTCGCCGGCTTCCATCGCGGGGCGGGAGAGGATAATGCGCTCGATCCGTCCGGCTTCCAGCGCTTCGACCGCCTTGGCAATCGCCAGATAGGTCTTGCCCGTGCCGGCGGGGCCGATGGCGAGGGTGAGGGCATAGCTCTCAATTGCCTTCATCAGCTGGCCCTGGCCTTCGGAGCGCGGCTTGATGGTTTTCAGGTAACGCTGATCGCGCCCGCGATCATTATCCGAATCCAGAGGGTGCCACTGGTTCCTGTGGCCGCGCTCTTCAAAGTTATGAACAATCAATGTCTCTTTATCGCGGTTGCGGCGGGATTTGCGGGCGGCGGATTTGCTCATACGTTAGGCTCCTTTGCTGGGGTGAAAGGTGAGGGGAAAAGCAATATTTCGGGGAAGCGCCGGAAGAACCGGGCAGGGTCGCGTGCGGGGTGTGGCGGATCAGGATCAACGAGGATACCGTGAGGCGGGAGGAGAAACACCAGGCAACTCCGTTCATCTTATCAGAGTCGCGGTTCCCGAGAGAAGCATTTTATTTTTAGCGAACAGGAAAGGGTAAATGGTGTACACTGGCCGCATGAGAGCGATATTACTGCTTTTGTTGTGCGTTGGGATCTGCCAGCCCGCAGCGGCGCAGTGGGTGCGGCCGAAGAAGGCGCCGCCCGCGCCGGCCCCCGCGGAAAAGGCCGTTCCCATCTCTCCGCAATTGCAGGATATGCCCATTCCGCGGGAAGCACCGACAGCGAACCCTCTTGGTCCTTGCACAGCACAGGATAAAGCGCGGCTGGAGACGTATAATCAGCTCAACGACTATATTTCTGAAGAATTAACCAGCACCCAGCAACGTCAACTTCTAGAGCGTCTGCCTCGCGCGCCGGAAACCCTCATCGATGAGATGACAGACACCCCGGAAGAGATTGATTTTATTGCAAAATTAATCATCCGCTGCACACCGGATGAGCCTGCTCAGCGCTAATTTTTACATATATTAATCATTTGTGCTAGAATAAAGCCATGAACATACGAACGATTTGGAAATCAGTTGCTTGTGCTGTAATGGGTGGTGTTGCGGCTTGGGAAAAGGCTTTGCGCCGAAACGCCCAGATTGATCCTGGATCAGCGTTTAATAGCATAATGAAAGATTCGATCGGCCTGGCGCCGGATTCTAAAGTGGCCCTTATGTTTCATAATGTGGCCAAGGATGTGGCGCGGTCTATATCCGCGCCTCAGGACATTTGGGAATGTATCCGCAATATCGCGCTAAATTATAATGAGTTAAGCAATCCTATGAAGGCGATTATTAAGGAGATGGTTATTCAAAGCTTTTCCGGTTTTGAGGATGAAACTTCGATTAAAAAGGTTATGCAAGAATCCTTGCATGGGATCGATCAAGGAAATCCCAGTTTAAGATTTATCGTTGATCAAGCTGCGCGCGCGAGGATAGAGGCTGTCGCAACTTCCACTGTTGCTTCTGCGCCTATGGCGGCAGCATAAATCCTTATAAAATTCCTCTGGCATTTGATCCGTAATTCGTGTAAACCCTGTTCTATTCCCTGACATGGTGAATGGTTCATAACGCCCCTGGCGCCCGCGAACTGTGTCCGGAAGAAACGCGAAAAGGATCGAAAAATGGCCAAAACAGGACCGATTGAATATTTGCGCCAGGTGCGCGCCGAGATCAGAAAAGTCACCTGGCCCACGCGCAGCGAGACAATGATCAGCACATTTGCCGTGTTTCTAATGGTCGTGGTGGCATCGATTTTTTTATATTTCGCAGATCAATTCATGGCGTTTGCCGTGCGTTTAATCATGGGCTTTGGGTTTTAAGGAGAAAAGAAAATGACCGCAGCAGCACGTTGGTATGTTTTGCATGTATATTCCGGCTTTGAAAACAAAGTCGCCGAGACGATACGCGACAAGGCAAAAAAGCTGGGCCTTGAGGAGCATGTTGAGGAAATCCTTGTCCCGACCGAGGAAATCGTGGAAGTGCGCCGCGGCCAAAAGGTCAATGCCGAGCGCAAATTCTTTCCCGGCTACGTGCTGGCCAAGCTGAAGATGGATGATGAAGTCTGGCACCTGATCAAGAACACGCCGAAGGTCAGCAGTTTCCTGGGTGCCGGTGGCAACAAGCCCGTGCCGATTTCCGAGGCTGAGGCCATGCGCATCATCAATCAGGTGAAAGAAGGCGTGGAGCGTCCGCGCCCGTCCATCACCTACGATATCGGCGAGGAAGTCAAAGTAACCGACGGGCCGTTCGCGTCGTTCAACGGCACGGTGGAAGAGGTGGACGAGGAGAAGGGCAAACTCAAGGTTTCCGTCTCGATCTTCGGCCGCGCCACGCCTGTGGAGCTGGAATACGGGCAGGTGGAGAAGGTTTAGTTGACACAGTCTTCTTTTTTCTGATATTTATATCCATAATTTTTAGTCTCTTGGGTATTTGGAGTATGAAATGTCGGAAACCAACTTTAACAAGGGACTTCAAACCTATCTGCGTAGCCGTGCGCCTATACGCCCTCTAAAATCATTGTTTCGGGACTCCACGGTTTGGTGGGCGATTACAGGTGCTGTGGCCTCGTCTTTCATGTTGCCATCTGGCGCACAGGATGAGCTCAAGCATTTTTTCGCAGGCGAAAATAACTATTTCAGGCAAATTCAGGGGGCTGGTGCTGTATCCAATCTTACTTTGGCTCTGATAATGGTTCTAATCGGCCGCGCCCAGACTTATCGCGATTTACGCGATTTTCAAGCAGGCGTTGATCCGTCCCAAATCATGGCGCGTGCAGATATGACGCAAAAGGGATTTTTGAGCCGCGCCTTTAGCAAAGCAGCAGATCGCACGCACAATATCATCTCCTATGTTTCCTTGTTTTTATGCGGCGTTATGATGCTATCGGGGATTGCGAGCGGCAGGTATGGCGAAGCACTTTCGGCTGTTCTGTTGGTTCCTAGTTATCTTGTACGGTTGATGCCGGAAACCTACGGTACAAACGATCCTACTAACAAAATTCCACAGTATGTCAGGAAGCAGTTTATGGGGGCTATGCAGTCTCCAATGGCTCGAAAATACATGCCTGGCTTGGCGGCAAAATTGGTAAAGACCATTATAAATCAGCCCCCTCTGGCACTTTCAGCATTTTTAGGAATATGGAGACTTTTTCCTTCTCTAGGCAATGCGATAATTGAGAAAGATCCCTATCAGATCACCCAATACAGCGTAGCTATCTTGATGCTTGCCTTTCTTAGCAATTCAACAAAGGATGCGATTGGCCGCTATCAAGGATCCATTATTGATCAGAATCGCCCCAATGGTCTGCCTATTACCAAAGTCCTTCTGGAGGGCCGTTTTCCATCACTTAGATCTTTATTCAAGCCGCCGCAGCCCCCAGAAAGGAGCCGGACCACGAAATTTGTGACCAGTGGTTGGTTGTTGGTGGTTGGTAAGGAAAATTTCTTACTAAACACGAACTACTAAAAGCCAACTACCAATAACAGGAGCAAAGAGACACATGGCAAAAAAAGTCAAAGGCTATATCAATCTGACATTGATCGGCGGGGGGGCAACGCCTGCGCCGCCCACGGGTCCTGCGTTGGGCCAGCAGGGCGTCAACATCATGGAATTCTGCAAGGCGTTCAACGCCAAGACAGAAGACCAAAAGGGCATTCCCATTCCCGTGGTCATTACGGTTTTTGAAGATCGCTCCTTCACCTTCATCACCAAAACACCCCCGGCCAGCTATTTTATCAAGCAGGCGGCAAAGGTTGAAAAAGGCTCCGGGACGGCGGGTCGCGCAGTTCTGGCAACGGTGCGCCGTTCGCAAATCCGGGCAATCGCCGAGAAGAAAATGGTTGATATGAACGCCAACGATCTCGAAGCTGCAACGCGGACGATCGAAGGTTCTGCCCGTTCGATGGGCATTGAAGTGGTGGAGGGTTAAGCCATGGCCAATCAAAAAGTCGAAAAGATGAAGAACGAACCCAAGCGCGGCAAGAAAATGAAAGCGGCGCTGGCAACAGTTGATCGCAATAAATTTTATGCGTTGGAAGAGGCCCTGACAATTATCCAGGCGGCCGCCAAGAACCGCAAATTCGACGAAACCGTGGAAGTTGCGATCAATACCAACCTGGATGTGACGCAAGCCGATCAGACGCTGCGCGGTATGGTATCCCTGCCCAATGGCACGGGTGCAACCTTGCGCGTCGCAGTGTTCGCCAAGGACGAGAAAGCCAAGGAAGCAAAAGCGGCCGGGGCAGATATCGTGGGCGCGGATGACCTGCTGGAGATTATCAACAGCGGTAAAATCGATTTCGATCGCTGTATCGCCACCCCGGATATGATGGGTCTGGTCGGGCGTTTGGGGAAGGTTTTGGGTCCGCGCGGTCTGATGCCAAACCCAAAGCTGGGCACCGTCACGATGGATGTGGCCAAGGCCGTGAAGGAAGCCAAGGGCGGCGCTGTCGAATTCCGTGCCGAAAAGGCCGGGGTCGTTCACGCCGGCATTGGGAAAGCATCGTTCAAGACCGAGGCTCTGGCCGAGAATATTCGCGCGTTCTATGATGCGATCCTGCGCGCCAAGCCGCAAGGCGCCAAGTCCGGCTATATCAAGAAAATTACTCTGACCTCCACCATGGGGCCGGGCGTAAAAATTGCTTTGGAAAGCCTGACCACGGCAGCCACGGGCAAGAAGGCGGCTTAATTGTGATGGAATTGTGATGGGGACACAATGATCATTGTGTCCCCATGGTAAAAAGACTTGACATCGCGGTGCTTAATCATTAAACGTCGCGGTGAAATTACACCGTCCGAGACTGCGGGTGAGGAACATCCTCGTAAATCCTGCATAGATGGGAAAGCATAAAAGCGCATAGTGCGCTTGCTTTTCTGCTGTTTCGGATGGGATGGACATGGTGTTCATCCCTTTTTTGTTTTGGAGAAAAAGCATGGGTATGACAAAGACTGAAAAGCAAGCGGAAATTCAGGAGCTGAACGAACGCTTTGCCAATGACGAGATCGTGGTTCTGGCGCATTACAGTGGCTTGACCGTGGCGCAGATGACAGAGCTGCGCGGTGCTTTGCGCAAAGAAGGCGCGACATTCAAGGTGACCAAAAACAGCTTGGCACGCCGCGCACTGGCCGGTACGAAGTTCGAGGGCATGGCCGATATGTTCAAGGGTCCGACGGGCGTTGCCAGCAGCAAGGATCCGATTGCAGCGGCCAAAGTGGCCTATAACTTCGCGAAAGCAAACGAGAAATTCATCATCCTGGGCGGCGCCTTCGGCAGCCGCATCCTCGATGCCAAAGGCGTCGAAGCGATGGCCAAGTTGCCGTCGCTGGATGAGATCCGTTCGAAGATCGTCGGCCTGTTGCAGGCGCCGGCTTCGAAACTGGTTGGTGTTCTGCAGGCCCCGGCGCGTCAACTGGTTGGCGTGACGAAGGCTTACGGCGAAAAAGGATAGTAGAGAGTGGGGCGTAGTGAGTCGCGAGAATTCGCAGCTTATTACTCACCACTCGAAGCTCACGACTTACTACTAACAAAAGGAGAAAGACTATGAGTGCAAATTTGGAAAAACTGGTTGATGAACTCTCGAAGCTGAGCGTTCTGGAAGCGGCTGAGCTGTCCAAACTTCTCGAAGAGAAGTGGGGCGTGACGGCGGCTGCTGCGGCGCCTGTGATGATGGCGGCTGGCGGTGCGGCAGGTGCTGCCCCGGCGGAAGAAAAGGATAGCTTTGATGTTATTCTGGAAAACGGCGGCGCGAACAAAATAAACGTGATTAAAGTCGTTCGCGAATTGACCGGTCTGGGCTTGAAAGAAGCCAAGGATCTGGTTGAAGCCGGTGGCAAGGCCGTTAAAGAAGGCGTTGCAAAAGCCGCTGCTGAAGACATGATGAAGAAACTGACCGAAGCTGGTGCAACGGTTAAATTGAAATAAGGGGTTTTAGGCCCATCCGATTTACCCTCTCCCCTGGCGGGAGAGGGTAGGTCATTGAAAAAACCCTTGACAAGCCTGTTGAAGTCAGCGATAGAACAGGCGGATTTATCGTAACGGACGTGAAGACTCGCGCAAAAATGTAGAAAAAACAATGGGAAAACCCAGCCTTCAGGCTGCGGTTTTGTTTTTGTTTTCTGCAAGCAGCGCCGATCTTTTGGATTTATTTTTTATAAAGTCAGGAAAAGACCATGAGCGCATCTAAGGCCAGCAAAAAATCCTCCTCCAAAACCAAAGCCCAACCTGCCAAGCCGATGCGGCGCGCCGTATCGCAGAATTATCCCAGCATGCCGGCAGGCAGTGTGGAGAGCTACACCGGGCGCAAGCGCGTTCGCCGCAGCTTTGGCCGGATTGAGGAAGTGGCCTTGATGCCCAATCTGAACGAGGTTCAGCGCAATTCATACGAGCATTTCTTGCAGATGAACATCATGGCCGAGGAGCGCAAGCTGCAAGGCTTGCAGGAGGTTTTCTCCTCCGTTTTCCCCATCAAGGATTTCTCCGACAAGGCGGAAATCGACTTCGTGCGCTATGAGCTCGAAGAGCCGAAATACGACGTCGATGAATGCCAGCAACGCGGCATGACGTATGCGGCGCCGCTGCGCGTAACGCTGCGCCTGTCTGTGTTTGATGTGCAGGAAGAAACCGGCCTGCGTTCGATCCGCGACATCAAGGAGCAAGACGTTTATATGGTCGACATGCCGCTGATGACATCCAACGGCACGTTCATTGTCAACGGCACGGAGCGTGTGATTGTCTCCCAGATGCATCGTTCGCCCGGCGTATTTTTCGATCACGATGATGGCAAGACGCATGCTTCGGGCAAATATCTGTTTGCCGCGCGGGTTATTCCGTACCGCGGTTCCTGGCTGGATTTTGAATTCGATGCCAAGGACCATATGCATGTGCGCATCGACCGTCGCCGCAAACTGCCGGTGACGACAATGCTGCGTGCGCTGGATTCATCTGAAACAGAGGCATACCGCGCAAAATGCGAGGAGAAGGACAGTTCCGTAGATCCACTGATGGTGCAGGGGATGACGAA
>JAKLKY010000027.1:9561-11762 GCA_023150415.1 Alphaproteobacteria bacterium | reverse complement strand
AGAAATTCTTGGCGCCTTTTACGACACGATCATCTACAAAAAAGATAAGAAGGGCTGGCGCACGGAATTCAGTGCTGAGCGTTTCCGTGGCGTTAAACTTGGATTTGACCTCATCGATGCGAAAAACGGCAAGGTTGTCGCGCAGACCGGGGACAAGATCACCCCGCGCAAAGCCAAGCAGCTGGTGGAAGAAGGGCTGAAGGAAATCATTGTCCAGGATGAGCAGCTTCTTACCCAGTATCTGGCGCGCGATATTATCAATCCACAGTCAGGACAGGTTATTTATGAGGCAGGGCAGGAAATTACAGCAGAAGAAATTGCGCGCCTGGCAGAGTTGAACATCGATGAAATTCCCGTTCTGGCGATCGACCATTTGAACGTTGGGCCTTATATCCGCAATACACTGCTGATCGACAAATGCGATACACGCGAAGAGGCGCTGATCGACATTTACCGCGTCATGCGTCCGGGCGAGCCACCCACGGTCGATTCCGCGGAAGCGTTGTTTAATTCGTTGTTCTTCGATCCCGAGCGTTACGATCTGTCCGCTGTTGGCCGGGTGAAGATGAATGGCCGTCTGGATCTGGACAAGGACGATCAATTCCGTGTTCTGGCGAAATCCGACATTCTGGCGATTTTGAAATATCTGCACGGCTTGAAAGATGGCGTGGGCGAAGTGGATGATATCGACAATCTCGGCAACCGTCGCGTCCGTTCCGTGGGCGAATTGATGGAAAACCAGATCCGTCTGGGCCTGCTGCGCATGGAGCGCGCGATCCGCGAGCGCATGAGCGCCGTCGATATCGACACGTTCATGCCGCATGATCTGATCAATTCCAAGCCGTTGCAAGCAGCGGTGCGCGAATTCTTTGGCTCCTCGCAGCTCAGCCAGTTTATGGACCAGACGAATCCGCTGTCCGAGATTACGCACAAGCGCCGCTTGTCTGCGTTAGGCCCCGGCGGTTTGACGCGCGAGCGTGCGGGATTCGAGGTGCGCGACGTGCACCCCACGCATTACGGCCGTATCTGCCCGATTGAAACGCCGGAAGGGCCGAATATCGGTTTGATCAATTCTTTGGCGACATTTGCGCGCGTGAACCCCTACGGCTTTATCGAGAGCCCGTATCGTCGTGTTGTGAAAGGAAAAGTCACAGATGAAGTGATTTACATGTCGGCGATGGAAGAAGCCAAATGGACAATCGCGCAGGCAAACTCCACGCTGGATAAGGATGGCACATTCGTCAATGAATTCGTCTCGTGCCGCAAGGGGGGCGAGAACTTAATGTCCCCGCCGGACCAGATCGAGTTCATCGACGTTTCGCCCAAGCAGATCGTTTCGGTGGCAGCATCGCTGATTCCGTTCCTGGAAAACGACGACGCCAACCGCGCATTGATGGGTTCGAACATGCAGCGCCAGGCGGTGCCGTTGCTGCGCTCTGACGCGCCGCTGGTGGGCACGGGCATGGAAGCTACGGTGGCCCGTGATTCCGGCGCCGCCATTGCCGCGCGCCGTGCCGGTGTTGTGACGAAAGTGGATGCCACGCGGATCGTTATCCAGGCGACGGAAAAACTGAATGCCGATGAGCCTGTGGTGGATATTTACAAGCTGGCGAAATTCCAGCGCTCAAACCAAAGCACCTGCATCAGCCAGCGTCCGCTTGTGAAAGTGGGTGAGAAGATCAAGGCTGGCGATATCATCGCCGATGGTCCTTCGACGCAGCTGGGCGAATTGGCGCTGGGGCGTAATATCTTGGTCGCGTTCATGCCCTGGAATGGCTACAACTTCGAGGATTCAATTTTGATTTCCGAACGTATTGTCTCGGACGATGTGTTTACGTCCATTCATATTGAAGAATTCGAAGTGATGGCCCGCGATACAAAGCTGGGCACGGAAGACATCACACGTGATATTCCGAACGTAGGCGAGGAAGCGCTCAAGCATCTCGACGAGGCCGGCATCGTGCATATCGGCGCGGAAGTCGGTCCGGGCGATATTCTGGTGGGCAAGGTGACGCCGAAAGGTGAATCGCCGATGACGCCGGAAGAAAAACTGCTGCGCGCGATATTCGGTGAAAAGGCCGCGGATGTGAAAGATTCATCATTGCGTCTGCCGCCGGGCGCGCAAGGTACGGTGGTTGAGGTGCGTGTGTTCAACCGTCGCGGCGTCGATAAAGACGCCCGCGCGATGGCGATCGAAGCGC
>JAKLKY010000027.1:0-9551 GCA_023150415.1 Alphaproteobacteria bacterium | reverse complement strand
TGGCCAAGGACCGCGATGACGAGCGCCGCATTCTCGAGGACGGTTTCTATGGCCGTCTGCGCGATATGCTGTTGGGTCAGGTGGTTGAAGCCGCGCCCAAGGAAACTAAGTTAAAGAAGGGCACCAAGCTGAGCGCATCTGATCTGGATGAGATCAAGCGCGGCTTGTGGCGTCAGATTGCCGTTGAGAAAGAAAACACCATGGCTGAAATCGAAGCGATGGGAAAAACTTTCGATGACGCTGTTGATAACCTGAAAGAACGTTTCGAGAGCAAGGTTGAAAAGCTGCAGCGCGGGGATGAACTGCCCCCCGGCGTGATGAAGATGGTTAAAGTCTTCGTTGCCGTGAAGCGCAAATTGCAGCCCGGCGATAAAATGGCCGGTCGTCACGGAAACAAAGGTGTCGTGTCCAAGGTTATTCCCGCTGAGGATATGCCTTATTTGGAAGACGGCACACCGGTTGATATTGTGCTCAATCCGCTGGGGGTTCCATCACGGATGAACGTCGGTCAGATTCTGGAGACGCATCTGGGCTGGGCTTCGGCATCCCTGGGCCAGCAGATCGGCCGTATGATCGACTCGTTCAAGGATGTCAAAAAGCCTTCGGATACCGAGCAGAAGAAGCTGGTTGACAAGCTGAAAGACGTATACGGCGAGCGTGAATACAAGGAGAAAGTATCCAAGCTCGATGAGAAGCAAACGCTTGAGATGGCCAATAACCTGCGCGGCGGTGTGCCGATGGCGACGCCCGTCTTCGATGGCGCGCATGAGGCGGATATCTCGAGCCTACTGGAGCAAGCCGGCCTGAATCGTTCGGGCCAAGTGAAGTTGATCGACGGTCGCACCGGTGAATATTTCCACCGCTCGGTGACGGTCGGTTACATGTACATGCTCAAGCTGCATCACCTGGTGGATGACAAGATCCACGCGCGGTCGATTGGTCCGTACTCGCTCGTCACGCAGCAGCCTCTGGGCGGTAAGGCCCAGTTCGGCGGTCAGCGCTTCGGGGAGATGGAAGTGTGGGCGCTGCAAGCTTACGGCGCGGCGTACACATTGCAGGAAATGTTGACGGTGAAATCCGACGACGTGGCTGGCCGCTCGAAAGTCTACGAGGCCATCGTGCGCGGTGAAGATAATTTCGAAATCGGCATTCCGGAATCCTTCAACGTTCTGACCAAGGAATTGAAGGCGCTGGGGTTGAATGTCGATATGAAGCAGAGCGGTAATTAGTTATAAGTTACAAGTGTACAGTTACAAGATTTTGTAACTTGCGTCTTGTAACTCCCAACTTAAACGGAGTGAGATAATGAACGAACTGATGAACTTATTCGGCACGCCGACAGGCCCGCAGAGTTTTGATACGATCCGCATTTCGATCGCATCGCCAGAGCAAATTCGCTCCTGGTCTTTTGGCGAGGTGAAGAAGCCGGAGACGATCAACTACCGGACCTTCAAGCCCGAAAAAGACGGTTTGTTCTGCGCGCGCATCTTCGGCCCGATCAAGGATTACGAATGCTTGTGCGGCAAGTACAAGCGTATGAAGTACAAAGGCATCATCTGCGAGAAGTGCGGCGTTGAAGTCACACTGACCAAAGTGCGCCGCGAGCGCATGGGCCATATTGAGCTGGCTTCGCCGGTGGCGCATATCTGGTTCCTGAAATCCCTGCCGTCGCGTATCGGTCTGATGATGGACATGACGCTGAAGGAGCTGGAGCGCGTTCTCTATTTCGAAAATTTCATTGTCATTGAACCCGGCATGACGCCGCTCAAGCCGTTGCAGCTTCTGAACGAAGAAGAATACATGGCGGCGCAGGATGAATACGGCGAGGAAAATTTCCGCGCCGGTATCGGTGCCGAAGCGCTGAAAGAGCTGCTGAAGGTTATTGATCTCGACACGGAAAAGGCGAAGGTTGAGGAAGATCTGCGCGAGACAGGCTCCGAAGCCAAGCGCAAGAAGCTCGTCAAGCGTTTGAACCTGATCAATTCCTTCATCGAATCCGGCACGCGTCCGGAATGGATGATCATGGACATTGTTCCGGTTTTGCCGCCCGAGCTGCGCCCGTTGGTGCCGCTTGATGGTGGCCGGTTCGCAACGTCGGATCTGAACGATTTGTACCGCCGTGTCATCAACCGAAACAACCGTTTGAAGCGTTTGATGGAGCTGCGCGCGCCGGACATTATCGTCCGCAACGAAAAGCGTATGCTGCAGGAAGCCGTTGATGCACTGTTCGACAATGGCCGTCGCGGCCGCGTAATCACGGGCGCAAACAAGCGTCCGCTGAAATCGCTTTCGGAAATGCTCAAAGGAAAGCAGGGCCGTTTCCGTCAGAACCTGTTGGGCAAGCGCGTGGATTACTCTGGCCGTTCCGTCATCGTGGTCGGTCCGGAATTGAAATTGCACCAGTGCGGAATCCCGAAGAAAATGGCCCTTGAGCTGTTCAAGCCGTTTATCTATCACAAGCTGGAAATTTACGGTCTGGCCTCGACGGTAAAAGCCGCCAAGCGCATGGTGGAAAAAGAACGTCCCGAAGTGTGGGATATTCTCGAAGAAGTCATCCGCGAGCATCCGGTTCTCCTGAACCGCGCGCCGACGCTTCACAGGCTGGGCATTCAGGCGTTCGAGCCTGTGCTGATCGAAGGCAAGGCGATCCAGCTTCATCCGCTGGTCTGCACCGCATTTAACGCGGACTTCGACGGCGACCAGATGGCCGTGCACGTTCCGCTGTCGATCGAATCGCAGCTGGAGGCGCGCTGCCTGATGATGGCGACGAACAATATTCTCTCGCCCGCCAACGGCAAGCCAATTATCGTCCCGACGCAGGACATCATTCTGGGTCTGTACTATCTCTCGATCCAGCTGGATGGCCAGCCGGGCGAAGGCATGATCTTCCGCGACACGGGCGAGATTGCCCATGCGCTGGAGCAAAAATCCGTTTCGCTTCACGCCAAGGTGAAGTGCCGCTATGAAACCGTGGACGAGCAAGGCGAGCCGATCAAGATCATCGTGGAATCCACGCCAGGACGCTTGATTTTGTCCGATCTGTTGCCGCGTCATCAGAATGTGCCGTTTTCTCTGCTCAATCAGACGCTGACGAAAAAGGAAATCTCGAACCTGATCGACATCGTCTACCGCCATTGCGGGCAGAAGAACACGGTCATTTTCGCCGACCGCATGATGAAGCTGGGTTTCCGTTATGCGTGCACAGCCGGTATTTCCTTCGGCAAGGATGATCTGGTCATCCCGGCTGAAAAGCAAAAGCTGGTTCAGGCCGCGAATGACAAAGTCTCGGAATTCGAACAGCAATACCAAGACGGTCTGATCACCAAAGGCGAGAAGTACAACAAAGTTGTCGATATCTGGTCACGCTGCACCGACGATGTGGCCGATGCGATGATGAAGGGTATTTCCAATGTCTCTGCCGGTAATCTGAACGCCGTTTACATGATGGCACATTCAGGCGCGCGGGGATCTGCTGCTCAGATTCGTCAGTTGGCTGGTATGCGCGGTTTGATGGCTAAGCCCTCGGGCGAGATCATCGAAACGCCGATTATCTCGAACTTCAAGGAAGGTCTGTCGGTTCTGGAATACTTCAACTCCACCCATGGCGCGCGGAAAGGCTTGGCCGATACAGCGCTGAAGACGGCGAATTCCGGTTACCTCACACGCCGATTGGTGGATGTTGCGCAGGATGCCATCATCTCCGAAGTTGATTGCGGCACACAGAATGGTGTGACGCTGCGCGCGGTGATGAATGGTGCCGACGTTGTTGTTGGATTGGGTGAACGCGTTCTGGGCCGCAGCGCGGCTGTGGACATTGTTGATCCGCAGAACGCGAAGAAGATCATCGTCAAGGCAGGGCATATCATTGATGAATCTGCTGCCGAATCAATCGACAATGCAGAGATTGACGAGATTAAAGTGCGCAGCGTTCTGACGTGTGAGGGAGCCAATAACGGCATTTGCGCGGCATGCTACGGACGCGATTTGGCGCGCGGAACGTCGGTTAATATCGGCGAGGCTGTGGGAGTCATGGCCGCGCAGTCGATCGGCGAGCCGGGCACGCAGCTGACGATGCGGACATTCCACATCGGTGGCGCGGCGCAGCGGGGCGCGGAGCGTTCCTCGGTTGAGGCCAATCTGGAAGCTACGGTTGAAATTCGCAACGAGAGCATCGTGCGCAATTCATCGGGCGTAGCGATCGTCATGGGCCGGAACATGGAGCTTGTCCTCAAAGATAAAAAAGGCACTGAAAAGGCCGCGCATCGTGTACCCTATGGTGCGCGCTTGCTGGTGGCCAAAGGTGACAAGGTTAAGGCTGGTGACAAGATGGCGGAGTGGGATCCGTACACATTGCCGATCATCACCGAGAAAGACGGAGTGGCGCATTACTTCGATCTTGTGGAAGGTTTGTCCATCGTCGAGCAGGCGGACGAGGCGACCGGTATCACCGCCAAGCGCGTGATCGACTGGCGCTCGCAACCCAAGGGCAATGCGTTAAAGCCGCGGATTTCGTTGCTCGACAAGAAAGGTAACGTGATTACGTTGCCCAATGGTCTGCCAGCGAATTACTATATGTCGGTGGATGCGATCTTGTCCGTGGAGAACGGTCAGGAGGTAAAGGCCGGCGACATCATCGCGCGTATTCCGCGTGAAACATCCAAGACCCGCGATATTACCGGTGGTCTGCCGCGCGTGGCGGAACTATTCGAAGCCCGCCGGCCGAAGGATTTCGCGGTAATTTCGGATATCGATGGCTATGTCGAATTCGGCAAGGATTACAAATCCAAGCGCCGGATCGTTATCAAGCCGGCAACGGCCGATCTGGAGCCTGTTGAGTATCTCATCCCCAAAGGCCGTCATCTGGCCGTGGCCGAAGGCGACTTTGTGCGCAAGGGCGATCCGATTCTCGATGGCGCGCTGGTGCCGCACGATATTCTGGATGTTCTGGGTGTTGAGGCGCTGGCCGACTATCTGATCAACGAAATTCAGGATGTTTATCGTCTGCAGGGCGTGAAGATCAACGACAAGCATATCGAGGTGATCGTTCGCCAGATGATGCAGAAAATCGAGATCAAGGCCGTGGGTGACACGACCTATCTGGAAGGCGAGCATGTGGATCTGGAGGAGTACGAAGAAATTCGTGGCAAGTTCCTGGCCGATGGCAAGCGTCCGCCAGAAGGCAAGCCGGTGCTACAGGGCATTACCAAGGCCTCGTTGCAGACACGCTCATTCATCTCCGCGGCATCGTTCCAGGAGACAACACGTGTCCTGACCGAAGCCGCAACCCAGGGCAAGGTCGACCGCTTGAACGGGCTGAAGGAAAACGTCATTGTTGGCCGTTTGATCCCGGCCGGCACAGGTGCTTATGTTAATACAATGAAGCGCGTGGCTGCTGGTCGCGATGCTGAGGCTTTGGCTGCCCAAGCCGCCGCTCAGCCCGCTGTGGCCGAAGGCGAGGCAGCGGAAGATGATACCGGCAAAAAAGTTGCGGCGGGCTAAAGAAAAGGACTTGACGTTAACGAAGTGTTAACAGTATAGTCCCGCCACTTGGTGAGGCGCCCCTGCGGTTCAGGCGGCGCGCATCATCCGGAATAACCGGATGCTCTGCGATTTCTAAAGTCGCGACTCGGCAGAAATCTGGCAAAAACCAGTTGACTCTGCTCTCTTCGTCGCGCTAGATGCAGGCATCCGAAAATTTCAGTGTCATTCTGGCTTTTGCTGGAATGTCGGGCTTTAAGAGGAAAGACGAATGCCAACAATACAACAATTGATCCGCAAGCCGCGCGATCTGCAAAAGAAACGTAAGAAGAACCGGGCGCTGAAAAGCAATCCGCAACGCCGTGGCGTGTGCACCCGCGTCTACACCACGACGCCGAAAAAGCCGAACTCCGCGCTGCGGAAAGTGGCGAAAGTGCGCCTGACCACCGGCATGGAAGTGATCTGCTACATCCCCGGCGAGGGGCACAATCTGCAGGAACACTCCGTCGTTCTGGTGCGCGGCGGCCGTATTAAAGACTTGCCCGGCGTGCGCTACACGATTATTCGCGGAACGCTCGATACGCAAGGCGTCAAAGACCGTAAACAAGCGCGTTCGCGTTACGGCGCCAAGAGACCGAAATAATGCAGAAAGTAAGATAGAAAATTTGTAGGTGAAAAATGAGAAACAGATCGACAGCCACTAAAACGAAGACAAGAAAAAAGCCATCAGGCAGAACTCGCAGAGTGTATTTTGGAACTAGAAAAGATTTTGTCCAGGAGTTAGCTGACGCTTTTTATAGTGCGGGTATTCGCTTTCCAAATTCACACCCTGACTGTGGGAATGTTATAGTTCCTGATAACGTAGATGGAGTTATTTCAGCGATGAAAAATTTAGAAATATCAGTTCCTAAGTTTGAGTGTTAGGAGGAAGAAGCTATGTCCCGTCGTCACCGCGCAGAAAAAAGAGAAATTCTTCCCGATCCGAAATTCGGTGATCTGGTTCTCTCGAAATTCATCAACAACGTCATGGTTCACGGCAAGAAATCCGTTGCTGAGGGCATCGTTTACCGCGCCCTTGAATTGCTGGACAAGCGCGCCGCCAACACCAACACCGATGATGAGAGCGATTCCGAGACGGCTGCCGCCGCCGCCAAAAGCAAAGGCTTGGCCGTTTTCCTGCGTGCGCTGAAAAAAGTCAAGCCACGCCTGGAAGTGCGATCCCGCCGTGTGGGTGGTGCGACCTATCAGGTGCCGATGGAAGTGCGCCTTGAACGCGGTTTGGCGCTGGCCATGCGCTGGATCATCGATGCGGCCCGCAAGCGCGGTGAGAAAACCATGGTCGACAAGCTGGCCGGGGAAATTCTGGACGCGGCGAATGATCGTGGCAACGCCGTGAAAAAGCGCGACGATACCCACAAAATGGCCGAAGCCAACAAGGCTTTTGCGCATTACCGCTGGTAATAGAGAATAGAGAGAAAAGAAAACAATGTCCCGCGAACACCCGATCGAACGCTACCGCAACTTTGGCATCATGGCCCACATTGATGCCGGGAAAACCACATGCACAGAGCGTATTCTGTACTACACCGGCAAGTCGCATAAAATCGGCGAAGTGCATGATGGTGCTGCGACCATGGACTGGATGGAGCAGGAGCAAGAGCGCGGAATCACGATTACCTCCGCCGCGACAACGACCTTCTGGAAGGGGCCGGAGCACGGCACCAACCCGGGCGAATTGTTCCGCCTCAACATTATCGACACGCCGGGTCACGTGGATTTCACGATCGAGGTGGAGCGCAGCTTGCGCGTTCTCGACGGCGCGGTGTGCCTGCTTGATGGTAACCAGGGCGTAGAGCCGCAGACAGAAACCGTCTGGCGGCAAGGCGACAAATACCGCGTGCCGCGCATCATTTTTGCCAACAAGATGGATAAGATCGGCGCTAATTTCTATGACTGTGTCGACAGCGTGAAGAAGCGTCTGGGCATCAATCCGCTGATCCTGACCCTGCCGATTGGCATGGAAAGCGACTTTGTGGGCATCGTCGATCTGATCAAAATGAAGGCGATTATCTGGAATGATGATTCTCTCGGGGCGTCTTTTGAAGAAAAGGAAATTCCCGCTGATCTGCTGGATAAGGCGAAATCTTATCGCGAGGCAATGATCGAACAGGCGGTGGAAATGGATGATGCCGCGATGGAGGCCTATCTGGAAGGTAACGAGCCTGATATTGCCACATTGAAAAAATGCATCCGCAAGGGCACGATCGCGTTCAAACTGATCCCGATGATGTGTGGCTCGGCCTTCAAGAACAAAGGTGTGCAGCCGCTGCTGGATGCGGTTGTTGATTACCTGCCCGGTCCGCTGGATGTGGGTAATGTTCAGGGCAAGAAAGTTGACAGCGACGAAGGCGATACACGTCCGCCTTCGGATGATGCGCCGTTCTCTGGCCTGGCGTTCAAGATCATGAACGATCCGTTTGTGGGATCGCTGACCTTCGTGCGCATTTACTCAGGCAAGCTGGAATCCGGCTCCTACGTCATCAACTCGGTGAAGGACAAAAAAGAGCGCATCGGCCGTATGTTGCTGATGCATGCCAACAACCGCGAAGAAATTAAGAGCGCGGGCGCGGGCGACATTGTGGCGCTGGTGGGTCTGAAAGATACCACCACGGGCGATACGCTGTGCGACCCGAACAAGCCGATCGTTCTCGAACGCATGGAATTCCCTGAGCCCGTGATTGAGATCGCGGTGGAGCCTAAATCCAAAGCCGATCAGGAAAAGATGGGTATCGCACTGCAGCGTCTGGCTTCTGAAGATCCATCGTTCCGTGTGTCAGTGGATCATGAATCCGGCCAGACGATCATTAAAGGCATGGGCGAATTGCACCTAGACATTATCGTCGACCGCATGAAGCGCGAGTTCAAAGTTGAGGCCAATATCGGCGCGCCGCAGGTGGCCTATCGCGAGACAATCACAAAATCCGCGACGATCGACTACACGCACAAAAAGCAAACCGGCGGTTCGGGCCAGTTTGCGAAACTTTCGGCCGTGTTCGAACCCGCACAGCCAGGCGAGGGCTACGAGTTCATCAACGAAATCGTTGGCGGCGCGATCCCGAAGGAATTTATTCCTGGCGTGGAAAAAGGTCTGATCCAGGCCAAGGAAACCGGCATTATCGCGGGCTTTCCCGTGGTGGATTTCAAAGTTCGTCTGGTGGATGGTTCTTATCACGATGTGGACTCCTCCGTTCTGGCGTTCGAAATCGCGGCCAAGGCGGCCTTCAAGGAAGGCATGCAGAAATGCGGCCCGCAGCTGCTGGAGCCGATCATGAAAGTCGAAGTCGTCACGCCTGAGGATTACATGGGTGATGTTATCGGCGATCTGAACTCGCGCCGTGGCATGATCCAGGGCATGGAAGATCGCGGAAACGCGAAGGTCGTTACGGCCATGGTGCCGCTGGCGAACATGTTCGGCTACATCAACACGCTGCGTTCCATGTCACAGGGCCGCGCCAATTACACAATGTTGTTTGACCACTATGAGCCTGTACCGGCAAACGTAGCGGCGGAGCTGAAAGAGAAATTGGCAGGGTAGAAAATGGCAAAATACGAGTTAACATTAAAAGGTGAACATGGTTTTGCAGGTGCTTTCTTTATGCCAAGTGACCTTTGGCTATCTTTAATGGGTGTATTTCAAAGTGTTGCCGATGAGCAAGAGAGACAAAAAAAAATTAATGAGGTTATAGAAGTGAACAGAGAGATACGGCGCGATTGCGGACCTTATGGGCGTGCCCGCGGACCTTATGAAAGAAAAGTAGTGATAGATTTACCAGGGCCCATTGAAGATCGCGAGATTGAAGGATTAAAAGCTATTGACGTTGGTATCATAGCTTTAAGTTAAAGCTTTAAATTTAGAAAGAAGGAGAACTAAGTCATGTCAAAAGAGAAATTCGAGCGCAATAAGCCGCACTGCAACATTGGGACGATTGGCCACGTGGACCATGGGAAGACGACGCTGACAGCGGCGCTGACGAAGTATTTCTCAAAAGACTTTAAGGCGTATGACCAAATTG
>JAKLKY010000026.1 GCA_023150415.1 Alphaproteobacteria bacterium | reverse complement strand
CGCGCAGAAAGCGAATAAGCCCACGCTCATTTCCTGCAAAACGCAGATCGGCTTTGGCGCGCCAACCAAGGTCAACAGCGCCTCCTCTCACGGCTCACCGCTGGGCGCCTCGGAAATCGAAGGCGCGCGCAAGAATTTAAACTGGCCGCACGCGCCGTTTGAAATCCCCTCCGAAATCCTTCATGGCTGGCGCAATATTGGCATGAAAGGCCAGCTCGCGTTTCAGGGCTGGACCAAACGCCTGAACGCATCGCCCAAACGCCAGGTGTTTGAATCGGCACTTGCACTGGATGGCTTGAAGGCCATTGGCCCCGTCATCGCCGATCTGAAACAAACCTTCGCCCAGGAAAAAAATAAACTCGCCACGCGCCAATGCTCCGGCATGGTGCTGGAAAAACTAATCCCCGCCGTGCCGGAACTCATCGGCGGTTCGGCTGATCTCACAGGCTCCAACAACACCAAAATCAAAGGGCCGGCGATTGTCTCCGCAAAGGATTTCAGCGGCCAGTATATCCATTACGGCGTGCGCGAACACGGCATGGCTGCTATCATGAACGGCCTCGCCCTGCATGGCGGTATCATCCCCTACAGCGGCACCTTCCTGGTGTTCTCCGATTATTGCCGCCCGTCGCTGCGTCTGGCGGCGCTGATGAAACAGCGCGTCATTCATGTGATGACGCATGATTCCATCGGCCTGGGCGAAGACGGCCCGACGCATCAACCCGTCGAGCATCTGGCCGCACTTCGTGCGATTCCGAATTTGTATGTGTTTCGCCCCTGCGACGGCATCGAAACGGCGGAGACATGGGAAACCGCGCTCAATCTGAAATCCGCCCCCAGCGTCATGGCCCTCACGCGTCAGGGATTGCCGTTGCTCAACGAGCCGCGTAGCGAAAACAAAGTCACACGCGGCGCCTACATTCTCAAGGAAACATCGAACACCCCCCGCGTCACTCTGTACGCCAGTGGCTCGGAAGTCGAAATCGCGCATCAAGCCTATGAAGCCTTGGCAAAAGACGGTGTGGCCGTGCGGCTTGTCTCGGTGCCGTGTCTGGATCTGTTCTGGGAACAAGACGAAGCCTATATCAAAGGCATCGCCTGCAACGACAGCGTGAAGGTCGTCGTTGAAGCCGGCATCCGCCAGGGCTGGGAGCGCCTGACCGGCGGCATGGAAATTTTTATCGGCATGAACAGCTTCGGCGCTTCCGCCCCCTATCAGGAACTCTACAAACATTTTGGCATCACAGCGGAGAAAATTCTGGAGGCGGTACGAAGTCGGTTAAAGTAATTTTTTAAACGCGGAGGCCGGGACTAGAAAAATATAAGGAGAAAAAGACATGACCCTACGCATCGGAATCAACGGCTTTGGACGCATCGGACGTCTGGTGACGCGGGCGATTTTTGAAAGCAAGCGCAGCGACATCGTGCTGGCGGCGATCAACGATCCGGGCATGAACAACGCGCATCTGTTGAAATACGATTCCGTGCATGGCCGCGCGAATTTCGATGTGGAATGCAACAATTCCGAATGGATTAAAATCGCAGGGCAGGATGTGCATTGCTTCCGCACCCGCAACCCAAAAGAACTATACTGGGGCCGCGAGCGTGTGGATATCGTGCTGGAGTGCTCCGGCAAATTCACCGACCGTCCAGGCGCACAGTCGCATCTGGACAGCGGCGCCAAGAAGGTCTTGATCTCCGCGCCCGCCACCGACGAAGACATCACCGTCGTCTACGGCATCAATGAAAATGATTTAAAGACCGAGCATACAGTCGTCTCGAATGGCTCTTGCACCACCAACTGCCTCGTGCCGGTGGCGTATGTACTGCATAAGGCGATCGGGATCGAGCGCGGCTTCATGACCACCATCCATTCCTACACCGGCGATCAGAACACCGTTGATGCCTCGCACCGCGACCCTTACCGCGCCCGTGCTGCGGCCATGAATATCATCCCGACTTCCACCGGGGCGGCCAAGGCCGTGGCCAAGGTGCTGCCGGAATTGAAGGGCAAGCTGGATGGCGTCTCCGTGCGCGTGCCCACCCCGAATGTCTCGCTGGTCGATTTTAAATTTGTCGCCAAGCGCCCCACCACGGTTGAGGAAGTCAACAACGCCCTCACCGCCCAGGCCAATCGTGGCCTGAAGGGGATTCTCGGTGTGTGTGATGAACCGCTGGTGTCCGGCGATTTCATCCACGATCCGCATTCCGCGATTATCTCCCGCCCGGATACCAAAGTCGTCGACGGCACGCTGGTGCGTGTCATGGCCTGGTATGACAATGAATGGGCGTTTTCCCTGCGTATGCTCGACGTCGCCGCCAAAATGCATGCGGTGGGGTATTAATTACTTCTGGGTCGGGGTGAATCACTCCGTCCCCATTTATGACCCATTGACTCTTTTCTCGTTCTCATATACCATAAGTCGTATTACCTGAAGTGAACGCGAGAGAAAAAAGAAAAAAGAGTGTACGCATAAATAAAAATCCGGCAAACAAACTGAAGGACCTGAAATTCTTATTTATAAACAGTATGTTACAAACAGTGATTATGAAATTTGTACGTACTGCCAAGCCCTATTTTTCTATAATTCCTTGCATTTCTGCGGGTTTTAGAGTAATAATAAAACCATGATGCGCTCCTCTGCCAAGAAAGCGATGACCACCAGGGCCCAGAAAGCCTGCTTCGTGCTGGATCATCTGATTGAGGCCTTGGGCAATGACGCCTCCTCCTCCCTGCGCCGGGCGGCGATTCTTGTGGATATCGACCAAAATCCCGGCACAACGCAGTCCGAAATCATGGACCGGCTGCACATCCATAAATCTGCCATGAACCGCGAAATTGAATGGCTTTACGATTACGGCTGCGTGATGCGCCAGGAAAGCCGGGACGATGGCCGGGCGGTGCGGCTGGAAACCTGCGGCTACGCCCGCAAGGCGCTTTCCGGCGCGCTGGATTATTTCGAGGGATCGCATAAAAACTTGCAAATCTTCCTCAAATCGTTTAATAATATTCTTAAGCAAGAAAAACCGACGCTCCGTGATGCCAAGATTATCGCGGCATTATACGAGCTTCGGGATGCCCCTCGGCAGGAAGTTTTGGCCCGTGTGCCCGGCAGCACCGCCTCCTCCAGCCACAGGGCGTATAATACACTGGTACAGGAAGGACTGATTGACGATGGCTAGAGTTTTAGTAAACATGACCCCCGTTTTCGCCGCATTTGGCGGTTTTCCTTCCGTGCGCAATGCTTTCGGCCGCGTCGCCGCAAATACGCCTTTCAGACAGCCAGATCCCGTTGCTGCCGCCCCGACATTAGGCCGTTAAATCTCTGATTGAGCGTACACGAAGAAGGGACACATTAATTTAATGTGTCCCTGTTTCATTTGTACTTGGACAAATGATGATGTAATAAATATCTAGAGAAATTCAGGAGTTAACTATGCCCACGCAACAGCCATGAAATCAGACATGAAACCAACACCGATAAAATCAACATCCAAAACACTCTCGCCCGCGATTAAAAACATCCTCGCCAATTACGAGAACGAGAATGCCGGGGTGAAGGCCAATCTGGTGCGCATCTTGAATCACGGCGCGCTGGCGGGCACGGGGCGGATGGTAATCCTGCCCGTCGATCAGGGGTTCGAGCACGGCCCGGCCCGTAGTTTCGCCGTTAATCCAGAATCCTACGATCCGCATTACCATTACCAGCTGGCCATCGATTCCGGCTGCAACGCCTATGCCGCGCCGCTGGGCCCGCTGCAGGCAGGTGCCGATACGTTCGCGGGGCAGATCCCGACGATCCTGAAATTCAACAGCGCGAATTCGCTGGCCTCAAAAAACAATGACGCCAATCAGGCCGTCACCGCCAGCATCCAGGATGCCTTGCAACTTGGTTGCTCCGCCGTCGGGTTCACGATTTATCCCGGTTCTGACGCTCAGTTCGATATGTTCGAGGAAGTGCGCGACATGATCCGTCAGGCCAAGGACGTCGGGCTGGCAAGCGTGGTGTGGTCATACGCGCGCGGCAATGGCCTGTCGAAGGACGGCGAAACGGCAATGGATGTCATCGCCTATGCCGCGCATATGGCCTGTTTGCTGGGCGCGCATATCGTGAAGGTGAAACTGCCTACCGCGCATCTGGAGCAAAAAGAAGCCAAAAAGGTTTTCGAAGATCAGAAAATCCCCATCGCCACGCAGGCCGACCGTGTGCGTGAGGTTGTGCGCTCCTGCTTCAACGGGCGGCGGCTGGTGGTGTTTTCCGGCGGCGCGACGAAGGGCGAGGATTCCGTGTTCGAAGACGCGCGCGACATTCACGCTGGTGGCGGCAATGGTTCGATCATCGGGCGCAATTCGTTCCAGCGTCCGCGCCCGCAAGCGCTGGAGATGCTGGGTAAGATTATGGACATCTACCGCGCATAACATCTAAGATAAAACTCACCGCGGAAACGCGGAGGAAACGGAGTTTTCTTTTGCGCAAAGCGCAATAAATTTTTTTTAACCACTAAGACACTAAGAAGCATTCAGAGCTTTAATGTCTTAATACTTCTTAGTGTCTTAGTGGTTTAATCTATTTTCTTACTCTGCGTTCTCCGCGCCTCTGCTGTGAAAATTCATTTGAATAAACAGAGTCTTTAAATGATGACCGAATCACGCAATCTCATCCTCATCGGCATGTCTGGTTCGGGCAAGACGCATTGGGCAAAATTGCTAGCCGAACATCTGGAATTACCCCATATCGAGATTGATGAATTGATCGTGCAATCACCGCAGCTGGCAGCCCTGCTGCGCGATGATCCGGGCAAAGACGCCGCCGAGAGATTAGGCCGATACTTTGGCATGCCCTGGAGCGCGGGATTCGCGGCGCGTGAAGAACAATACCTGGCGATCGAGCGCACAATTATGGCCTCGGATTTTGCCCCGGGCTGCATCCTCGATCTGACCGGCAGCGCGATTTATCATCCCGCCGAAATGGCACGGCTAAAGGCAACTGGAAAAATGATCTATCTTGAGACCAGTGCCGAGGCGCAGCAGACTATGATTGAAAACTTCATCGCTCGTCCCCGGCCAATTTGCTGGCGTGGCCTTTACCAGCCCCTGCCCGGTGAGAATCCGGAAGCAGCCTTAAACCGCTGCTATCGCCTGTTATTGGCTAAACGCGCCAAACTCTATGAATCCCATGCCGATGTCACCTTGCCCTGGGCGGTGCATAAAGAGTTTCAGAACGCAGCTGATTTCATTGATGCGTCGGGATTTTTGCGCTAGATTCATCAGGCATGAAAGCACGGATTTACCAACCCTCAAAAAGCGCATCACAATCAGGCCGCGGAAAAACGCAGGGCTGGTTTTTGGAATATGAAGCCGCCAGCATCAAGCGGCCCGAGCCTTTGATGGGCTGGACACAGAGCGGCGACACACTAGAGCAAGTGCGGCTGTGCTTCCCCACCCAGGCCGAGGCCGAGGCCTATGCCCGTCAGAAAGGGCTTATTTACACTATTTCGCCCGCGCATCAACGTCATCTTAAACCCCGCAACTACACCGATAATTTCCGCTATATTCCGCCGGAAACAGCGAAAGACGCCAAAAACGCTTGAAATGCCCGTCGCCTTTGGGGCATCTTATGCTCTGTAAAAGGAAGATTTGACCCCGTAGCTCAACTGGATAGAGCACCTGCCTTCTAAGCAGGGGGTTGCAGGTTCGAGCCCTGCCGGGGTCGCCATCCGTCTTCGCCTTTCAGGCTTCGCCGGACAAGCTATCGATCTGCATCCACTCTGCTCTCTCGTCCTGCGAAGCGCATCGCGCGAAGCGGGATGCCGGGGTCGCCATCCGTGCGCACGTTGCAATGACGAACATTAGAAACTCGTCCCAAAATTGAAGCGGAAGGATTCCGTCTGGTCGAACTCCTCTTCCATATAGGGCTTGGCGTAATCAACGCGGACGGGGCCAAACGGCGAACGCCAGGAAATACCAACACCTGCCGCTGCGCGCAGGCTGTCTTCTTCTTGAATGCCAGGGCCGGTATCGTCAATGCTCCACAACGAGCCGGCGTCTGTGAAAGCATGTCCTTCGATACCCAAATCTTCAGGCAAGCCCAGAGGAAAAGACAACTCAACGGTGCTGCGGTAGAAGTAATTGCCGCCTAGTGAGTCTTCTGTTTCCGCGTCACGCGGTCCGATACCGGCTTGTTCGAAACCGCGCAGGGTTGTACCGCCGATGAAGAAACGCTCATTAATTTCGACATCCTTATTGTTATAACCGGCAATCGCACCCGTTTCTCCCAGGATGTTCAGCACAACCTGATCCATCACAGGATAATAGAAGGACGCCCCGGTGCGCGCCGAAACATATTCGGCATCCGCCACGCCTGCAACTTCGCTATCCAGCCAGTAAAACCAACCATCAGTCGGGAATAGCGCGCTATCGCGGTTATCATACGACGTGCGCTGGGACAATGCGACTGTGGTACGCTCCCCTTCCTGGTCGCGGATAAAGCGCGAAGCATCCTCATCAACATTCGCGATTTCATTGTTCTCGCCGCGCAGACGCAGCACCTGGCGCCAGCGCTCGGACAAGGGATAACCCAGCCGGAACCCGGCACCAGTACGCTTCTGGTCGTAGGAACTTTCATCCTGCAGATCGCGTGTAATATGGAACAAATCAACACCCGCCGACAGATCGCGATCCATAAAATAAGGCTCGGTAAAAGACACATCAAATTCCGTGCGCTCACCGGCTATGGTCGTGGCAAACAGCAGGTCCTGCCCCTTGCCCAGCAAATTGCGTTCACGAATGCGGAAATCGGCAAGCGGGCCGTCGCTTGTGGAATATCCAGCGCCCAGCGAAAGTTCACCCGTCGACTTCTCCGCGACTTTGATATTGATATTGGTTTTATCCGGCGCACTGCCCTGTGTGGGGCTGATCTCGACCGTCTCAAAATAATCGAGATCCTTAATTTTCTGCTCTGATTTCGCAAGCTTCGAACGATTGAACGGATCGCTTTCCGACAAGCTCATCTGACGGCGGATGACTTTATCCAACGTGCGGCTGTTGCCTTCGATGTTGATTTCCTCAACAAACACTTTGGGCGCTTCGTCAATCTGGAAAGCGATCGTAATGGTTTTATCGCTGCGGTTGCGGTCAATTTTTGGCTTCACATTCACGAACGCATACTGCAAGTCACCCAACTGATCCGTCATTTTATCGACGGATTCCTGAACGCGGTCGGCGTTATACCAGTCGCCTTTCTCGAACGCGACGTTCTGCTTCAAAACACCGGCATCGAAATTGCGCAGTTTGGATTCAACCGTATAATCCTTGACGCGGTAGCGCTCGCCCTCTTCAACCATGAAGGTGATGTAGAAGCTCTCGCCATCTTCGGAGAGGTCCGCGTTCGTGGAAATCAGGCGAAAATCTGCATAGCCTTGCGCGAGGTAGAACTTGCGTAACACTTCCTCATCGTAGGCCAGCCGATCCGGGTCATAACGGTCAGAGGATGACAAAAACTTGTACCAAGCCGTTTCCTGCGTGGTGATTTCCGAACGCAAACGATTATCGCTGAAATGCTCATTGCCGATGAAGCGTATGCTGGACACGGTTGTAACATCCCCTTCATCCACCTCAAACACCAGGTTCACGCGGTTCTGATCGAGCTGAATAACCTTGGGATCGATGGTCACAGAAAATCTGCCGTTGCGGCGGTAAAGCTGATAAAGGCGGCTGAGATCAGCCTGCACCTTGGTGCGCGTAAATACCTGCCGTGGGCGCAGCTGCACTTCGGCTTGCAATTCCTCATCGGTGAGCTTGTCATTGCCTTCAAAGGCAATTTGGTTGATGACGGGATTTTCAACAACATTGACAACCAAAACATCGCCCTGCGCATCCAGCGACACATCAGCGAACAACCCTGTGGCAAACAGGCTTTTGATTCCTTTATCCAAAGTTTCGGGAATGACCGGATCGCCAATGCGCACATCCAGATAGGACAGGACGGTGGCCTCTTCCACGCGCTGCTCGCCTTCGATGCGGATTTCGCGCACACTGCCCTGCGCCTGCGCCCCACGCAGCGGTACAAATGTGATTATCGTCAGAAGAAGCAGAAGCGCGTATCGGTTCATGAGGATTCGGAAGAGTTAAGAGTAACTGCCTTTATTTCTGCGCCTTAGCGGTGAAAATGTCAATGCCAAGGGTGCGCTTTATAGCAATAATTGCACGATATCATTCAGATTAGCAAAGACCATCAAACAGACCAGAAACGCAAGCCCGAAACGGAAGGCATATTCCTGCACTGGCTCGGGGATCGGGCGGCCCAGAACCGCTTCGAACGCATAAAAGACCAAATGCCCGCCATCGAGCAAAGGAATCGGAAACAGGTTAATAAGGCCCAGATTAATCGATAACAGCGCGGTAAAGAGAATCAGCGCCACAATGCCCTGCTGCGCCATGTCACCGGCCAAGGCGCCGATGCGGATAATACCACCGAGTTCCGTGGCCGGGCGCGTACCGGTGATCATTTGCCAAACGGCCTCCAGCGTATCGGCGCTGATATTCCATGCTTCGCCCACACCATGCATCAGAGCGCTAAGGATATTGTGATGAATGACGGCGTTCTCGCTCACCGGTGCGATTTGCAAAACGCCATAGGTCTCTGCTTTAGCATCGGCAAGACCGGCATTGGCCGCCGGTAAGGGACGAATGATATACACATCAACATTTTCTCCGCTGCCAACCGTAATCTCAAACCGCTGCCCAAGCCTGCGGTCCAGCGCGCGGGTAATCTCTTGCTTTTCGCCCAGGACCTTCCCGTTCACGGCTGTAATCGCCGTAGCGTCAATGCCAAAATTCGGCCCCACAAGGCCCAGCTTGCCCCGGCTTTGGGTAAAGCCGAAGCGATCTTTCATCTGCTCGCGTTCGGGCGTGGCTGTGATTTTGATCTGCTGTCCATCGCGCTCGATTACAAATTGCTTCTCCTGATCCAGCGCGATCAGCATAGCGCGGCGGATATCCTCAAAGCTGTCAACGGGCTTGCCGTCGATGCTGAGCACTCGATCATGTGGCTGGAAACCGGCCTTGTCCGCGCTTGATCCCTTGACAATGGCTGCCGCGACGGGCGGCGTCACCGGCTGGCCATAGGCCATGAACAAGCCAGCCAGTAAAACAATCGCGAAAATGTAATTAATCGCAGGGCCAGCAAAAACCACAAGGGTGCGCTGCCAGACGGGTTTTGCAAAGAAAGCTTGTTGCTTCTCCGCCGCTGTCATCGGGCGTGGAGCCGATTGTTGCGTGTCCTTGACCTTGTCCGTTTTCTTGAAGCTGGCCGGATCGACATCGCCAAACAGTTTCACATACCCGCCCAGCGGCACCAACGAGATTTTCCAGCGCGTACCGTGCCGGTCATTAAAGCCGAAAATCTCATGCCCGAAGCCAATCGAAAAAGTCTCAACCCGTATACCGCAAAGCCGTGCGACGATGTAATGACCCCATTCATGGACAAAGACCAAGATGCCCAGCACAAGCAAGAAAGAACCACCGTAAATCCAGACATTGCCGGTGATGCTCTGAAAAATTTCAAGGAAATCCATGGGGTCAGGCCCTTTTCTTGCGGTTGTCGATACGACTAATATAGGCGTGTGCAGAGGCACGCACAAGCAGATCGTGTGCAATAATAGCATCAACACTGCCAAAGGTCTTCTGATGTGGCAGTTCGAGCGCAGCCCTTACAACATCAGAAATATCTACAAAGCCGATATGCCCTTCCAGAAACGCCGCCACAGCCATTTCATTGGCAGCGTTCAGCGCAATGCAAGCACCCTGCCCGGCTTGCAAGGCTTCATAAGCCAAATCCAGACAGGGGAAGCGCGACAGGTCCGGCGCCTCGAAATCCATGGATTTCAGCTTCGCCCAATCCATTCTGGCACCTGGCGTGCGCATACGCTGCGGCCAGGACAGAACATGCGTCAGCGGCGTGCGCATATCGGGCGCGGCCATCTGCGCCAGCACCGAACCATCCACATATTCCACCATCCCATGCACAAGCGATTGCGGATGCACGAGCACATCTATTTTCTGCGCAGGCAGATCGAATAAATGATGTGCCTCAATCACTTCCAGCCCCTTGTTCATCAAAGTGGCGCTGTCGATACTGATCTTCGCGCCCATCGACCAATTCGGATGCGCCAGCGCCTGCGCCGGTGTTGCCGCCTTGATCTGCTGCGCGCTCCAGGTGCGGAAGGGCCCACCGGATGCGGTCAGAATAATGCGTTCGATAGCTTGCATTTGCGATGGATCAAAGACCTGAAAAATCGCGTTATGCTCGCTGTCCACCGGTAAAATGGTTGTGCCGTGCCGCGCGGCGATTTCTTTCACCAGGGCACCTGCTGCCACCAACGGCTCCTTGTTTGCAATCGCTACGCAGCGCGAATGGGCCAAGGCAGCCAGCAAAGGGCGCAGACCGGCCAGCCCCATAATGGCTGCAAGCGTGATATCCGCAGGCTGGGCCGCATGATCGCACAATGCTTGCGCGCCGGCATAAGCGAGAATATGCGTGCCGTTCAGCGCTGCGCGCAAATCGGACAAACGCGCCTCGTCGCCTATAATGGCCGTTCTTGCGTTCAGCGCACGCGCAGCCTGCGCCAGCGCCTCCACATTCTGATGGGCGCTGACGAACTGCACCTGAAATCGTTGCGGTGTAGCCAGCACAACATCCCTCGCCGCCGTGCCGATCGAACCGGTGACACCCAGGATATTCAAAGTTTTGGGTTTAGAATGTTCCATGCCAAAGCATCAGAACCAGATAAAACGGCGCCGCGAAGATCAACGCATCCATGCGGTCGAGCAATCCGCCATGGCCAGGGATCAAACCACTGGCATCCTTCGCGCCGGCCAGCCGCTTGAGACCCGAGCTCAGCAAATCACCCGTCTGCCCGGTCAATCCAACGATCACGCCAATGGCGGTAAAGAAGGCAAGCTCTGCAATTTCGAAATCTGCATAGAACGCATAGGCCAGCGCCGCGAACACGGGCCCTGCGACAGCACCGCCAAGCCCTGCCCAGGTTTTATTCGGACTGAGCCGCGGCACCAGCTTCGGCCCGCCGATTAATTTCCCGGAAAAATAGGCGCCTGTGTCGCTCATCCAGACCATGATGACAAAAGCAATCGTGAGCGCAACACCCAATGATTCGCGCACAAGATAACACGCGATAAAACAAAAACTAAGATACACGACACCCGCCACAGAAAGCTGCCAAGGATAAGGGCTCTTCAATGCCAGCCGCGCCCATTCATAGCCGATGATCGCGGCGCAGACTGAGATCAGCCCAATATAGATCCATCCGCCAGAAACAATACAGGCCAGGGTCAGGACAATCAGCGCGATAGCCGGCGGAACCCGGCGGCGCAAATTCATGCGGGCGGCGGCCATTTATGATCCCTCATGCCGCTTGAGGCCGCCAAAACGGCGCTCGCGCCCGGCATAGGCTTCAATGGCTTTTTCCAGTGTCGCGCGATCGAAATCGGGCCAGAGCGTGTCGCAAAAATAAAACTCAGCGTAGGCGCATTGCCACAGCAGGAAATTGCTGATCCGCATTTCACCGCTGGTACGCACCAGCAAATCAGGCTCCGGCACATCGCGTGTCATCAGATTTGCCTCAAAGCTTTGCGCAAAGGTATCGAAATTTTCGTGGTGGCGGGCCTGAAAAGCCGCTTGCAGTATATCATGCCGCCCGCCGTAATTGAGCGCGATGATCACCGTCATGCGTTTGTTGTCATGGGTTAATGCCTCAGCATTTTCAATCAGGGCAATGATGTCCTCATCAAACCGCTGACGATCGCCAATGACGCGCAGGCGGATATTGTTCTTGTGCAGCTCGGCCGTTTCCGAACGCAGGTAATAACGCAGCAGGCGCATCAACTCTGTAATCTCCTGCTCCGGGCGCGACCAGTTCTCGGACGAAAAACCGAAAAAAGTCATGTAAGGAATGCCGATCTCCGCCCCCGCCTCCACCACACGGCGCAGCGCCTCCGCCCCCTTCTGATGTCCTACCGAACGCGGCAAGCCGCGCCGATTGGCCCAGCGCCCGTTACCATCCATGATGAAGGCGATGTGGCTTGGAGGGTGGCTGGTGATTGGTGGTTGGAAATTAGAGGGCATTCTCTTTAAACCTTCATAATGTCCTTCTCCTTATCGGAGAGCATCGTGTCGATTTTATTAATCGCCTGGTCCGTCAATTTCTGCACTTCATCCGACATGCGTTTGATTTCGTCTTCCGAAGTTGCCTTGTCCTTTTCCATTTTCTTCAAGGAATCCATGCCGTCGCGGCGAATGTTGCGAACGGACACGCGCGCGGCCTCGGCGTATTTACCGGCAACTTTCTGCAATTCCGCGCGGCGCTCCTGACTTAGATCCGGGATGGGGATGCGGATGTTGTTGCCCTCGGGCTGCGGGTTCAGACCGAGGCCCGCATCGCGGATGGCCTTTTCCACGGCCTTAACCTGGCTGCCGTCCCAGACCTGCACCACGAGCATGCGCGGCTCTGGCACGCTGACGGTCCCGACTTGATTCAACGGCATTTTAGAACCGTAAGCTTCGACCATCACGGGGTCTAGCATCCCCGCCGAAGCGCGTCCTGTGCGCAGGCCCGCAAATTCCTTGTGCAGCACATCCACGGCGGCATCCATCCGGCGTTTGATATCGTCTTTATTAAAGCTCATGATTTATCTCCCCTCATTCGAAACAACCGTAAACTGCCCCTGCCCCTGCACCACACGCGCAAAATTTCCTGTCTCCCGCACCGAGAAGATCACAATCGGGATATTGTTCTCACGGGCCAGGGAAATCGCCGTGGCGTCCATGACTTTCAAATCCTTGGTCAGCACGTCAATATAGCTGATGCGCTCAAAGCGCTGCGCTGAGGGATCTTTATGCGGATCAGCGGTGTAAACGCCGTTAACCTTCGTGCCCTTGAAGATGGCGTCGCAATCCATCTCGCTGGCGCGCAGGGCACCGGCGGTATCAGTAGTGAAGTAAGGATTGCCTGTGCCGGCAGCGAAAATCACCACGCGGCCCTTTTCCATGTGGCGCAGCGCGCGACGGCGGATATAGGGCTCGCAGATCGAATCCATACGAATGGCCGACTGCACGCGCGTGCTGACGCCGATATTCTCTAGCGCGTTTTGCAGCGCCAGCGCGTTGATGACGATGCCCAGCATCCCCATATAATCGGCCGTGGTGCGATCCATCCCCTGCGACGCGCCCGACACGCCGCGAAAGATATTTCCGGCCCCAACGACAATGCACACCTGCACACCCAGATCGACAACTTCCTTGATGTCTTGCGCGACGCGCTTAACCGTGTCGGGTTCCAGGCCGAATTCCTTCGGCCCCATCAGAACCTCACCGGACATTTTGAGCAATACGCGTTTGAAAGGAAGCTGGGACATTTTTCACCGGATTATCTAAAAACGGACCTAATATAATACAGCCGCCTTGCAAAGCCTAGAGGGATTGCAAGGCGGCTGATAAATAAGCGCAATTAGCCGTTTACGACCTTCGCAACTTCGGCCGCGAAATCTTCGGCTTCCTTCTCGATACCATCGCCCAGCTGGAAGCGGACGAAACCAGAGAGTTTTACGGGCGTACCCGCAGCCTTTTCAGACTGAGACACAACATCCGCAATGCGGGTTTTGCCATCAATGATAAAGGGCTGCTCCAACAGGCAGATCTGGCCATAATAATTCTTGCGCAGATCGCCTTCGACAATCGCATCCACTTTATCCGCGGGCTTTCCAGATTGGATATGCTTTTCCTTCAGAACGGCGCGCTCGCGCTCCAGGGCCTCTGGCTTGATATCGGCAATCGCCAGATATTCCGGGTTCGCCGCCGCAACATGCATCGCGAGCTGACGCGCGGTATCTTTCATTGCATCGGCGCTACCTGTGGTTTCAAGACCGACCAGAACACCGATCTTGCCCAAACCATCGGCTAGAGCGCTGTGCATATAGCCAGCCACCAGACCGTTGCTGACTGTCACGGCGCCAAAACGCCGCAGCGTCATATTTTCACCGATTTTAGCAATCAGATCCGTCAGCGCATCGGCAACCGTTTTGCCGCCTCCAAAGTCCTTGGCTTTCAGATCTTCAAGATCTTTCGCGCCCAGGGCGATCTGCGCGGCCTTGCGCACAAAGCTCTGGAATTCTTCATTCCGCGCCACGAAGTCGGTCTCGGAATTGACCTCAATCACCACGCCGCGCTTGCCTTCGACGGCAATCGCCACCAGACCTTCAGCAGCCGTGCGACCGGATTTCTTGGCGGCCTTCGCCAGACCCTTTTTACGCAGCCAGTCGATCGCGGCGTTCATGTCGCCGTTATTCTCGGCCAGCGCGTTTTTGGCATCCATCATGCCAACGCCGGTTTGTTCGCGCAGATCCTTTACCATTGATGCTGTAATCTCAGCCATTGTTCGTTCCTTTATCGGTTAAAAAAATGATTAAGCCGTCGCCTGCATTTTGTGTTCGACTTCCGTCTCTTCCACAACCTGCGGCAGCTCGACCTTTACATCGACAGCTGCGCCAAGATCGACACCGCTGCGGCCCAGCTCGGCCTGCAGGCCGTCTAGAATCGCATCCGCCATCAAATCGCAATACAGCTCAATCGCGCGCAAGGCATCGTCATTTCCGGGGATAGGAAAGGTCACGCCATCGGGATTTGCATTGCTGTCGATCACCGCGATCACCGGAATACCCAGCTTGTTGGCTTCCTTCACGGCGATGTCGTCCTTCGTGATATCGACCACGAACAGCGCGCCTGGCTGGCCGCCCATGTCTTTGATCCCGCCGATGGAGGACATCAGCTTCTCACGCTCGCGCGCCATCATCAGCTGTTCTTTCTTGGTATAGCCGTTGATCTTTTCGCTGCTGAGAATGTCTTCCACTTCGCGCAGACGGTTGATGGAATTGGAAATGGTCTTCCAGTTCGTCAGCATCCCGCCCAGCCAGCGCTGGTTCACGTAGTACTGCCCGCAACGCTTTGCAGCCTCAGCGATCTTCGCCTGCGCCTGGCGCTTGGTACCCACGAACAGGATACGCCCGCCATTGGCCGCAATGTCGCGCGCTGTTTTCAATGCTGTATGCAGCATCGGCACGGTCATCTGCAGGTCGATAATGTGAACGCCATTGCGAACGCCGAAGATGTATTCGCGCATCTTGGGGTTCCAGCGGCGTGCGTGGTGACCAAAGTGAACGCCCGCTTCCAAAAGTTGGCGCATAGAAAATTCTGGGAAAGCCATGTGATATCTCCTTTTCCGGTTGTCCCTCTGCGGAAATGTGTATGGGGTTTTCGGCCCCACACCGGATGGAACAAACGCAACCCGCGCCCGTGCCGCTTTCCGCATGTGTGTTTAAGTTGCGGGCTTTCTACAGAAATTTTGTAGGGTTTGCAAGGAAATTAGTAGCCCGGCGGCAAAGGCGCCCCTGCTGAGACGCTTGGTGCAGCTTGTTTATTAAGCCGTCCTTGCCTGTCAGGCAAAACATGATGACTATAACCCTCAGGATAAGCACTCAGAAATGTAATACTTTGATTTCTTTCTTCCCTTGGATTTTCAGGGTCCAACCCAATTTTTAGCAAGGTTTCCTTTTGTTGTGCTGTAGGCGTCCCTTCCTCTAACAAAGCCCAATAGTGAGGATCCACACCCGGACGTTGTACTTTTCTACCCACCAGAATCCAGTTTCCTACACTGGGAGACCCCATAACTGTATTGAAAGCGCGGATTAACTGGGCATGCTGGCCTTCTTGAACTCCCTAAAATTGGCCCTGAGGATCGATCCAGCCAAGATCAAGATCGCGAACCAAACGAAAACCATTAACTTTCTCATCTGCGATAATGATCATAATATATCCTTTTTAAAGAATATATAAACAAAATCGCGCATAAATTCAACATAATTAAATTTTTCGTACTCAATTCAAAACTCCGCCACAGAGCGCACGCCCTGCTGCCCGCGGATAATGTTGCGGGCCTGAGTTGAAAGACCCCACTGGCCAGGCAGCTCCAGCACGGCCTCCTGCCCCGCTGCCAAGGGCACCAGCAGCGCGATTCTGGCATGTCCCCGCCCCTCAACATCCAGAAATTGCTTGATTTTTGACAGTGCCTCGGCGCTTTCCACCGTGATTTCAATCCGCCGCACTTTATAATCCAGCGCAGCATCCAGAGGCTCCACCCGCTGCGCCGTCAGGCGGATCTGGTCTTCGCGCCGCTCGGCTTCCACGGTCAGCAATACGGCCTGACCCGGCTCCAGATACCCGCGCGCGGCCTGTAATTGTTCGGAGAACAGGGTAACTTCGTAAACGCCCGAGGGGTCGGAGAGATGCACAAAGGCAAAACGATTGCCGCGCTGCGAGATTTTCTCCTGCCGTTTCAGCACCACGCCGGCCATGGCATAGCGCGCCGCGCCGCCCTTGGCCTGCAGGTCGGCCGGGATGTCGTTATAAGCAACAATGCCCTGCGATTTGAACTGGCCCTGCCGGCTGTCAAGCGGATGGGCGGAAAGATAAAAGCCCACAGCGTCAAATTCCTTGGCAAGCTTCTCCAATGGATCCCAATCCGTCCGCGCAGGTAAAGTCGGCAGGCCCAGCGTGTTACCGCCGCCTTCCTCGCCGAACAAGCTCACCTGCCCGCTGGCGCGTTCATCTTGCAGGTTATGGGCATGGCGCAGAATAATTTCGCCGCTTTCAAACAACTGCGCGCGGTTGGCGTGCAGCGCGTCAAATGCACCAGCGGCGGCCAGTGGCTCGAATTGCCTCTTGCTGATCTGCCGGGGGTCGAGCCGCATTGCGAAATCGTCCAGATTCTTAAAAGGTCCGCTTTGCGCGCGTTCCTCGACTAAGGACCGCATCGCCTGCTCACCGACGCCTTTAAGCGCGGACAGCGCATAACGGATCGCATCACCTTCCACCGCAAAATCATAGGTGGATGCATTGATATCAGGCGGAAGCAAGCGAATGCCCATTTTATCCAGATCCTGCTTGAACACCGCGAGCTTATCCGTATCGCCTTTATCGAGCGTCATCGACGCCGCCATGAACTCAAGCGGATGATTGGCCTTCAGCCATGCTGTCCAATAGGCAATCAACGCATACGCCGCCGCATGTGATTTGTTGAAACCGTAGCCCGCGAATTTATCAATCTGGTCGAAAATATATTCCGCCTGCGCGCGTGGCACATCGGAATGTTTCATCGCGCCTTCGATAAAGGCTTCGCGCTGCGCGTCCATTTCCGCCTTGATCTTCTTGCCCATCGCGCGGCGCAGCAGATCCGCCTGACCCAGGCTGTACCCGGCCAGGATCTGCGCGGCCTGCATCACCTGCTCCTGATAGATCATGATGCTGTAGGTATCTTTGAGTATTGGCTCGAGCTTCGGATGCATGTAATCGGGCTCTTCCCGGCCTTCCTTTACGGCAACATAGCGCGGAATATTGTCCATCGGGCCCGGACGATAGAGCGCCACCAGCGCGATGATGTCGTCAAAGCGGTTCGGCTTCATGCGCCGCAGCGCATCGCGCATGCCCGCACTTTCAAGCTGGAACACGCCCACCGTATTCCCGGATGTTAGTAAAGCGTAGGTTTTCGCATCGTCGAGGGGGATGGAAAGAGTTGTGAGTTGCGCGTGGCGAGTAGCGAGATTTTTACTATCCTCGCTACTCCCAACTCCCGACTCCCGACTATTCACCATCTCCACCGCGCGCTGAATAACAGTCATGTTCTTCAGGCCCAGAAAGTCAAATTTCACCAGCCCGGCCATCTCGGCATATTTCATGTTAAAGCCTGTAACCAGCATGGTGGAGCGCGGATCGCGATAGAGCGGGATCAGCTCCTGCAACGGCCGGTCGCCGATCACCACGCCCGCCGCATGGGTCGAGGCATGGCGGTAAAGGCCCTCAAGCTGTAAGGCGATGTCGATCAGCTTGCGCTGCGTGTCATCTTTCTCGTACTCGGCATACAGCGCTGCATCCTGTTTCAGCGCCTCGCCCAACGTAATCGGATTGGCGGGATTGTTGGGGATCATTTTCGCAATTCGGTCGACCTGGCCATAGGGGATTTGAAGAACACGCCCCACATCGCGCACCACGGCGCGCGCCTGCAACTTTCCAAAGGTGATGATCTGCGCCACACGGTCGCGGCCATATTTTTCCTGTACGTAGTGAATAACCTCATCACGGCGTTCCTGACAGAAGTCGATATCGAAGTCAGGCATGGACACGCGCTCGGGATTCAAAAAGCGCTCGAACAGCAGATTAAACGCAATCGGGTCCAGATCTGTGATCTGCAGCGCCCATGCCACCACCGACCCCGCACCCGATCCCCGGCCGGGGCCGACGGGAATATTTTGCGCTTTCGCCCAGAGGATAAAATCCGATACGATCAGGAAATAACCCGCATAGCCCATTGTGTTGATGACGCTGAGTTCGAAGGCGAGGCGTTCTTTATAAATTTCATGCGACACTGCAATCTTCGACAAACGCCATTCCAGCCCCGCTTCCGCCTGCGCCTGCAATTCCTCTGCCTCGCTGCGGCCCTGCTCTGTCGGGAATGCGGGCAGCATCGGCTCGGACGGCTCCAGCAAGAACGCGCAGCGCCGCGCGATCAAAGCCGTGTTTGCCACAGCCTCCGGCACGTCGGCGAACAGATCGGCCATTTCATCTCCGGATTTAAAGGAGTGCTCCGGCGTGACGCGGCGGCGATCCTCTTCCGTGATGTAGCGCCCTTGCGCGATACACAGCAGCGCGTCATGCGCCTCATACCCTTCCTGCTTGGCAAAATAGCAATCATTCGTTGCCACCAGCGGGATGTTGTGCGCATAGGCCAGATTAATCAGGCGTGCCTCCACTGCTTCTTCCTGCGGCCAGTCGTGGCGCTGGAGTTCAATATACAGGCGGTCGCCGTAAATATCGCTTAATGCCTTTAGGAATGTTTCTGCCGTTTCGTCCTGCCCGTGCAGCAACAGCGCGTTCAACACACTCCTCGGCCCGCCGCTCAGGGCGATGATCCCCTCGCTATGCGCAGCACAAGTAGCCAGCGTGACATGCACTTCCGCATCTGAAGGCTTGTCTACATAGGCCGTGCTGATGAGGGCGCACAGATTGCGATAGCCCGCCTCGTTCTGCGCCAGCAGCACCAGCGGCCCCTGCGCCCCTTCATGATGCAGCGTCACCTGCACGCCGATAATCGGCTGCACCCCGGCCTTGCGCGCCTCCATGGCGAACTCCAGTGCTCCGAACAGATTGTTCGTATCCGTCACCGCGAGCGCGGGCATCTTGTTTTTCAGGCATAATTTAATGAGATCCTTGATCTGAATCGCCCCCTCCGCCAGCGAATAGGCGGAATGCGTGTGCAGGTGGATAAAGGGGGCGGTCATGAAAACAAGCTAGTCAGTGGGTTCAGCCTATGCAATCTGATTTTGACAAATTATAATTTTGATGGTATGATCTTGCAGTAAAAAGGCAAATCCAACACAATAATACGCTCGGACAGTTCACAGGGCGGGAAGAATTGCCAAGAAATGCACGCAAGCTACCTCCTCCTCCAATTCGCGTTATTCGCGTTCCACCAGCACCTTAAAACGCCACAATCTTCCCGTTCTTTAATTCAAGCACACGATCCATCTGGTCGGCCAGGTGGAGATTGTGTGTCGCGATGAGTGCGGCGATTTGCCGCTCTCGCACCACTTTCAAAAGAATTTCAAAAACAGTGCCGGAGGTTTCGGGGTCGAGATTCCCCGTCGGTTCATCGGCCAGTAAGAGCTGCGGCTCGTTCGCCAGCGCGCGGGCAATGGCCACACGCTGCTGCTCACCCCCCGATAGACGCCCGGGGCGGTGATCGAGCCTGTCCTTCAATCCCATCTGCTCCAGAATCGCGGCGGCCTTCGACAACGCGACCTTACGCTCAACGCCGGCAATAATCTGCGGCATGGCCACATTCTCGGCTGCCGTGAATTCGGGCAGAAGATGATGAAACTGATACACAAAGCCGATCGCCTGACGGCGCAGCAATGTGCGCTTGTAATCCGAAAGCGCGTGCACCGCCTGCCCGTGCATGAAAATCTGGCCCGCATTTGGCTTATCCAGCAAGCCCGCGATCTGCAGGAGCGATGATTTCCCGGCCCCGCTCGGCCCCACCAGCGCGACGATCTCCCCCGCCTCCAGCCGCAGATCAAGGCCCTTGAAAATCGACAGCGATCGCCCACCCTGTACGAAGGTTTTTTCCAGGCCTTTAAGTTCGAGGAGGAAAGGTTCCATGCTACTCATCCCTCAGAGCTTCCACTGGATCCAGACGCGCGGCGCGCCAGGCTGGATACAATGTCGCCAAAACCGAAAGCGTCAGCGCCATGATGACTACGCTCAGCACTTCATGCCACTCCACCTGTGCAGGCAATTTGGAAAGAAAATAAATTTCTGCAGAGAATAAATTTGTACCGGTGAGACTTTGTAACCACTGGCGGACGCTTTCTATGTTAAGTGCAAACGCTATTCCCGCCGCAGCACCAAAAGCCGTGCCCGCCACACCAATGCTCGCGCCGGTCAGGATAAAGATTTTCATCATGCTGGCGCGACTGGCGCCCATCGTGCGCATGATGGCGATATCCGGCCCTTTATCTTTTACCAGCATAATCATGGATGAGATGATATTGAATGCGGCGACAAGAATAATCATGGTCAGGATCAGGAACATGACGTTGCGCTCCACCTGCAGAGCGTTGAAAAAGCTCTTGTTGGAATCGCGCCAATCATACACGGCCGCCTGATCCTTCACGGCCAGTGCAATTGTGCGGCGCATGTCATCCAGCGTGTCGGCGTTTTTGAGAAAAATTTCCATTGTTGTCACCGCGCCTTGCATCTGGAAGAACGTCTGGGCGCTGTCGAGCGGCATAAATACAAAACCGGCGTTGTACTCATGCATTTGCACATCAAAGACCATGGCAATCTTGAAACTGCGTTGGCGCGGCAATGATCCGAATGGCGTCGACTTCACTTGCGGCGATGTGAGGGTAATCGTATCGCCGGGCTTGAGATGAAATTTATCGGCCAGAACTTTACCAATCGCCAATGCATTATCTTCATAATCATCCAATGTTCCTGACACGATTGAATCGCGCAAGAGTGTGCGGTTTCTAAAATCCTCCCACGCCATGCCGCGCACCATTACGCCGCTGGCCAGGCCCGAACGCGACAACAGCGCCTGCCCTTCGATAATCGGCGTGACCTGAGCAATACCTGGCATTGGCGCAATGATCGAGCGCAAATAATCATAGTCCGTCAAAGGCCCGCCGGGGGCGTAGACATTCATATGGCCGTTGATACCCAGAATGCGGCTGAACAATTCTGCGCGGAAACCGTTCATGACGCTCATGACGATAATCAGTGTGGCCACGCCCAGCAAAATGCCGATAAAGGAAAATCCGGCAATCACCGAAACAAACCCCTCGGCCTTGCGCGCGCGCAAGTACCGGAAGGCCACCAGTCTTTCAAAGGGGGAGAACATCAATACGCCCGCGCCACCAGAACAGAATCGGGCTCCGCCAACGGCATGCACCGCGCGGACACCCCATAATCCTTTTTTATCGCCTCAAAGGCCGGGTCGCTCAGCAAAGCTGTCGGCATTTTTACAAAACCTGGTTTTTCGGCTTTAAAGAAAGCCTCAACCTCAACCAGCGTTTTTACAGGAACAATATGCGCTTTCAGACGCTCTTGCGCGCGTGCGAATAAATTCTCCTGAATGGCATTGAGCACATCGGCGATTTCGTTCAAGAAGGCGTCGCGCGAAAGCGTCTTCTTGGAATCTCGACCCAGGTCACGGCGCACGGAAGTCACCATTCCCTCATCGACTTCCTTGCTGCCAATCTCGACGCGCACGGGTATGCCCTTTTTGATCGACGCCCACATCTTATCTGGTGTGCGTGCTGCGCTGGTGTCGATATCCGCACGCAAGCCAAGCGTGGCCAGACCTGCTTTCAAATCTTTTGCAAAGGCGAGGATTTTATCCTGATCCGCATCATCGCGCAGAACCGGGATAATCCCCACCTGTACAGGCGCAACGCGCGGCGGCATGATCATCCCGTCATCATCGCCATGTGTCATGATCAGAGCACCGATCAAACGCGTCGAAACACCCCATGATGTCGTATACGCATATTCTTCCTTGCCATCGCGGCCCTGGAATTTGATCTGGCAGCCCTTGGCGAAATTTTGGCCGAGGTCATGTGATGTCCCGGCCTGCAGCGCCTTGCCGTCTTGCATGAGCGCTTCGATCGTATACGTGGCATCGGCGCCGGGGAAACGCTCCTCAGGCGTTTTCTCGCCTTTAATGACGGGAATGGCCAAAGCCCCTTCCACAAAATCAGTATAGGCATCAAGCATTTTCAGCGCATCTTCCCGCGCTTCTTTCGCCGTTTCAAAGGCATTATGCCCCTCCTGCCACAGGAATTCCGACGTGCGCAGGAACATACGCGTGCGCATTTCCCAACGCATCACATTGCACCACTGATTCAATTTCAGCGGCAAATCGCGATAGGATTGCACCCAGCGCGCCATCGCATCGCCGATGATGGTTTCCGAGGTCGGGCGAATAACGAAGGGTTCCTCCAGCTTTGCCTCGGCGGCAGGGCGTAAGCCGCCCTTGCCATCGGATTCCAGGCGGTGATGCGTTACCACCGCGCATTCCTTGGCAAAGCCTTCCACGTGCTGCGCCTCGCGCGCGATAAATTCCAGCGGAATAAGCAAAGGGAAATAGGCGTTCTGAACACCCTCTTCCTTAATGCGCACATCGAAAATGCGCTGCATGTTTTCCCACACCGCATAACCATACGGTTTTATGATCATGCAGCCGCGCACAGGCGCGTTTTCCGCCATGTCGGCGGCCTTGATCACCTGCTGATACCATTCCGGGAAATCATCAGCGCGGGCTGGGCTGATCGCTGTTTTCGAGGCTTGTGCCTTGTTCTGGTTTTTGTTCTGAGCCTGAGTCATTGCTGATCGCCTTCTGTAACACGTTATCAAGCGGATTATGATCCGAAGGCGAGATTACGGGATCAAGGGTATTCTGTCCATCATTAGCTGGCAGCGCATTCGCACATAAAGTTTGCGTGGTGGGCTCCAGCATATGCCCATTATACGCGACCTTTCCATCGGGATAGACGGTCAGGGCTGCCACTCTGCCCGACATTTCCATATCCTGAGGCAGATTGAGCTGCTGCGCAAAATCAATCGTGATGGGGATCTCAATCGGCTGGTTCTGCACAGACGCGGGGACGACATCCGCCGACACCACCGGATTGCCGCTCACATCGACGCCGGGCTGATAAGCCACATCTGGCGCGGGCTGATGCTCAACCACCACCTGACAAAAGCGCGTCCGCCCGTCGGCATGGGCTGCCGATATAAAGGCAAAGAACGCGTACACCGATAATAGAATTAC
>JAKLKY010000025.1:4747-24934 GCA_023150415.1 Alphaproteobacteria bacterium | reverse complement strand
AGGGATCAATGGAAGACACTTATCAACAGAACCAAAACTCAATATGTACAAAAACCTTTCGCCCTTGCACTGGCAACAGATGAAAACGGGCAAGTGCGGGTTCTTCACGCTTGCGAACATGCGGTTGTGGGCTATAGCGACGACGAAGCCCGTGCGCATCACGGCAAATACAGCCTGTTCCAGCAGCCCCTCAACCGCGTGCTGATGGGTGCGCGGCGCGAGGGGTTAAAGATCGATCCGGATTATATGTATTCAAGCCACGTCCCCACCGCGCGCGAATGGGTGGATTTCATCGGTGCGGGATTTTCAACACTTCACGTCGGCGATATCCACACCAGCCGCGACGAACACGGACTACAGGCGATGGTGCAACTGCTCAGCGCGGGGGTTATTTCCGTCAGACAAACTGTTTGACAAAACAATTTCACATCCATAAAGAACATTTATGGATAAAAGAGATAAAATTGCGACAGCCGTCAACACAGCCACGGAACCCGCCCTTCTTTTTTACAGTGGGAACGCAATTATCAGCCTTCTACAAAGCACCACGGGTGGTATCATCAATATCAGTGCCAGCATTTTTGGCTTGCTGATCAGGCTTTGCGGCGAAATACAAAAACGAGGCGGTAAACTTCCATTCCCTCTACCAGCAGCGGCACAGAAATTTATTAACAATTCCGGCGCAGCACTGGGGGTGAATGGCGTTTTTGTTCTAACATCGGCAGGAGCCTCTGCCTTAGAAATTGACCCTACCAACTCGAGAACCTTCGTAACGCCGATCATGCTCACCTGCTTTGGGACAGGCGCAATATCAATAGCTTTTGCGCAATCAGCACAAGGGGCAAAGAAAACGGTGCTTAATACAAGTGCCCAATTAGCCTATTCTTTGGGCATGTATCTGGCAGCCGGAGATGCACCAATGGGCGTCAAAGCGGTTTATGTTGCCTCTTTTATCAGCAGCATTCTTCTCCCACTCATGAAAAAAGAAGCGCTTGGCCCGATCAGCCCAAACCGGATTACAGCTGTTGGCGCTTTTGCCAGCGCTGCGACAAATACCGATCCAAACTTTATAGTAGCCAATATTCTCTTTGGTCTTGGCTATTTGTCCGTGGATGCGTTCCGTTTTGGGATCCGGCCTTTCCAAGGTGTGGCGGCCATGCTGGGGCTGGATAGAAAACCTGCTCAGACAACGCTTGTTCCTCCAGCAGTCCTAAGCCCTGAGCAGGCCTAGATTACCCTCTCCCTGTCGCGCTTCGCGCTTCTTTCCCTCTCCCTTCAGGGAGAGGGATCAAAGGAGAGGGCCGCAAGGCCTAAACATCCAGCAGCAAGCGCTGTGGGTTTTCGATCGATTCCTTCACCCGGACCAGGAAGCTGACCGACTCGCGCCCGTCGATCACGCGGTGATCGTAGGACAGCGCGATATACATCATCGGCCGCGCCTGGATGGAGCCATCTTTCATCACCATCGGGCGCTGCATGACTTTGTGCATGCCCAGAATACCCGTCTGCGGCGTGTTCAAAATCGGCGTCGCCATGAGGGAGCCGAACACCCCGCCATTGGTGATGGTGAACGTGCCGCCCTGCATTTCATCGACGGCCAGCTTGCCGTCGCGCGCACGCGCGCCCAGATCGCCGATTTTGGATTCGATCTGCGCCATGCTCATCTTATCCGCGTCGCGCACCACCGGCACCACCAAGCCCTGCGGCGTAGATACGGCTACGCCGATGTCGTAATAATTTTTATAGATAATCTCATCGCCGTCGATCTCGGCATTCACGGCCGGGAACTCCTTTAGCGCCGCAATCGCCGCGCGCACAAAGAAGGACATGAAGCCCAGCTTCACCTTATGCTTTTTCTCAAAAGCTTCTTTGTATTCCTCGCGCAGCGCCATGATGGCCGACATATCCACTTCGTTGAACGTCGTCAGCGTCGCCGCCGTGTTCTGCGATTCTTTCAAACGGCGCGCGATAACCTGGCGCAGCTTGGTCATCTTCACGCGCTCTTCGCGGTTTGCATTCGGGCGCGGGCCAGAAGGTTTTGCAGACGCTGGCGCCGCAGGGGGCTGATGGGCGGGCTGAGGCGCGGCCTGAACGGGCGCCGGTTGCGACGCTGGTGCCGGGGACAGTGTCGCCGAACGATTTAAATACGCCACCACATCTTCCTTGCTTAGCCGGCCATCATCGCGGCTGGCAACAACTTGTGCAGGATCAATATTATTATCGCCCATCATCTTGCGCACTGCGGGTGATGTTTTCACATCAGATGCGGCAGGCGCGGCATTCTGAACAGGGGCTGGGGCTGGGGCTGGGGCTGGGGCTGCTGCTGGGGCCGGTGTCGACGCCGCTGGTGCTGCGGGCTTTTTGACATCATTGGCGGCCGCACCAACTTCCAGTTCGCCAAGGATGGCGCCCACGGCGACGTTCTGTCCCTCGCCCACTGTAATTTTGGCAATAACGCCATCGGCCGGCGCGTTGACTTCCAGCGTCACCTTGTCCGTTTCCAGCTCGACAATCGGCTCATCGGCTTTTACCGCTTCGCCTTCCTTCTTCAGCCACTGCGATACGGTGGCTTCGGAGACGGATTCACCAAGGGCGGGAACGACGATCTGTTTCATGGGACTCTCTGGTCGGTTTGCGTTTGTAAAATTCAGCCTATAACTACGTTCATAGCTTCAGAAAATCAAGATACATTCCCTCTATCTGACAGGCAATGCGCTTTCGAATTTTTGTAAGAAATAATGCGGTGTTAAAAATGCTCCCAGCCCAGATTCGTTTTCCATGTCAGATACTGTCCATCCAGTTTTATTCCGCCCTGCTCTTCATGAATCTTTCCAATATAAAAAGGATTTAAACCCATTTCTTTAAGTTGCTTTTCAAATTCTTCCGTGCGCTGTGGTGGCACGCATATGATCAACTCGTAATCATCGCCACCGGTCAGCAAATCCTCCAGCTTTACTATTCCAGCATCCATAAGACTTTTTGCTTGCCAGGAAACGGGTGGTTCTGAAAAATAAAGCGCAGCGCCCTGACGCGATGCCTGACAAAGATGCTGCATATCCGCCAACAAGCCGTCAGATATGTCGATACAGGCTGTTGCATATTCCCGAATAATGGTGCTCAAGTGAATTCTTGGGATTGGTTTATAGTGTTTTGATATAAAATAATTTTTATCCTGCGCAGGAAGATTGCGCAGCGCTTGTAGTCCAATCCATGCATCCCCTATCGGGCCGGTAATATAAATATGATCTCCTGTCTGCGCACCTGACCGCAATACCGCCCGGCCCGGCGGCACTGTGCCCAGCACCGTCAGCGCCACCGCGATGCCGCCCGCGCTGCGCGTCGTATCGCCTCCCGAACAATAGAGGCCGAATTCTTTTTGATCCGCCAGCAAAGTCTGCGTGAACGGCCGCAAGAAATCATCGCCCGGCGCCTGCGGTAGAGCGAGCATCATTTGATAGCACAGCGGGTCCGCACCCATCGCCGCGAGGTCCGACAGCGCGCGGCGCAGCGCCTTATGCGCAATATTGCCCGGCGCAGCACCGGGGATAAAATGCACACCTTCCTGCACCGTGTCGGAGGTCACCACCAATTCCCGCCCCGCAGGAATCTCCATGACCGCCGCATCATCGCGCAGCCCCAGCGCCTCCGGTCGATCCGCGGTCAGAGGGAGAAAATAACGCGTAATGATGTCGAATTCATTCATAATGTCCAGCCGTGGTTAACAGGTCCCGCGCCATGACCAACGGTTAAAGCATCCGCGTGTCGCAAAGCGTTGGTCAGATAATTTTTAGCTGCGTGAACACAATCGCGTAAATCTTTGTACTGATGTGAAAAAGCAGCAATCGCTGCCGCCAGCGTGCAGCCCGTGCCGTGGGTGTTTTTGGTGTCGATCCACGGCGCAGAAAAATTCTCTACGCCTGTTAATGTTGCTAAAATATCAACAGCTTGTAGACTTTTATTATGACCGCCCTTTACTAACACGGCACGACATTTTAATTTTAAAAGATCTTTTGCCATTTCTTCCTGCGTACCTGCGCGACCCAGAAGGAATTCCGCCTCCGGCAAATTGGGCGTCACAAGGTCGGCCAAGGGGATGAGGTGGGCTTTTAACGCCTGCACCGATTCTGGCGATAATAAACGGTCCCCACTCTGGGCGATCATCACGGGGTCCAGCACGATAAAGGGCGGACGGTATTTTTTCAGAATAGCGGCAATCGCCATGATCGTGTCGACGCTGCCCGCCATGCCGATTTTCACGGCATCGACGCAGATGTCGGAAAAGACACTCTCCAGTTGCTGTTGGACAAACGATGCCGGAATTTCCAAAACACCCTGAACGCCCTGCGTGTTTTGCGCGGTCAGAGCGGTGATGACGCTCATGCCATAACCACCCAGCGCGGCGAAAGTTTTCAGATCCGCCTGAATCCCAGCCCCGCCCGAGGGGTCTGATCCAGCGATGGTCAATAGATTGGGAATGGTCATGACAGGCTTATAGCACGAACCAATTCCTGCGTCGCAAACTCTGGATCTAGGGCCTGCGAAATCCCGCGCATCACCGCCACGCCTGCCGCGCCGGCGCGGATGACGGGGGCGGCGTTATCGGCCGTGATGCCGCCAATTCCGACCACGGGCACGGGCGAGAGGGCCGCCAGCTCTGAAAACCGCGCCACGCCCAGCACGGGCTTTCCCTTATCCGTCTGCGTGGGATAGACCGGCCCGGTACCGATATAAGCGACGATGGCGGGATCGACCGCGCGGATATGATCTTCCGTAAAGGCCGTCAACCCGATGATCTTCTCCGGCCCGAGCAGCGCGCGCGCCTGCGCCGGGGTCATATCCCCCTGCCCGATATGCACACCGTCGGCATTGATGTCGCGCGCGATGGTAACATGATCATTGATGAGGAAGGGAATGCGACCACCCACCACAGACTGAATCCGCAAAGCGTTTTCCAAAACCATTTCCAGTGGATTGTCCTTATCCCGATACTGGAGCATCCCCGCCCGGCCGCGCAGCGCCGCAGCCGCGATATCCGCCACATCCCGCCCGTTGCACAGGGTGGGATCGAGAATAAAGTAGACAAAGGGGTTAAATTTTGTCATAATAAAAAAAATTGAAATAAGAGATAAAATTTGATATAAACTTAAAATAGAAACTAAGAACAGGAGCCGCAAGATGCTAACAGATATTTTTCTTGGTGCAGTACAACTGATTGGCGAATGGGCACGGTATCTGTTGCCGGAGAAAAAAAGTTCTCCACATACTGAAACAAAAAAACTTGAGCGAAGCACTTTTTCTCACGAACTAACGCAACAGCCTCCAAAAGAAACTGCTCGCGGTCCCCAGGGTCCCTAGCGCACTACTAAAAACTCAACGCCTCATTCACCAAACGTTCCTGTTCGGCGACGTGGCGGGAATGCAGGCCGGTGGCAGGCGCGGCGGCGGCGGAACGGCCGACATACCGCGCGCGGCGGCAGGCGTGGCGCACGCTGCTCAGCGCTTCTTCGATCTGCGGATCGGTGTAGAACCAGTAGCCTTGATTTTTCGGCTCTTCCTGGCACCAGACCAGCTCGGCATTCGGATAGCGCGTCAGCTCCTCGCCCAGCTCCGGCATCGGGAAGGGATAAAGCTGCTCAACGCGGATGAGGGTAATGTCCTTAATTCCGCGCTCCCGCCGCGCTTCAAGAAGATCGTAATAGACCTTGCCCGTGCACAGCACGACTCGGCGGATCTGATCGGCCGACGCCAGCGTGTCGCGATCATCGTCCCACAGAAAGCGGTGGAAGGTGCTTCCCTCTGCGAAATCCTCGATCTTCGACACGGCGAGTTTGTGACGCAATAAAGACTTCGGCGTCATGATCACCAGTGGCTTGCGGAAATCGCGCAGCATCTGGCGACGCAGAATGTGAAAGTAATTCGCCGGCGTGGTGCAGTTGGCGACCTGCCAGTTATCTTCGGCGCAGAGCTGCAAGAAACGTTCGGGCCGCGCGGAAGAATGCTCCGGCCCCTGCCCCTCGAACCCGTGCGGCAACAACATAGTCAGGCCCGACATGCGCAGCCATTTGATCTCGCCCGAAGCGATGAACTGGTCGATCAGCACCTGCGCGCCATTAGCGAAGTCGCCGAACTGTGCCTCCCACAACACCAGCGTTTTTGGATCCGCCTGCGAATAGCCGTACTCAAACCCCAGCACGGCAGCTTCGGAGAGCGGACTGTCGATGGCTTCGAACAAGGGTTGACCAGGGGCAATATGCTTCAGAGGAATGTGCTTGTTCTCATTCTCCTGATCGTACCAGATGGCATGGCGGTGCGAGAATGTGCCGCGCCCGACATCCTGGCCCGACAGGCGCACCGCATAACCGTCGCGCAACAGCGTGCCGAAGGCCAGCGCCTCACCCGTGGCCCAGTCGAAATTTTGACCGGATTTGAACATTTCCTTCTTGGCATCTAATACGCGTTGAAGCTTTTTGTTGATCGCAAAGCCCTGCGGCACGGTGGTGAGTACTTGCCCGACCGTCTGCAAATCATCCTTCGAAGCGTGCGTTCTTCCGCGACGCGGTCCCGCTTCGGGCAGTTTCAGGCCCTCCCAGGCGCCGCCCAGAAAATCGGCGCTATTGGGCTTAAAGGATTTCGTGGCTTCGAACGCCTCATCAAGCGATTTGTTACAGGAATCGACCATCGCCTGCGCGTCTTGTTCGCTGACAATGCCTTCGGCGATCAACTGCCGTGCGTATTGTGTGCGCGTGCTTTCCTGTTGCGCGATCTTTTTGTACATCAGGGGCTGGGTGAAGGCGGGTTCATCCCCCTCGTTGTGGCCAAAGCGGCGATAGCAGAACATATCCACCACCACATCTTTTTTGAAACGCTGGCGGAATTCGATGGCGATGCGCGCCACATGCACCACGGCTTCGGGATCATCACCATTGACGTGCAAGATCGGCGCAGAGAGCATCTTCGCCACATCCGTGCAATATGGGCCGGAGCGGCTGTATTTCGGCATGGTGGTAAATCCGATCTGATTGTTGATGACGATATGGATCGTCCCCCCGACGCGATAGCCGGGGAGCTCGGCAATCATCAGCGTCTCCGCAGTGATCCCCTGCCCAGCAAACGCCGCATCGCCATGCAGCAAGATGCCAGCTTGCCGTCAAAATCGCGGTCACCGGATGTGCCCATGTGATATTTCACATCGCCCGAGCCCAGCACATCGTCAGGTAAAGACGATAGCCCCTGAAACTCGGCAAAAATTGCGGTAAAGGATTTGCCCAAAACGTTCGTCAGTACGTTCAAACGGCCGCGATGGGCCATGCCGACCACGATTTCCTCAAGGCCAAGCTGGCTACCGCGCTTGATGATCTGCTCCATACAGGGCACCAGCGCCTCGCCGCCATCCAGACCGAAACGCTTCGTGCCCGGATATTTCTTATGCAGGAACTGTTCATACACTTCCGCCGCCGTCAGCCGCGCCAAGATCGCGCGCTTGCCTTCCGGCGTAAAATCAGTGCGGTTACGGGGGCCTTCGATGCGCTGCTGGATCCAGTCCTTTTCATCCGGGTCGGCCAGATGCAGGAACTCAATGCCGATTTTGTCACAATAAATTTGACGCAAAGCCTTGAGAATTTCATTCAGCGTCGCGGTCTGCATCCCCAAAGCGCCATTGATGAAAATGGGGCGGTCGTAATCACCCGGACCAAACCCATGACGGGCTGGGTCCAGCTCGGCATGATAATGCTTTTCTTTCATTCCCAGCGGATCAAGGTCCGCCAGCAAATGCCCGCGCGCGCGATAGGCATGGATCAGGCGCAGCGCCTGCGTAGAATCCCGCGCGGCATTCTGCAGGGATTGGGGGCTGATGGCGGCAATAGCGCTTGAGACCGGCCCAATCATATCACCGGCGGCATATTGCCCCGTCCCTGCCGCGCCAAACCGGTTAGCGGATTTCTTATTTTCTAACGGCGTCCAGCTCGCGCCGTTCAGTTCATGCATGAGCTGCGCTTCGTTGTCGTTGAGCGCCGTGAAGAAATCTTTCCAGCTGGCATCCACCCGGGATGGATTTGTCAGAAACTCACCATATAAATGCGCGATATATTCAGCGTTGTTACCAGAGAGAAAGGTCAGCGCCTGCGCGCTGGAGGATTGTGTTTTTTCCTGGGCCATGAGTGCTCCTGCTCGGTGTTTCCTGCCACTATCTTAAGCCAGAATGTGCTTTGTTTATGTGGATTGGTCAAGGTGGGGATAAATGGCGCGCCCGGAAGGATTCGAACCCTCAGCCTTCAGATCCGTAGTCTGACGCTCTATCCAGTTGAGCTACGGGCGCGTATGCAGAAAATTAAAGTGCACGCACCATAAAGCAAAACAGCACCCGATTGCAACACTCTTGACAGGGCCGGGTTTTCCGTCATTCTGAAGGGGATATTAACTGGCGTTGATTCGCCTTGTCCCTTGAAAGAGTTATAAAAATTTCGTTGATACATCGTGTCCACCCTTCAAAAACGCGAACTGGCCATGCCCACACACCGCCTTAAAACTTTGTCCCTGACCGTTTCCGCCGTAGCGATGGCCACCCTGGCTTTCACGGCCAGCGCCCCTGCCTTGGCTTATAACGACGGCGAGCGCCCCGCGCTTGTTGTCACGGATGAGCCTATCCCGGATAATCTGCGCGACAAGCTCTACAGCAAACCCGTTCGTATGCGCGATATTGCCCCGGCTGAGATCAGCGGCGGCGCGTATTACGATAGCATCAGCACGGCTGTGACCCGCAAAATTTCCGATCTGCGCAGCCAGATGAAAGATGTGCAGAGCACCATCGTGCGCATTTCCTCATCCCTGGCCGGTGTGGAACGCCAGCATGAGCAGGATGCTGCTGAATATTATGCTTCTGTGGCCACCATCAACACACAATTGCAATCCGGCACTACGCCCGGCAATCCCCGTCTGGTGAAGCGTGTTAAAATCGCTGAGCGCAACCTCGAGGAAATGAGCAAAAGCCTTTCCGCCTTAAACACGCTTTCCGGCGATGCTTCGGCCACAGCTTCACAAGCGGCCTTTTTACTGGAGCAAACCCGTGCGGCCTATTCCCTATCAGGCGCAGTGGAGGAAGACCATGTACGTCTGGCCGCACTGGAGGATGATCTAAACGCGACCGCTGTGGCGCTGGAGCGCGTGATGAACAATATCAGCGATGATATCGGCCGCACGGTGAACTACATCAATTCCGAGCGCAATAACCTGCGTACGCTCTCGTTGGCGGTGGCGAATGGCGATCTCTATGGGCGCAGTCTATTGGCCCGCCCTTATGCCGCTGCCGATACGGCAGGCTATATCCCAGCCAGCACGGCCGCAACACAGCCCATGCGATCCATGGAAGGACCAACGGCTTCGACAGCCTCGGCCGCGAGCCCGGCACCTTCGAAAATCCTGGCCAAAATCCGCTTTGACCGCGCGGATGTTGATTTTCAGCAGCCAGTTTACACGGCTGTCAGCGAAGCCATGCGCCGCTATCCCAACGCGAAGTTTGAGCTGATTGCGATTAACCCTACACAAGGTAACGCTGCCGAAGTTGCGATCGAAAGCACCCGCGCCCGCCGTAATGCCGAACGGGTTCTGCGTACGCTGAACGACATGGGCCTAAGCCCTGACCGGGTTACACTCACCCTGCAGGGAAGCGACCAGGTCCGCAGCAGTGAAGTGCATATATACATGCGATAATCCGGCCTTCCGGGCGAATTTTCTTGACCCAAAGGCTGGAATGCTTAGGATGCGCCTATCAGCAAAACAAGACCGATGACACATCCGAACACGCACAACGTCGCCTCCATGGCGGCCCATACGGCCCGCTTGCGCAGCAAAGATCCGGACACCGGCATTTTTATTCGTCTTGCGCAATCTGATTCGGAAATTCAATCCGCGCAGCGCTTACGATACAAGGTCTTCTATGAGGAGAACAACGCTCAGCCCTCAGAACTGATGAAGGCGAGCCAGCGCGACTTCGATGATTTTGATGATTTTGCCGATCATCTGGTTGTCATTGACAAGGATATCGCCGATCCGAACCAGCAGATCGTTGGTACTTATCGGTTGATTCAAAAAGAGGCTGCTGACCGTTACGGCCAGTTCTACTCAAGCCAGGAATACGACATTGCGCCACTGATTGCATCCGGCGCGTCATTGCTGGAACTGGGGCGCTCTTGTGTATTACCCCCTTACCGCACCCGGCCCGTTATGCAGATGCTCTGGCAGGGTATCGCTGATTATATCGCCGTACACGGGATTGAACTAATGTTTGGTTGTGCCAGCCTTCACGGCACAGATATCAAGAATATCGCTGGTCCTTTGTCCTATCTTTACCATTATCATCTGGCACCGCCGGGGTTGCGCCCCCGTGCGTTGCGCGGGCGTTATATCAACATGAATATTGTCCCGCGCGAGGACCTCGACCGCAAGCGCTTGTTCGCAACCTTGCCACCGCTGATTAAAGGCTATTTGCGTCTTGGCGGCTGTGTCGGCGATGGCGCGGTGGTGGATGAGCAATTCAACACCACGGATATCTGCATTGTCGTGCAAACGCATCTGATCACCAACCGCTACCGCCGCCATTATGAACGTAAAATTCAGAAATCATTTTCAGATGGGCGCGCGGATGACGGCGCCATCGACACTGCCGGGGATGATATCCTGGCCGAACGCGCGTAAAAGCCATGACACTGCGTCCCCTGCGCGCCGCTCTCCGTTTATTTCTCTTTGCCCTTGCTGTGGTGCTTGCGCTGCCGTTGCAGTTCTTGTTGCACAACTTCAGAAGCAAGCGCCTTGATTTACGCTTCGCGCGTCGCTTTCACGGTTTGATCTGTCAGATCTTCGGCCTGCGGATCACATCGCGCGGAATCCCGTGTACAAATGGTCAGGTCCTGTATGTCGCCAATCATCTCTCCTATCTAGATATTCCAGTCCTCGGGTCTTTGATTGTAGGCTGTTTCATCTCGAAAAACGATGTGGCGCGGTGGCCCTTGATTGGCACGCTCGCACGACTGCAACGCACCGCATTCATTGATCGCAATCCTGCTGCTGCGCGCCAGGAACAAGACAATATCGGCCGTCGCCTGCGCGAGGGGTTGAACATGATCTTGTTCCCGGAAGGGACATCCACCGACGGGCGCAGCGTTTTGCCCTTTAAATCCAGCTTGTTTGCAGCTGTGCTTGAAGGCGAAAGCCGTTTGATGATGATCCAGCCCATCACTCTGCGCCTGACCCATGTTGATGATCAAACCGCCGAGACGGCAGATCAACGCGATATTTATGCCTGGCACAGGGATATGGAGACATCTTTTGCGCTGCATCTGTGGCGTTTTGCCCAGCATCGGGGGGCACAACTGGATATCATTTTCCACACCCCTTTTTCCGCGCAGGCGCATGGCGATCGCAAAACCCTTGCCAAGGCCGCCCATATCGCCGTAAGCAAGGGGCTGGAGAAGGACGAACCCATTTCATTACCCGAACAGGAGAAAATCTATGCCCAGTTTTAAGCCCGATGAAGTTACTAAACTTCAGACCTATCTGGCCCGCACATTCAAAAACCCCGGTCTGACCCTGCGCAGCCGCGATAAAATCAGCGACTCGGTCGAAGTCCTGATCGACGGTGAATTCCTGGCCACCATCTATAAAGATGAGGATGAAGGCGAGACATCCTATGATCTGAACATGTCCATCCTGGCCGAGGATGTGGGTTAAATTATCCACGCTTTGCGCGCATTGGCTAAAATCTGCTAAAGTAGAGGGATGCGGCGCATTCCGTTTTGGCTCGTATTGATGTTTATGCTGGCTGTGCCGTTCGCGGCACACGCCCAGTGCCTGCCCGGCATTCCCTGCATCACCGGCGAGAGCGAAGACCCAGCCACGGGACCCAATGCTCCCAAAGCTGAGAGCGCGGCGTGTGATGCTGATTTTATGAATCAGATCTACGCGGTTGCCAATCTGAACGCCCAGCGCGACATGGTGATGGATCAGGTGCTGATCCGGAAACCCGACAGTGTTTTGGAGTATTCCTGCTTTGATAAGCTTGCGAACCGGGCGGCCGTGATCGGCGGCGCCTTATTCAGTGAAACGGGCGTGAATACCATGCTGCCCATCGGTGATGTGATCGAAACGCAGATGATTTCCACCCAACCTGTTAACGTTCCCTCGCCCGCACTTTTGCCTGCACAAACTGGCACAACTGTTATCGGGCCGTTGGTGACGTACATCACCAATAATTTTTACCACGCTTTTTTAGGATTTCCCGCCGGGCATGATGGTGACATCGGCGCGGGCAGTGGCGACCTGGCCTATAACTGCGACTTTATGAATGATGTGTCCTTTCTGGCGCGTTGCGAGAATTTCGGCACGGATACGCAATTTTTCTCACTCGATTGGCTGGCCAAGAACGATCCTCGGGCCATGCCTGCCATGTGCACCGGCGGCACCGGAATCTCGCAGGAGCTAATCAATCTGGCGGCGAACAAGAATTTTTCCTTCGTAAAGGGCGATAAGATGGAGACTTATCAAGATTGGCTCGCAGATCCGAACGCGTGCGGGCCGGCCATTCCAACCGGCATCGTCGTGCCCATCCTCAAACGTACGATCGACCCCATCGATGGCACCGTAAGAACCACTGTCTCAGGCAGCTATCAGGAACATGTCTGCCCTAATCCGCAGTGTTTTTATGACCCTGGTGAAAACGCGTGTAAACAGAAATAATTGTGCAAAAAGGCTATAATTAGGTAGGATAGAAAGAGAATGGCACAGATATTCCGTTTCGTGACGCTCCTGGCCGGGATGGCCGCAATCGCTGGCCCTGCCCTGGCGCAAACGGCCGCGACGTGCGATCCCAACTATTACGAGACTTTAAAGTCCCGCGCGTGGCTCGAAGCGCAGCGCGAAGTAACGCAAAATCAGAACCTGATCGCAAAGCCTGATAGCGTTCTGGAGTACACGTGTTTCGACCAATCCATGAACGTTTTAGCTCTCAATGCCAATTTGATGTTCAGCGGCTCTACACGCTGGGGACCCGTTTTACCGCCTACCAGTATGGCTGTGGCGCTGGAAGGGCTTGTGGGTTCGGCCTTGCAAACCTATCAGACGGGAAATTTCAGCCACAGCTTTCTGGGGGGACGATCCAGCATCGATCATCAATTCAAGTCGATCGCGGGCGGGGCATATAACTGCGCAGTGATGAATGCCGTCTGGATGCAGGCCAAATGCGCGGGCTTCATCGAAAAGCCAGACACTGACGGGTTTTATACCTTCACCCATTACCGCGATAATCCGGACAAGCGCCAGCTGCCGTTCCCTTGTCCGGGGGAAGCACGTTGGACGCCTGAAATTCAGAATGTAGAGACACATCCAGGCTGGAAGCAGGATCAGGTCCAGACCTTCCTGTCGCAGATGGATTACAAATCTTGCGCCAGTGCCAAGGCCATCCCTACGGGCATTCGGGTTATGGGTGAGGAAGGCGAGTATGATGAGAAAGTTTGTATCGCGCCGGGCTGTCACTATAGCCCCAAGGCAAATATGTGCGTGCCAAACAATCCTAAATCTTGACCTGCGCCAACAAGTCTTTAAGACGCCGATCAAAGCCCTGCCCTTTGTCCTGACGTATGCTCATGAACGTCATAACAGTGTGCAAGTTTTTCTTGCGGTTGATGCGCAGATCCTGCTCATTGGCCGTGGTTGACCCCGCTGCGATTTTATCCTGCAGCCGCGCCAACAGCCCAGGCGATTGGGCCTCAATATGCTGGCGCAATAACTGCAATTGCCTCTGTATGCGCTGGCGCACGGCTTTTTTATCTAAGTTTGCGGGTATTTTTGTCATAATATTATTGTCTGTTTAGAGGCGGGATCCCTTTACACTTTCGATTTTAACAGCCATATCTGAAGACATTGTTACCTATAGATATTCATAATATGAGAAAATGCCGTTACCCATAACCCTCTATCGCTTTCTTACAAGCCAATCCGGCTGGGCTTTACAGTTGGTCCTGGCGGCGCGGCGCATGCAGGGCAAAGAAGAGCCCAGCCGCATAGCAGAACGATTTGGTATCGCTAACCATCCGCGCCCGCAAGGCCCCTTATTGTGGGTGCATGCTGCGAGTGTGGGTGAAGCGCAATCAGCCCTTATCGTCATCAACCGCTTGCTAGCTGAAAATCCGGCGCTGCATATCCTCATGACCACGGGCACCCGCACATCGGCGCGCCTGATGTCAGAAAAGCTGCCCGCGCGCGCGTTTCATCAGTTTGTACCAGTGGACCACCCGATCTGGGTCAGGCGATTTCTGGATTACTGGCGTCCCGATGCGGCGCTTTGGATGGAATCAGAGATATGGCCAAATATGATTATGGGCCTGAAGGCTTGTTCTATTCCGGCTGCGCTGCTGAATGCGCGTCTGTCGGAGAACACTTTCCGCCTGTGGCAAAAAGTCCCGCGTACGGCAAGAATACTGCTGGATGGTTTTCAGACGATCTTGTGCCAAAACGCGCACGAAGCCGCACGCTTTGCTGCGTTGGGTGTGCAGGGTATCTCTGTGACGGGAAACTTGAAATACAGTGCCGCGCCGCTAAATGCCGTCGCAGAAGATCTAAACGCATTAAAAAACGCGATTGGCAAACGGCCTGTCTGGATCTTTGCCAGCACTCATGCAGGCGAGGAAGAACTCGCCGCCGCCGTCCATCGCGAGGCAGAAGTCGTCCTGCCGCAGCTATTGACCATCATCATCCCGCGTCACCCCAAACGTGGCGATACAATTCTGAAAACACTAGGCAGAACAGGCCTGCATCTTGACCGGCGCGGAGAGGGAAAAAATCTGCCTGACGCGCAAACGCAAATCTATCTGGCGGATACGATGGGCGAGCTTGGCTTATTCTACACTCTTGCGCCGCTGGCTTGCATCGGGCGTTCGTTCAGTGATGATGGCGGCGGCGGCCACAACCCGATCGAAGCCGCACAGTTGGGCTGTTACGTACTGCACGGCCCGAACGTACAGTTTCAAAGGCAAATCTACGCGGAAATGAATGAAGCGCAGGCGGCGCAGATGGTAGAAGATAAAGCTGTGCTGGCTGATCGCGTGATCTCTTTGCTGCGTGATGCCGCGCATTTGCAAACCTGCCGCGCACGTGCGCAAGATTTTGTCCAAGCAAAGGTCGATGTCATCGAAATTGTGATGCAAAAGCTAAATCCCTTGATTACGCATTTGCGCTCATCAACTGCAGAAGCGGAGCGTAAAAGCGCATGATGCGCCTTGCTCCACCCAGTTTCTGGTATCGTGCACCAGGCAGCACTGCGCCGCTGGCTGAGGAAATCCTCATCCTGTTTTCGAAATTATATACTCTGATTACGCGCCTTTATCAAAGAACCCGCCCCGCCCCGATTAAACTCCCAATACCGGTACTGTGCATCGGCAATATCAATGCCGGCGGCACGGGTAAAACACCGGCGGCAGTTGCTCTTTTCTCACTGATCAAAGCATATGGCATTGCCCGCCGGCCGGCGTTTTTATTGCGCGGCTATGGCAGCGCGGCAACAACGGTCATAGAAGTTCAGCCCAGTCTTCATGATGTCACACAAGTAGGAGATGAAGCTCTGCTCCTCGTACAATACGGCGCAACTTTTGTTGCGGCTGATCGTGTCAAGGGCGCGAAGGAAATTCTACTGCGCGGACATGATTTCATTATTATGGATGACGGTTTCCAAAACACTGCGCTGCATAAAGACCTTCAGTTCGTTGTTGTAAATGGCGCTCTGGGTTTTGGAAATGGTCATGTCTTGCCCGCCGGACCACTGCGGGAACCTCTGACAGATGGGTTTGCCCGTGCGGACGGATTTTTCCTGATCGGTACCGATCAGCGCGATGTGCGCGCAACCCTGCCAGCAGAAAAATCTGTCTGGCGCGCGGATATCAAACTTGCTTCCGATGCGAAAATTTCCTCTGGCCAGCGCTATCTGGCCTTTGCTGGTCTTGGCAACCCGCAGCGTTTTTTCGAGTTTCTGCAACAGGGTCTAAAGCTGGACCTTATAGACAAGGTTTCATTTCCCGATCACTATTGTTTTCAGCCGCATGATCTTGAAAAACTGGCGGCACAAGCACGACAAATGAATGCCCGCCTCGTGACAACAGAAAAGGACGCCATGCGACTGCCACAATCCTTTCTTGAACAAGTTACAGTCGTTCCCGTTGCGCTTACATTTGAAGAACCTGAATCCTTAGCCCTTTTTATCCGTCAAAGGCTTGATGCATGAAGACCTTGGCTCATCTGCTGCAAGCTGCCGCGCTGTATCCGCTCTATGGATTGTTTGCTCTGCTACCCCCCGATCACGCATCAGCGCTCGGCGGATTTATTGTGCGTTGCCTCGGCCCGCATCTGGGAGTGCACCGCCGCGCGTACGATAATCTTAAATCAGCAATACCCGGCCTGTCAGATCGGGAATATCAGGCTATTCTCAGGGAGATGTGGAATAATCTCGGTCGGGTGTTTGGAGAATACCCTCATCTCGCGTTTCTTGCCTCGCAACGCACGACATTCGAAGATCCCCACAATATCTTGCAAAGTGTCGGATCTGCGGGTCCTGCCGTGTTCATCAGCGGGCATCTGGCGAATTGGGAAATCTTTGGCCCCGCCTTCAGCCGTCGCACCGGAAGGCCCCTGCATCTTACCTACCGCGCCATGAATAATCCCTGGGCTGAGACCCTGCTGCGCCAGGCAAGAACGCTGCGCGGCGAAATTCCCGCCTATCCCAAGGGACGCGAAGGCGGGCGGAAAATGCTGGAATGCCTGCGGGAAGGAAACGCCTTGGGCATTCTTATCGATCAGAAATACAATGAAGGCATCGCTGTGGATTTCTTTGGTCGCGCGGCCATGACAACCCACGTTTTTGTGCCGATGGCGCAGAAATATGAAGCCCCGATTATTCCCGCACGTATGCGCCGTGTGAAGGGTTCGCATTTTATCATCACTCTGGAATCACCGTTGCCACAGAAATCACCAGAGGGTGAGATCCTGCCCGAAAGACAAGTTCTGCAGACGATGAACGCGATGCTTGAATCATGGATCCGCGAAAATCCGGCGCAGTGGCTCTGGGTGCATCGGCGTTGGCCAGAGTCCTCAATTACAACGGATGATCACCCGAGCTGATATCCGCCTGCACGGCCGCGCGGATGGTTGCCCGGTTATCGTCGTATAATTTTCGGCTGGCGGCGCTGCGCCAGGGTCCGTCGCAAAGGCGATCTAAAAAGGCAAGAATTTGCGACGGACGGACTGTATCCTGCCCGCCTTCACGCGCGAGTAAAATTGTCTCTTGCCGCGTATGCGCGTAATCTATGCCCGAGGAAATGGCAATATCCGCTTCGTGCATCAACAACGCCATGATGACCAGATCGCGCCGCTGCGCCAGCGGCTCCAGCATCGGCGGCAGACTGGGTTTTGGCCCCTGCCCTTTATGATAGAGCACGGCCGCTTTCAAATACGCTGCATTGCTCAGCCCTACAGGCGGATCGGCCACATGTGTGCATAGAACAATCACTTCCAGATCCTTGAGCATTTCGGCAGATGCGCCAAACGCCCTAAGGAAGGGTGCGCCCAGATCAACTGATTTTTGTTCAAGATGCCCCGCGCGCGCAGGATCGGGCGCACCATCATGACCGAGATCATGAATGCATACAGCAACCAACAATGTCACAATCTGCGCGGCATTTAACGAGGGAAACGGCGCTTCAGGATTTTTGTTATGAACGTGTATCAGGCGGATCAATTCCTGCATCACATTTCGGTAATGTCGATTGTTATGATAAGGCAAATCATTTGGAACACTGCCTAAAACAGCTGCGACCTGCAAGATTTCGCGCAAGGCTTGCGGCACCTGCGGCGCCAGTTCATCCAGCGCCGTAGCCGCCTGAACCCACAGGCCCGGCGGTGCTCCCATCGCATCAAGCCCTGCTTCCAGTGCCGCCCAGTTCAAAAACCCGTCCTCCTGCGCAAGGAACCGCAAACGCTCACGCAGTGATAGATCGTTCGTCAAAATGTCTTTGGAATCTAAATGATATTTTGGCATTCTTTTGCCTTCCCCTTTAACTTGCTTTATAAAGCGCATTTCAAAAGGCGTATTTTGCAGAGTTTAGCATGAATCACAAGTGGACAACTCATAGTTGGAGAAAATACCCGGCTCAGCAAATGCCAGCCTACGCTGATCGTGAGGCCCTGGATGTTGCCGAGTCAGAGTTACGCCGGATGCCACCGCTGGTCTTCGCCGGGGAGGCCAGAGCCTTACAGGGGCATTTAGGCCGCGTGGCCTTCGGGCAGGCATTCTTGCTGCAAGGCGGCGACTGTGCCGAGAGCTTTGCCGAATTTTCTGCCGTTAAGATCCGCGATACGTTCCGCGTCATCCTGCAAATGGCCGTAGTGCTGGCCTATGCCGGATCTCTGCCCGTCGTCAAAATGGGGCGGATTGCAGGACAATTTGCCAAGCCGCGATCGAGCGACATAGAAACGCGAAATGGCCAGAGCCTTCCAAGCTACCGGGGTGATATTATTAACGGTTATGAGTTTACACCTGAAGCGCGCCAGCCTGATCCGCAGCGCATGCTCAAGGCCTATCACCAATCGGCAGCGACACTGAACTTGCTGCGTGCCTTCGCGCATGGCGGCTATGCCGATTTGCACCGTGTGCATGGCTGGAACCTGGAGTTCGTCGAAGGCGATGCAACGAGTAAAAAATACCGCGCCCTGGCCGACCGCATTGACGATGCGCTGCGATTTATGGCTGCTTGCGGCGTCAGCAGCGAAACAGCGGCAGCCCTGCGCGAGACGGAATTCTACACCTCGCATGAGGCACTTTTACTGCCCTATGAAGAGGCCCTGACGCGTATCGACTCCCTGACAGGCGATCATTACGATACGTCAGCGCATTTTCTGTGGCTGGGCGCACGCACCTGTCAGATCGACCATGCACATGTGGAATACTTGCGCGGCATCAAAAACCCCATTGGGATAAAATGCGCACCCGATCTTAAACGTGATGATTTACTGCGCCTGATCGCGATTTTGAACCCGCAGAATATTCCCGGCCGCCTGACGCTGATCGCGCGCATGGGGCATGAGAAAGTGGCCGCGTATCTGCCGCCTCTGGTGCGTGCGGTAAAAAGCGAGGGACATACCGTCGTATGGGCTTCTGATCCCATGCATGGCAATACCATCACCGCCGCCAGCGGTTACAAGACGCGGCGTTTTGATCATATCCTGAGTGAAGTAAAATCGTTCTTCGCCGTGCATAAAGCCGAAGGTACTCATGCCGGTGGTGTGCATTTCGAGATGACCGGCCAGAACGTGACGGAATGTATCGGCGGGCGTGAAGCGATTACAGATGAGGATCTCTCCAGCCGCTATCACACGTTTTGCGATCCGCGCTTGAATGCGCATCAGGCGCTTGAACTGGCGTTTCTGGTCGCCGATGAGCTAAAAGCGGCGCGAGGCGTAAATCCCGTTGCCCCCGTGCCCGCAGCCGCAGGGGAGTGATCTTGATGTCGCTCACCTTTAGTATCGCCCAGATCAATCCCACCGTCGGTGACCTGTCAGGCAATGCCCAGAAAATTCTGGATGTATGGCAGACAGCCAAGACTGATCTGGTGATTTTTCCCGAGCTTATTCTCAGCGGCTATCCAACCGAAGATCTTGTTCTGAAACCGTCCTTCATGGATGGAATCGAATCCGTTATGGAGCGTCTAAAACAAGACAGCGTCACATTTCAATCGGCTGCGCTGGTGACAACACCTTGGCGTATCAATGGCCGGATTTATAATACCGCGCATTTGATTGAACACGGGCAAACACGGGCGATCACCTGCAAACACCATCTGCCTAATTATGGCGTTTTTGATGAAAGGCGTGTTTTCTCCGCCGGCCCACTGCCCGAGCCCATCTTGTTCCGCGGCCATGCGCTGGGGGTGATGATTTGTGAAGACATGTGGTTTACCGATGTCGCGGCATATTTAAAAGCGCAAGGCGCAGAGATTTTGATCGTTCCCAATGCCAGTCCCTTCGATGCTACCAAGCATCAGCGCCGCCTTAAGCAAGCGCAGGACCGCGTGCAAAAAACGGGATTACCCCTCATTTATGCGCATTTCTATGGAGGGCAGGATGATCTGGTGTTCGATGGCGGCTCGTTCGTGA
>JAKLKY010000025.1:0-4737 GCA_023150415.1 Alphaproteobacteria bacterium | reverse complement strand
TCATCGTTCAGGGAAAGTTTTTTGAGGAGGATATCCTGACCTGGGCTTGGCCCTCTCATGCTTCGCATGGGCCCCTCCCTCTCCCGGAGGATGAGGGCCTCATTTATGCAGCCCTCAAACTCGCTCTCAAAGACTACGTCACGAAAAACAATTTCCCCGGCGTTCTTCTGGGCCTGTCCGGCGGCGTGGACAGCGCGCTGGTGGCGACGCTGGCGGTGGATGCGCTGGGCCCGGCGCGCGTGCGTGCGGTGATGTTGCCCTCGGAATTCACTTCGCATGACAGCAAGGACGATGCGCGGGCGCTGGCAGACAATCTGAATATCACACTGGAAACCATCTCCATTGAACCGGCAGTGCAGGCGCTGAAAACCACCATGCCGGTTGATGCGCCGCCCGTGACGTTCGAGAATATCCAGTCGCGCGCGCGGGGGGTGATCCTGATGGGTCTGTCCAACGCCAGCGGCGCGTTGTTGCTAAGCACAGGAAACAAATCGGAAATGGCCACAGGTTATGCCACGCTTTATGGCGATATGTGCGGCGGGTTCAATCCGCTGAAAGACGTGTATAAGACGCTGGTGTATAAACTCTGCGCCTGGCGCAATGCGCAAGGGATGGTCATCCCGCAGCGCATTTTAACTAAAGCGCCCACAGCCGAACTGAAAGCCAACCAAAAAGATCAGGACACCCTGCCCCCCTATGACGTGCTGGATGAGATTTTGCATGGTTTGATCGAGGAAGATCTGGGCATCGGCGATCTCGCCGCGCGGGGGCATGATCTGCAGACGGTGGAGCGTGTCAGCACCCTGCTCAAACGCGCGGAATACAAGCGCCGCCAATCCGCCCCCGGCCCCAAAATCACCACGCGCGCTTTCGGCCGTGATCGGCGTTATCCAATGACGAATAGGTTTTTATATTGATTAATATCCTCGTTTGTTAGAAACATATCAAAATGAGAACTGTAGGCATTATTGGCGGCTTGGGACCGGAAACCACAGCGGAGTTTTATCTCTCGATTGTGGCGCAGTGCCAGCGCTTTGCCCGCGAACATCGTCCGAACATGCTTATCAACAACATTCCTATGCCGTATCAAACGGAAGAAGATGCGCTTCTTCGCGGCATGAATGTAGATCAATATATTCCTTACCTGACCCAATCAGCCCAAATTTTAGAAAAAGCAGGCGCGGATTTTCTTGTCATGCCATGCAACACTTTGCATCGTTATGCGCAAGAAATTAGGCAAAGCGTTTCTATTCCCTTCATTAGCGTCGTCGATGTAGTGACTGACTTTGCCCGCAAATATAATTTAAATAATGTTGGATTGATCGCCACCAATATAACGCTGGAAAGTGGATTTTATCAAAACGCCTTCCAAAATCAGGGCATTTCCTGTCACATCCCTTCCGGATTGCAACAAGCAAAACTAGCAAAAATGATTTTTGGGCTTGTCACGGGCCAATATTCCCACAGACACAGGCAGGAACTTATAGATATAATCCAAGAGTTTGATACCCAGGAAATTCCAACGGTTCTTCTGGCCTGCACAGATTTGCAAGCCTTAATACCCCATCACCCGCGGATTAAAATCTTTGACACAATGCAATTACTGGCCGACCAAACGGTTTTAGAAATTTGCAAATGAGTTATTGAATTTCCTGACAATTTTGTGATTTAGTACCTCTTTTGTATTACCAAAAACCAACAACAAAAACCATGACCGTTCACGTCCGTTTCGCTCCGTCCCCCACCGGCATGATGCATATCGGCAATGCCCGCACAGCCCTGATTACCTGGCTGTGCGCGCGGCATCACGGTGGTAAATTCCTGCTGCGAATCGACGACACGGACCGCGAGCGCTCGAAAATCGAATATGAACGCGCCATCGAGGAAAGCCTGAGCTGGTTGGGCCTGAGCTGGGATCACAAAGCCAATCAAAAAGACCGTCAGGCGCATTACGATGTAAAAATCGCGCAACTGAAAGAAGCCGGGCGCATTTATGCCTGTTACGAGACGGCGGAAGAACTGGCACTCAAGCGCAAGACGCAACTCTCGCGTGGCAGACCGCCGATCTATGACCGCTTTGCCCTTAGCCTGACGCCCGCGCAAAAAAGCAAATATGAATCCGAAGGCCGCGCACCGCACTGGCGGGGAGGATCTGATCCGCGGGCCGGTCAGCTTTAACGGCGCGGATCTGTCTGACCCCGTCGTGATCCGCGAAGATGGTAGTCCGCTTTATCATCTGTGCTCCGTCATCGACGATGTGGATTTTGCCATCACGCATATCGTGCGCGGGGAAGATCACGTCTCCAACACGGCGACGCATATTCAGATGTTCGAGGCCATGGGGGCCACCCCACCCGCTTTCGCGCATTTGCCGCTAATCGCCGGGGCGGAGGGCGAGAAACTCTCCAAGCGCATTGGCTCGCTAGGCATTCTCGACATCCGCGATCAGGAAGGGCTGGAGCCCATGAGCGTCAATAGCCTGCTGGCGCGCCTCGGCACCTCTGACCCCATCGAACCCTTCACGTCGCTGCAGCCCCTGATCGAGAGTTTTGGCTTTGATAAATTCTCCCGCGCGACGCCGAAATTCGATGCGGAGGAGCTGGTACGCCTGAATGCGAAGATCCTTCACCACAGCGACTTCCCCACCGTTCAAGAACGCTTAAAGAATATTGGATTATGTGAAATAAAAGAGGGAATGGATGAAGGGTTCTGGAGCGCCGTGCGGCCCAATCTGGAACGGTTGAAGGATATTCAGGCCTGGTGGGAAGTCGCGCACGGGCCCGTAACACCTGTGGTCGACGACCCGGCGTTTTTGGAACAGGCCGCGGCCCTACTGCCCCCCGCGCCGTGGAGCGAGAAAACATGGCAAGAATGGACGAATATCATCAAAGATAAGACCGGCCGCAAAGGCAAGGATCTGTTCATGCCGCTGCGTCGCGCGCTGACCGGCATGGATCATGGGCCGGAACTGGCACAGATGCTGCTGCTGATCGGCCCCGACAAGGCCCGCGAACGCCTGCTGACCCGCAAGGCGGCTTAAAGAAGAGCATTTAGAGTAGATTAAACCGCTGTCTTGCGCAGCAGGACAAGAAATTTTTCCAGCTTGTTGCTGTCGGAGGCGGTGGATTCGGGCCACAGGAGCTGCACCGTCTTTTCAAACGTGGCCGGGCCTTCGAAGAACAGATGATCGCAGAGCAGGATTTTGCGCTTGGGGTTCAGCGCCGCGAACTCTTCAATAATATTGAAGGGTTGAGCCGCTTGTTGCAGAAGATTCCGCGTATTTTGTTCAGCACGCATCATCCGACTTCTCCATTTCAATTTGCTACGGTCTAGACTATACAAACTGCATGAAGAAAAGGCAAGAAAAATCACCGGTTGCGATGGTAGGCACCTGGCCAGATATCCTCCTGATTCGCCCGCAAATGGCAGAAAATATTGGTGCGGCGGCGCGCGCGATGGCGAATTTTGGTTTGAATAATTTATGCCTCGTTGCGCCGCGTGATCCCTGGCCCTCGGCTGAGGCTGAGCGCATGTCATCTGGCGCGCTCGCCCATATGCCGCCGGTGCGTGTCTTTAATCATCTTAAAACGGCGCTGAGTGATTATCACTTTATTTTGGCCACCACCGCACGACAGCGCGACATGGCCAAGCCAGCCCTGCCCGTTCGCGCAGCGATTGCCGAAGCCAAGGACCGCGCCTTGCAGGGACAAAGAATCGGCATCCTGTTCGGGCCGGAGCGCACAGGGCTGGAGAATGACGAGCTGAACCATGCGCATTTGCTGGCGCACATCCCGGTGGATGTGGATTTTCCGTCGCTGAACCTTGCGCAAGCCGTAAACATTGTCGCCTATGAATGGATGCAGACCGAAGCCGCGCATGTGCATTCTTTTGCGACGGCTATAGATCCCCCCGCACCGCATCAGGAATTCGATGAATTCATTGTGCGGCTATTGTCGATACTGGAAGACAGGGATTTTTTCAAAACAGAGGGCAACAAACCAATCATGAAACGCAATTTGCGCAATGCACTGCTGCGCGGTCAGCTGAGTTCGCAGGAAATCAAGACGCTGCACGGCGTTTTGACGTGTCTGACTGCAAAGCCTTGATCTCCCCCTCGGCTCGCGCGAATTCGCGCAACACGTCGTCGATCATCGCCTGCGTCGCCAGAAGTTTTTCGCTCTCATCTTGCAAGCGCGCAGCAACATCGCCCAGCGCATTACAACACGCCGAACGCGCCGCGCCTTTGAGCGAATGTGCGGCCTCGGCCAGATCATGCTGGTCGCCATGCGCAAATGCATTCTTAACCCTGTCAATCAGGGGCGCCGTCATCTCCACAAACATGCCCAGCATCTCAATCGCGTTATCATCAAAGGCGCCCATCTGCTCGATCATCGCATCGCGATCCACAGCCGAACCGGATGCGAGTTTTTCTTCCTTCTTTGTCTCTTCAATTTTCTCTTCTTCCTTCAGCAATCCCCAACGGATCAGCAAACGCTTGAACTGCCCCAGCGACACAGGCTTTAACAAGCATTCATCAAAACCATAGCGCATATATGTTTCGCGCTGGGCCATCTGCACATCGGCCGTTAGAACGATGACGGGAAAATGCTTGCCGGATTTCTCTTCTTCCTTTCGGATACGCTCCACCAGCTGATAGCCGTCCACTTCCGGCATGTGCAAATCGGTGATGAGAATGCCATAGCGGCCGGAATGAACGGCCTCCAGCGCCTCCTTGCC